>JBGVCR010000081.1:0-11668 GCA_045118995.1 Candidatus Cryptobacteroides sp.
TTCCCCTCTGTGAGAGACCTTTCATGCGGCCTTTCTGCTGCCTTCTGAATTTGGTTTTCTTTGGTTGTAACATTGTTCTATTACTTTTAATGAAAATATTTCACAATATCCCTAACTAATTGAGTATCAGCTGGTTGGGCGTAGTCGTCCTCAATTATTGGGATGCAAAGGTAGTAATTTTTTCTGAAACCGCAATACCATATTGAAAATTTTTCACATATTTTCGACCAATGTTTCCACATGCTAAGTCACGCGTTTTCATTAGGTTACGGATGGTGTTCATAAAAACTTCCGCACATTTTCGACCACAGGCAAACGGAAGTCCGAACACTTTGGCACGAAGGGCTGAGCGTCGGTACATGGATTACCGTTTCCATGTACCGACGCTACTATCAGACCACGTCCAAGATCGCTGCATCAGCCCCTCCGGTCATCCCGGCACAGCATTGTCACGACCTTGCCTCAGACATTTTATCGGCAAAAGCCATCAGAAGTATATACAAACCTGTTGAACTCTGCCCGTCCCGATCCGAGAGAGCACAAGGCTGGGCGTAAGGCAAGGAATTTGCAGATCAATGATGATTTGCTAATTTTGCAACGTGATAAAACCATTCCGACATATTGCTGCTGCCTTTACGGCGATTGTCCTTCTGACTGGAGGGGCCGCGGACTGTCATGCGCAATTGTTCAAGAAGAAAAAGAAGGAAAAGGAGAAGGTGACCGTCGAACAGGTGAGACCGAAGCCCGCTCCAGCACAGGAAGGCATATTGGAATTCATTGTAGAAGGCAATGACACGATATACATTGACCAGATCAGGGCTTCCAAGGTATACTCGAGACTGCCGAAGATGAAAGGAAGAGAGTGGAGACAATATTATCGCCTTGTACATAATTTCAGCAAGGCATACCCATACGCCCTGGTAGCAAAGAAACTGGTAATAGAAGCCGACAGCGTGATCGCTGCAGAAAACCTCAAAGGCATAAAAAGAGAAAAATACATCAATAAAGTACAGAAGGAGCTCTTCTCAGTCTTCGAAAGCCAGATGAGAAGTCTGACCGTAAGCCAGGGAGCCCTAATCATGAAACTTGTTGACAGAGAGGTCGGTAAGTCATCCTATAATATAATAAAAGGATACAAGAGCGGCATCACTGCCGGTTTCTGGCAAGGCATAGCCAAGATGTTCGGATCCGACCTGAAGAAGCCGTATGATCCGGAAGGAGAGGACGCAGCGACTGAAGAGCTGGTCCAGATCTGGGAAGCGGGAGATTTCCCGGCTTTCTATTGGTCGATATTCTGGAAGGATCCTCCGGAAATGCCTATTCCAGAGAAATACAGATAGGGATTCTCACGTCGCTGCGCTCCTCAGAACGACAATACAGAAGCATGCAGACGGATGATAATCAAAGAACATCGGTACCATCAAAAACGAGGTATGGCGATGAAGCAATCCAATCCTTCAATATCATAAAACGCGCGCCGGAAGGCATTGTCATATTCACGGAACAATGATAATGTCCGAAGATGAAGTAGTCGATATCATTCCCGGCTGCAAAATCGAGCGCAAACTTATACAAAGGCTCATTTTCGCCGCCGAACTCATATTTCACATCATGAGCGAGGCGGTTGTTCTTAGACCACCCGTTGCCGAATCTGAAGGCCAGCCAAGGATGCAGGGTACTGAATAAGACCTGTGCCACCCGGTTATGGAAAAGCCCGCGAAGAAAACGATATCCGAAAGGAACCGGACCCAGACCGTCACCATGACCCAGACAGAAACGCTTTCCTTGGATCTCCACCACACAAGGCTGGGTCAGCTTCACCATTCCCAGTTCCTCGAAATAACTGTAAGTCCAGACATCGTGATTGCCTTGAAAAAAATAAACCTTCACCCCCCTGTCCATCAGCTGCTGAAGCGCCGCAAACACCCTTATATACCCTTTCGGAACCACATCTCTGTATTCGTACCAGAAGTCCCAGATATCTCCAAGCAGATACAAGGCCTCCGTCTCTTCCGGAAGATTGCCGAGAAAATCTGCAAAACGACGCTCCCGGCCGGCAGGATCAGCAACCTGCAGACCGAGATGAACGTCTGATACGAAATATGTCAGATGTTTTTCTCTCATAATGTAAAGATTATCACGTCGCTACGCTCCTGACAATGCCAATCAGGCAAAAATGAATATGCAGGCCGCAGCAATAAGACAATAAAGGGCAAACCAGCCGAGCTTAGCTTTCTTGACAAGAGCTATCATCACCTTACATGCAAAAAGTCCGGAAAGAAAAGCTGACACAAAGCCCAATACCAGGGCAAGCGCTCCTACAGAAGATGCCCCGAACTCACCTCCCACTATTTCCAGGAATGTCTCGCCAAGAATAGGGACAAGAACCATGAGGAATGAGAACTGAGCCATCACTTCCCTCTTCACACCGCATATAAGTCCGGTTGAAATGGTAGTACCGGAGCGGGAAAGACCGGGAACCACAGCAAAAGCCTGTCCCAGACCCACCGCAAAGGCCTGCCAATATGAGATTCCGTTTCTGTATTCATTGGCAGGGAATATCGATCTCACGCCCGGCCTTGAAGCATAATCAGAGAAGAAAAGCAGCACAGCTGTAACAATAAGCGCGCCTCCCACCACGTGAATCGATCCGAAGAGAGCCTCCACCGAATCCTTGAAGAAGAGTCCCACTACCATCACCGGAAGCATTGAAAGGACAATCTTCAGAAGATAATCAGTCTGGTCGTTGCACACGAGATATCTTTTACCCAATTCGTCTTTTGCGACCTTCCAGTCCTTAAGTCCGCAAAAGAACCCTTTCAGAAGATCCCAGATCTGCTTGCGGAATACCACAATCGTACTGAGAACTGTAGCGGCATGGACCATTGTGGTGAAAAGAAGATCATCTTGAGTCTCCACGCCCAGAAGGACTTTACCAATCTCCAGATGACCACTGCTGCTGATCGGCAGAAATTCTGTAAGTCCCTGGATCAGACCGAGAAGCACAGCCTCAAACCACTCCATGCTATTCCTCCTTCTTCGATTTGAAAACTCCCATTATCGCCACAATCTCTATCACGATTCCAAGTATGATGACGATCGGAGCTGCCACCATCCTGCGGAAATCGAACATAGCATAATTGAAGACCTCGGGATCTTCGCTGCCGCCTCCCATCATGAGGATGTAACCTGAAATCATAACGATAAGACCGACAAGGAGGTATTTGAGTCCTTTCGGAGTGATTGCCATTTGTGTATTGTTTTCCATTTTTGTTTGTTTAACTCCCTGACAGAGCGGGGATGATATTAATAATAAAGTTCGTCCTTTCTAAGAGAAATGAGCTTGTTCACCACAAAATATGTGCTGACCAGACAGATCACCAGACCCGAAACGATCACGATACCTATCACTATCAGCAGCAGATCCATTCTGAATATTTCGAAAAGCTGTGCGAATTCGCTTCTCATCAGGAACATAAGGCCCACGAGTATGATGATGGCGATGAAGGAGGCGAACAGCCCCTGAAACGCAGACTGGACAAGAAACGGAGCACGGATGAACGATCGCGTAGCACCCACAAGTTTCATTGTGTGGATAGTAAATCGCCTCGCAAAGACATTCAGACGTACAGTATTGTTTATCAGCACAAAAGAGATGAACAGGAGAAGCGTTATGAATATTCCCAGAATGAATGAGATCCTGCTGAGATTGGCATTCAGAGCATCCACCAGCGAACGTTGGTACACCACCTCATCCACGATATTGCTTTCCGAGATCTCTGCCCTCACCATTTCCAGGCTGTCCGCCGAAACATAGTCGGCCGTCAGAGTGACATCGATCGACACGGGGATCGGAGAAGTCTCGAAAACATCCAGAAAATCCTCTCCAAGCTGGGCTGCAAGCTCTCTCTGGCCCTGTTCCTTTGATATGAATGTCGTGCTTTTTATATATCTCTCGCTCTCGAGCCTTTCCTTGAATTCGAGCGCCTTTTCATCCGACACATTCTGCTTCATCAGCACGGACACCTGCATGTTTTCCTTGAAATAGTCGGATACACTCTTCGCATTTACCAGAAGCATACTTGCGACACCCACCAGAAGCAGGACCAGACTGATGCTGATCACCGACGAAAGATAGGCGTTCATAAGCCTCCTGCGCATTATCTTATTCTCTGCTTTACTCATACGATAAACCCAATTGGGGTCAAAGATAATGAAATATCAAAAAAAAATCTTACCTTTGTACTGATTTTGTCATTAAAAATAAGCAGTATGGGTAATTCTGTCAAAAGAGTTCTGTTTGTCAATTCGGAGATAACACCTTATCTTCCGGAATCCGAGATTGCAAACATAGGAAGATACCTTCCTCAGGGCATCCAGGAAAGGAAGAAGGAGATCAGATCATTTATGCCAAGATACGGATGTATCAATGAGAGAAAGAATCAGCTTCACGAAGTGATCCGACTTTCAGGCATGAACATCGTCATCAATGAAGTAGACAGGCCGCTCGTAATCAAGGTGGCTTCCATTTCAGCAGCAAGAATGCAGGTGTATTTCATTGATAACGAGGATTATTTCCACCGCAAGAGCGTATATTGCGACGAAAACGGAGAATTCTTCAAGGACAATGGCGAGAGGGCGATCTTCTTCGCAAGAGGTGTCCTTGAGACAGTGAAGAAACTCCGCTGGGCACCGGATGTCATCCACTGTCAGGGATGGATCTCGCACATCCTGCCGATTTATCTCAAGAAAGCATACATCGACGACCCTATCTTCTCAAACAGCAAGGTAGTTCTTTCCATATATGACGACACCCCTGTCTCGTTCCCTGCGGACTTCAAGGAAGGAATTCCGTTCGGCAGTGTGACCGACAAGGATGTGGAGGTGCTTTCCGACCCTACTGGCATAAATCTTGCGAAGCTGGCAGCCGATTATTCTGATGGCATCATCCTCGGATCGGCAGATGTGAACGAGGAGATTGTCACATATTGCAAGGAAGCCGGACTTCCGATACTCCCTTACAAGGCAGAGTCAATGACAGACGGCTCATACATTGAAGATTACAACAGTTTTTACGACAATTTATAATGAATTTCAATTTTTTCAGCAGAGTCAGCCGCCTTGCGGCTATCGGTGCGATACTGCTTGGCTCTGCAGCCTGCGTAGCCATCAACGAGGAGCTTGGAGAAAACTTCATCCCTACCGATCAGAAGTGGGATGTATATACTCCTGAGGCTGCGGACCTCAAGGAAGTCCGCATGCAGATGTCCGACAGTCTTTCAGGCTACAGCACTACAAGATTCACTTTCGGAGCTGTCAAAGACAGCCGTTTCGGTACAAGCCTGAAGAGCACAAGCTTTACTCTTGTGCCGTTGTATGATACTCTCGACTTCGGTAAGAACACGAAAATCAGACAGTTCCACTTCACAGCTGTGCGCGACACACTTTCAGTGGCAAAGAAAGAACAGCTCAAGATGCTCCAGAACGTACGCGTATCAGAACTGAAGAAGGCTCTCGACTCTACCGTGCTTTATATGGGAGCGTTCATGAACCCGGATATCCGCACCGAATACCTTGACACTGAAGAGCAGATTACCGTAGGTACTCCGGTATACGATGGCGGAGACTCCCTTTCTTTCGACTTCAGCAGAGAATTCACTGAAAGATTTATCGAAAAGGTTAAAAAAGCTGATCTCGACAGCATGGACCTTTATGTCCAGCAGGTACCCGGCATCTACATCACTACAGACATGCCTGGCGGAGACGGAGGACGAATCAACATGTTCGACCTCGGCATCCTCGCATCTGACGGCTATGTACAGGGCAATTACGCTCAGCTCAAATTCACTGCCGAATACGACGGAGAACCGGTTGACACTTCTTTCTTCTTTTTCTTCGGTCCTGGAGAATTCATGAAGGATGATGCCACTTCATACCCGACGCAGTTCGCATTCAACGCCAGCGACCACGACACTTACGGAGAATTCCAGAAAGATGGAGTAATGGCTACAGACAAGATATATATCGAAGGCGGCAGCGGAATCAAGCCTGTAGTAAAAGCCAGAGAGATCAAAAGGATTCTTAACGAGCAGATCGTCCAGGCCGGTATCAAAGACCCTTCAGAGGTGGTAATCAACAAGGCTACAATCATTCTCCCATATGAGGTGGAAGGCGGCTATGAAGCCCTTGACGCATATCCTATGGTACTCAGCCCGACAGTACGTCTGAGAAGCTCGGAAGGTGGTTACGTATCCTATGCAGGACTCACAGATTCAAGCATAGAAACCGAGAATCAGGGCGACATAAACCGTTCTCTTTCAATCTATTCACCTGATGTAAGCCACCATGTGCAGGAAATCCTCAAGCTGGACGAAAACGACAAGGACTACGATAAGAATATCGAGAAATACGATATCTGGTTCCTTATCATGCATGAAGAGGTCAAGGAAGAATCAAGTAACAGCAACGCTATGAACGACTACTACCAGAACCTCATGTACAACTCATACTACAACAGCATGATGTACGATCCATACGGATACGGCTATGGTTACGGTGGATATGGCGGATACGGCTACGGTGGTTACGGCGGATATGGCGGATACGGTGGCTATGGATATGGCAGCAACTACTACAACTACTACATGATGGCCATGTATGCAAGCTCATACGGCAACAGTTCTACAGGAACTTCCACAATGGAGCTTGACAAAGACAGATATTATTACGGAGTTCTCAACGGTCCTGAATCAGCAGGCGCAAAGCCTCAGCTGAAGCTCACATTCTCAGCGCCGAAGACAGCAGAATAATACAGGCAAGTTACAACAAGAAAGGGCAGGTCGATTGACCTGCCCTTTCTGTTTATTTCAGACGGAAACTATTTAGCGTTTACCTTGTCCTCAATGTACTTGATAGCGTCGCCTACAGTTGCGATCTTGTCACCTGCGTCATCATCTGGAATCTCGATATCGAACTTCTTCTCGAAATCCATAATGAGCTCTACGATGTCAAGTGAATCAGCACCGAGATCGTTAGTGAAGCTTGCTGTCTCAGTAACCTCAGAAGCATCTACGCCGAGTTTCTCAACGATGATTGCCTTTACGTCTTCTGCAATATTAGCCATAACGTTAAATTTTAAATTTATAATTAGTATTTTATTACACGTATTTGCGCTAAAAAAACGTTGCAAATTAAATAAAAAAAAACGAAAAATGAAAATTTAAAGACATTTACTGTCTTTTGCTGAGTTTCAGCCAGACCCTCATACCGTTGACAGAGTTAAGAAGATAGAATACCCACATAATTACCATAACACCTGCATGAGCCTCTCCGCGAACCACACAGATAGCCCACATGGCAACACTGATGACATTGGTGATGATCCACAAAGCCCACTGTTCCATAAACGCAAGTGCCATAAGGGCCTGGGCCACTATACTTAGTACTGTAGTGGCAGAATCCTTGAAAGGCTGAGGGTCGCCGACCTCTTTCAGCACGAAACCCATTGTCACTACAGCGGCTGTACAGCTGAGCGCCAGCACAGCCCTCTGTCTCCAATTGAACCTTCTTGCCTTCACCTGCACTCCCTTTCCGTCAGCCTCTGCCTCAGATACAGCTGCTCCCCTCCTTCTCCACTGCCACCATCCGATGAACTGCATAGGGAGATAATACAGAGCATTCAGTCCGGCATCTCCATACAGCGAGGCCTTATAAGAAATATAGGCATAGAGAGAGACATTGACCAGACCGAAGAGATAGTTCCAGATACTTCCCTTTGCCACCAGAACGACGCATAGCACGCCTGTAATGCCGGCTACCGAACCGATCACATCGAGGGTACCGGTCATCACAGAATAAACAATATTAGAAACAATGACTCCTGCTATCAGGAACCAATCGTAAAGAGACAATACCTTATTCTTCATATTCCTTATTAAGTTCTTTCAATATCAATGATGCCAACTGAGGGCCGACAACTTCCGAGAGTTCCTCCAACGGAGCAGCAGCAATCCTTGCTACACTTCCGAATCTTAGGAGCAATCTCTGCTCGGTCTTCTCCCCCACTCCCTTGATCGAACGCAATGCAGACTCGATCTGAGCCTTGCCACGCAGCTTGCGATGGAAAGTGATACCAAAGCGGTGTGCTTCATCCCTTATGTGCTGCAGCACCTTGAGTGCCGGAGAATTACGGTCAATGAACATCGGATAGGGATCTCCCACGCGGTAGACTTCTTCCATCCTTTCCGCCAGGGCGATGACGGTCAATTTCTCAGTCAATCCTAACTCAGCCAGCGCCTCATAGGCGAAAGCAAGCTGTCCCTTGCCACCGTCGATCACAACGAGCTGAGGCAGATCCTCTGGATTCTCCTGCAGCAACCGGGAATATCGTCTGTTAACGACCTCCTTCATTGTGGCATAGTCATTCGCCCCGACGACTGTCTTCACCTTGAAATGCCTGTAATCTTTCTTGGACGGAACAGCGTTTCGGAAAACCACACAGGCAGATACCGGATTCGTTCCCTGGATATTGGAATTGTCGAAACACTCGATATGTACAGGAAGCTCCTTCATGCCGATCTGCTTCTGAAGAGATTCCATCACCATATTCTTATAAGCATCCGGATCCGTATGTTCCTGCTGCTTGAGGGCATTCAGACGCATTTCCTTGGCATTTCTGGCGCTGAGCTCCAGCAAAGCCAGCTTGTCTCCCCTGACAGGGACGCGGAATTCCACATTCTCAAGCTCCATATCCGGCTTGAAGGGCACGACAATCTCCCTCGAGAGCGCACCGAACTTGGCCTGTATCTCTCCGATAAACATCGCGAGGACACTTTCCTGAGGCTCCTCAATCATCAGTTTGAAACCAAGATTCAGGGACTGAACCACTGCACCACCTTTGATTCTCATAAAGTTACCGAAGGCCTCCGGTCCGTCAATGACAAGTGAGAACACGTCGACATCACCCACTATCGAGCTCATTATCACAGACTTGCTGTAATGCTGATCAAGAGACTGCATCTTCTCCTTATAGAGCTGAGCCTGCTCGAATTCCATATTGGCGGCAGCTTCCTGCATCAAGGCCTTGTAATGCTGGATTATTTCGCGTCCGCCACCTTTGAGAAGCCTTACGATCTCTTCTATATTCTGACTATATTCCTCCTTGGATATGCCGCCTATGCAGCAGCCTCTGCATTTCTTTATATGAAACTTCAGACAAGGACGGAATTTGCCACGTAGAATGGCATCCGATGTTATCTTAAGATTGCAGGTACGCAGAGGATATACATTGTGAAAGAACTCCACAAGATTACGCGCATGAACCACGCTGCTGTATGGACCGAAATAGCGCGAACCATCCTTGACAAACTTCCTTGTCAGAAAGACCTTCGGAAAATCGTCATTGCTCACGCATATCCACGGATATGTCTTGGAATCCTTCAGAAGGATGTTGTAGCGAGGCTTGAACTGCTTGATGAGATTGTTTTCAAGCAAAAGGGCATCAGCCTCAGACTCCACCACAGTGAACTCGGCATCAGCAATCTTTGATACCATCACCGCAGTCTTGCGTGTAAGCCTCTCCGGTGCTACAAAGTACTGCGCCACCCTCTTATGCAGATCCTTGGCCTTACCCACATAAATCACATTCCCCTCAGCGTCATAATATCTGTAGACGCCGGGGGAATGCGGAAACAACTTTATTTTTTCCTGAATATTCACTAATCAAGATATTCAGCTACAGCAGCATTGATGCCCTCTGCACCATGGAAACCTCTCTTGAGGATAGTGCCGTCCGGGCCGATGAGCATAAGATGAGGAATTCCCTCCACACCGTAGATTTCTGTAGGAACACTGCCAGCATTGTTGATATGCGACCAGTTCATTCCAAGCTCTGCAGCTGTATCGATTGTTACCTGAACAGGCTGACGCTCCCACACAGCGATGCTGAGAATATCGAAATTCTTGCCTGCATACTTGTCATAAACAGCCTTGAGATTAGGAATCTCCCTCTTGCAAGGGCCACACCAAGGAGCCCAGAAATCTACGAGGATATACTTGCCCTTACCTACATAGTCAGAGAACTTGACATCTGCATACTTTGGCTGTGGAGGAACGCTGCGGGTCATTCCCACAACAGAATTCACAGTAAAATCGATGAAAGGCTTGCCTTCTGCAGTATTGATTCTTGCCTTGATTGCTTTCTGCATACCCTGTACAAACTTATGCTCCTGAAGCTCCGGAGCAAGGAGATTGAGAAGAGAATCAAGCTTTGAATCCTCAAATTCGCCAATAAGACTCTGAAGAGCGTAAAGCGCAACGAAATTGTCTGTATTCTCGGTATAAGTCTTTACATTAAAATCTTTGTACTCAGCAAAAAAGCCTTCATAGAACTCATTGAGAGCCTGCTCCTTCTCCTGCTCGGTCTTATCTTCAGCGTCTCTGATCTCCTGCTGGGTAGAACGATACTTCTCGACATAAGCCTCTGATGCTTCATTGAAAGCGACAAGCTTCTCATTCACTGAAATCTCAGGGTAAGCAGAAGTGATCTTGGTCTCCTCATCAAGCACTACAGTAAGAGGTGTTCCGTCAGAAATGAAACTGGCTCCATAGTTTGCAGCGGAAACTGTACCTATGACAGTAACATCAGCTGGAACATCTATAGCAAATTTTCCGTCAACGACAGGAACAAGAGTATCCACGATCTCACCCACTACGACATTCACCTCTGTTATTCCCTCAGGAACGACAGTACCGCTGATCTTTGTAACGTCTGACACCTTGCCACCGCAAGAAGCCATCACTGCGACTGCAAGGGTCGCGAAAAGAATTGATCTGATTTTCATAATTATCGGTTTTTAATATTATATCATGAATTCACCTTATAGCACAGAATGACAATCAATACAAAGGACGAGAGCCTAAAGCAAGGTTGAATAAGTACAAACTATGCTGTAAAGGGCAAATATACAAAAAAGGGATGACTTTTCAGTCATCCCTTCATCATATATTGTAGAGTAACAATTACTTATTGTTGTCTCTGCGACCGCCACGGCCACCACGACGACGATCGTTGCCGCGTCCGCCACGGTTGTTGTTGCTGTTGTTCTGCTGTGCCTGAGCTGCGATACCAGCGTTAGGAGAGAGATCCTTCTTTCCGTAAACCTCACCGTTGCAGATCCATACCTTAACACCGAGAACACCTACCTTAGTGTGAGCCTCAGCGAGTGCGTAGTCGATGTCAGCACGGAATGTGTGGAGTGGTGTACGACCTTCCTTGATCATCTCGCTTCTTGCCATCTCGGCTCCACCGAGACGACCGCTGATCTGAACCTTGATACCCTCTGCACCAACACGCATTGCAGATGCAATAGCCATCTTGATAGCACGACGGTATGATACACGGCCCTCGATCTGACGAGCGATTGAGTCAGCTACGATTGTAGCGTCAACCTCAGGCTTCTTAACCTCGTAGATGTTGATCTGAACATCCTTCTTGGTTACCTTCTTGAGCTCCTCCTTG
Organism: Candidatus Cryptobacteroides sp.; assembly: GCA_045118995.1. Classification (GTDB taxonomy): domain Bacteria; phylum Bacteroidota; class Bacteroidia; order Bacteroidales; family UBA932; genus Cryptobacteroides. The sequence continues at coordinate 11,519 of JBGVCR010000081.1, forward strand.
AGGAGGTCAACTGCCTGGCCACCCTTACCGATGATAACACCTGGTCTTGCAGCGTGGATAGTTACAGTGATGAGCTTAAGAGTTCTCTCGATAACGATCTTTGAGAGAGATGCCTTTGCAAGACGGCTTGAGAGATACTTACGGATCTCA
>JBGVCR010000082.1:0-3150 GCA_045118995.1 Candidatus Cryptobacteroides sp.
GGTCAAAAAGCGCGCAAAAATATGGATAATTTTCCGATTTTCAAAGAGTTTCGAAAGAAATTATGCTTTAGGGTCAGGACCGAAAGCATTGTTGCCGTGATCTCCCTCCTTGGCCATAAGGATGATGAGCCAGATACCTCCGATAAGCGGAATGAATGAGATAAGGAGCCACCAGCCGCTCTTTCCTATGTCATGAAGTCTTCTTACACCTACAGCGATTCCAGGTACAAGGAGAGCTACAGAATAAATGTATGAAAGCCAATCAATTCCGATAAGTCCGGTTACAACTCCTACAGCAGTACTGATAAGGAAGTTAAAAAGCACGAAATACCAATACTCTGACCTTCTTGCTCTGCCATTGAAATCTGCATACTTATTGCGAAGTACGTCTACAAAATACTGATTGAACATAATTTTTGATTTTAGGTTAATATTGATTAAAACATTTTTCTTCTCTTGAAGATTCCGAAGATGATAACGGTCGATATGGCCATAAGGGTCAAGGCAAGAATCCATGACCATCCGGCATTGCCGAACCAGCCGAAACGCACGTTCATTCCGAAGAAGCTTGCAATCAAGGTCGGAGGCATCAGCATCAGCGAAACGAGGGTGAACACCTTCATGATCTTGTTCTGGTCAAGGTTGATGATACCCAGAACTGTATTCTGCAGATACTCGAGTCTTTCGAAACTGAAATTCGTATGATTGATCAGTGAAGATATATCCTTCAGAAGGACATTCAGCTTGGAATGATATTCAGGCGGGTATTTCTTGCTCTTGATAATGCTTGATATGACTCGCTGCTTGTCGACTATATTCTCACGGATGAGCATAGTATTGTCCTGAAGCTGATTGATGTCAATGAGGAATTCCTCGCTGATATCTTCTCCCAGACTTACCTTCTTGTTATACTGGGTAATCTCTTTTGAAACCAGCTCGACCATATCTGCATCAAGGTCGATACGCTGCTCCAGAATGCTCAGGAAGGCAACATGGCCGGAATCGTACATCTTAGGAAAGGCAAGCATACGACGCTGAAGGTCGGTGAAGCTCTTCAGAGGGCACTCGCGGAGGGTGGTCAGGATGTCATCGGTCAATATGAATGACACAGTCTCCTCATTGTACTCGTCCGGGCCGGGGATAAGGAAGCTGGTATTGGCGAAAATCGCTTTCTCCGTTTCATAGAATCGTGACGATATCTCGATCTCTTCAGCCTGGGCACGGTTCTGAATGACAGTACCGAGGAACTGTTCCACAGTCCTCTTCTCTTCGCCCGAAGGAGCGAAAAGGTCGATCCAGACAACATCTGAATATGAAATTCCTTTAAGATCGGCTTCCGACTGGGAAACCATAATCTGTCCGTCCTGCTTGTAGAAGATCTCGATCATATCCACCTCCCTCTTAATAATTACACGAAACAGGCCTGCATACGCAAACGCAAGCTTGCAAATTTATCTTTTTTTATCGAGAATGCCAAATTTACGGCTTGAAAATCTGACGGTTCACAATCGAACGACCAAGAGTGAGTTCATCGGCATATTCAAGATTATCACCAAATCCAAGTCCGCGGGCAAGAGACGAGACCTTCACCCCGTATTGAGAAATCTGACGGTAAATGTAGAACGCCGTGGTCTCCCCTTCCACATCACCGCTCAGAGCGAGTATCACTTCACCCGGCGTCCCGTCCGAACCGGGTGCATCGGCCTCGAAAAGGCCCTCAGGAGAAACAAGGGCCGCAACACGGGAGACAAGCTCACGCACTGTGATATCAGAAGGGCCGACTCCATTGATCGGTGAGATTATGCCTCCAAGAACATGGTAGACGCCATTGTACTGACCGGTATTCTCGATGCTCATCACATCACGGACACTTTCCACCACGCAGATGGTTCGATGGTCCCTCGAGCGGTCAGAACAGATCGCACAGACATCACTGTCAGAAATCATCATACAATGGCGGCAATACCTGACCTCGTCACGCAGACGGGCGATCGAAGAAGTAAAATGATGCACGTTCTCCTGGGGCTGTTTCAGAAGATGAAGGGCCAGTCGGAGCGCACTGCGTCGTCCTACTCCGGGAAGGGAGCTGATGGCATCTACGGCATCCTCCAGAAGACGAGAAGGGTAATTTTCTTTATACGCCATAACTACAATGATATTTAACCAATTGATCTATAGGAGATTTCAGAAAGGCCACAAACTCAAGGCCGTACTCACGCCCGATTTCGCGGAGCATATCCTCACAGGCACAGCCGAACGAGCCCACGACCCCCACCTTGCACGCAGCCGCCCGGTCACCGGCATAACCGGCATATCTGGACAACGCCCTTTTCACAAACGACTCCAGACAATCTCTCACCATGGAACGTATGTAAGGTTCATCCATATGAGACAAGACGAACGGAGCCAGAGAAGCCATAAAAGCCGAAGCTGCCTGTTCCCTATACACTTTCCGCACAATCCCGGAATAATCAAGCCCGGTCTGAGCCGAGAATTCCGACTCAATGGATTCAGGCAGAAGCCCCTTTACGAAATCAGCAAGGAAAGCTCTTCCTAGCGCCACTCCACTGCCTTCATCTCCAAGCACATAGCCCCCCGGGCGTATATTCTTGACAATCTGCCCGTTTTCATACAGACAGCTGTTGGAACCTGTTCCCATTATGGCCACTACCCCGCTTCCGTCTCCGAACAACGCCCTTGCTGCCGCAAGAATATCGGAATGGAACTCCACAGAAGCAAAAGGGCACCACATCTCCAGACAAGAACGCAACGAAGCTGCAGACTCTTCCGAAACAAGGCCGGCTCCATAAAACACAATCTGCTCCACACGTTTCCCCTCAGGATTGAGGGCCGGCACAGCCTTACGGACAATATCACTTATATTTTCAGCATCGAGACAGGTCGGACTAAGTCCCTGAGTGAGCACCTCCGTCATATTACCGTCCACAGATATCGCTCTCCAGGCTGTCTTGGTTGCCCCGCTTTCAACAATTATTTTCATTCCTTCAGATCAATACTTCGTTAAAAATTTAACAATTATATAGTTTTCAATTACTTACGTATACAATAGCCCGTTTTCGGGTAGCTTTACAGCACCTCGCAGACGGCATAGAACAAAGCCAAAAAAAGTGTTAAAAAAGATGAAAATAA
>JBGVCR010000083.1:0-58505 GCA_045118995.1 Candidatus Cryptobacteroides sp.
AGCTACTACCTTGCAACTGGCAGGTACTACCCGCTGATGGCAGGTAATAACCAGCCACTACCAGCTACTAGCCGCCACTACCGGGTACTACCTCAGTAATGGCGGCTAATTGGTCAATATGTACTTTGTCGGATGCTTACAGGCTTTGGACCAATGTCAATGCAGCAATCCTTGCAGAAAAAACGCCCGATTCTGCAAGGATTGCTGTTTTTATGCAAATAGGCCGTTTTTGAGCCGAGAATTGGGATCCTCGCAGAAAAAAGAGGCTTTTCTTGTGCGAGGATGGTGATGTGGCCGAAGGTCCCTAAGGAGGAACAGGCAAGGTGGAGCAGTCAACTAGTTTTCACCGTAGCCTATCATATCTTTTATATTCTCTTCCTCGAGGACAGGGGGAAGTCCCATATGAAGAATGCGGTCTATGTTTTGTGCAGATTTCTTTGCGAATATCTTATGCGCCTTTTCATTGAAATGATTGTTGCTGGTGTTGCTTATGTAACTGTCCCTGCAGTTGTCATATTCAGATGAGGGTTCATTTGCCCACCAGTTGGATATGGTGGCTGAAGGATGGGGGATAAGGCTTGGTGCGCGGGTGACGATGTAGCAGTTTTCATTTTCTGCACAGAAGTCTGTCTGAGCCTTGATCTCCTCTATGATCGCTGTGGATCCCCAGAAACCGACGCGTGCAATAAAGAAATGCGTAAAGCCAAGTGTTTGAAGATGAGACCATAAGGCCTGCAGCTTCAGTTTGTATTCTACGTACTTATGTGTGTCACTTTCGCCTTGGAGCCACACAAAGCATTTGTTGGAAATGGTGCTTTCTGGCTTGAATTCGGCATAGTCATTAAGCATCGCTGTGTATTTCGCATCAAAGGCGTCGCCTGCACCTGACAGATTCTTGACTGATATAGTCGAATAGTTTGTCGAGTTAGTGCTGTTGTACTCGGTTATCAGCCTGTTGTACTCTTCAGCCGTGTCGGACGTAAAGTAGTGGATTATTTTGCAAGCGCCTTTTGCCATATGAGCATATATGCACGAGTTTCCTAATTCTGAGTAGTATTTCGCAAAGTAGGGAGGCATACTGGCAGAAGGGTAGTGTAAATACTCGCTCTGTCCGGAAAATCCTTTTTCCAGATCTCTGCTGGCTGGAAGGAAATAGGTGTTGGCCGAATAGTTGGACAGTTTTGATTTACCGCTTGCAACATCTATATAATCAGCGCCGTACGCGGTTGCTGGGTCAATGTAGTGCCAATCACCTGCAGGGTTCTGGGCATATACGAATTCGCCTTTATCACCGCCTTTCAGAACAGGGGCATATTTATATTCGAAGGCGTTCTTTACCAATATATCCTCTTCTGGAGCAAGATGTGCGGCTCCCATCATATTGCTCTGGCCGGCGAATACAAATAAGTCTACCTCGGAGTTTTCCTTGCCGATGTTTTCCTCGTCATATTGGATCATTGTGCAGATCTGTCGGTATATGTACTTGGCTATAAGCTTCATACCCTCTTTGTTGGGATGAGTGACGTCGCCCATAAAACCGTATTTGGTTTTTGATGATTCCAGTGTTATGCCGCATTTGCGTAGGTCTATGAAATGGGCTCCGAAGTAGTCGCTGATGTCTTTGATGACTGAAATGTAACTGTCCAGATTTTTGATGTAGTCAGTTGTAATGTTGCTGTAAGTAGGACTTATGCAGATGATCTGGGCATAGGGATAGTAATGCTGCAGTCGCATAATAGCGTCCTTATAGGCGTCTGCAAAATTGTCCCAGATAGTCCTCTCCAAGTCTACAGTGGTGTGAAGTGAGTTCTTGTCGAATGATCCTAATGGCACTGTGTAGTACACATCATTTGTCCCTCCATAAAAAAGGATTATGTCTGGAGTTCCCTTGTCATCAAGCGACTCGATCCTGGCAATGGATGGCATACATCTGTCCGGACCTATGCTGCCGGTGTTGCTTTCCGATGTGTTTGTCACTCGGCTTCCTGACCAGCTGTTGTTGATTCCCAGCTGCGCGTCCATATAGTCGATAAGCATTGACCACCAGGTGTCTTCAGGAGACTTGACATCAAATTTAGGATAGTAGTAGCTGTTGCCTTCAGGGATTGAACCTTTAAATGTGGAGATGGAATCACCTATCAAGGAGACTAGCTTTCCGGCATATTGGGAAATCTCAGCAAAAGGATTGTAAGCGGGAACTGTTAACACTGTCCCGTCGTTGAGGTAGAATGTGTAATGATCCTCTCCAATCTCCACAGCTTCGAATATAGGACATTTCTCACCATCATTCTTCTGATCTATCGCCCTCCAGGTGTTGCCGTTGTCGTATGATACGTACCACTTCCCGTCTGCTACTCTGAACTGCGGCGTAATATACTCTCCATTCGGATCGTCTGCAACAACTGCAGGGATCATATTGCCCTCATCATCCGTCATCCACTCCCCGTCTGCAGTCCAGTAGTACTCGCCGTCCGCAGCCTTGCGGATGCTGACCTTCGGAGCCAAGCCGTCAGCGCCATTGCTGCCATGGTAAATAGTGACCGTACCTCCTTTGGCAAAGGTGATCGAATACCCCACCTCGACGCCGTCCTCCATTACCTTGACGATATCGGTGACATAGTCATTCTGCTCCAAGGCTGTGAGGATAGTCTGGATCGCTTCAACGTTGCTATTCAGCTTGTTACACAATGCCTCCAGCTTCTGGATGCGCTCTTCGTGGTCGCGGAGCTCTGCCCAGACTTCATCCAGATTGGTGCAGGAAATGGCTGATAGAATGGCTGTTATGATTATGAAAACTTTCTTCATATGGGTTACTTTATCTTTTTCAGACTTCTGTGTTCTTTTTCGAAATTTTCAATGAAGTGCAATTCCACCGGGGATAGCTCGTACATTGAACGTTGATGAAATTTAGTGTACTCTTCATTAGCCTTTTTCTTAGCAACTTCTGCTGATACCTTTCCGCTGTGCATCAGCAGATCTTTGCCGGAAAGCCTCAGGAAATCATCAAGTTTGCTTAGCCAATCATTCATATACATTGGAGTATGGCTTTTCGCTTGTAACTCAGCGAAGTCCAAATAAAGATTGACTATGAGGTTCAATGTTTCCATCTCTTCTGCAGAAAGATAATTTTTCGCGTATTCTGCATCTGTCCTTGTTGGCAGGGATCCAGTCCAGGCTGTCAATCCCATAAAATCCTTTTCACTATCAGCCCTTTCGTATATGACTTCTGCCGCTGTGTGTCCGTGTGCTGAGTAATGCATTTTGTTCTGCACAGTTGCAAAGAATTGTTTAGTGGCTTCAGATCTTGGGTCATAGTCAATGCTCAATGCGTAGATCTCGAGTACTTTCCTGTAGAATATTTTCTCTGATGACCTTATGTCACGTATTCGTGAAAGCAGTTCATCAAAATAATTACCTCCACCGGCATTCTTCAACAATTCGTCATTCATCGCAAATCCTTTGATCAGGTATTCGCGAAGTACTGATGTTGCCCAATGTCGAAACTGTATACCTCTGATAGAGTTGACACGATAACCGACGCTTATTATCATATCAAGATTGTAATATACAATTTCTCGTTCAATATTTCTGTTGCCCTCTTTTTGAACTGTTGCAAAAAAAGCAACAGTTGAATCCGCACTAAGTTCACCACATTCTAGTATATTCTTTATGTGTCTGGATATAGTCGATTTATTGCGCTGAAATAATTCGGCCATTTTCTCAGTAGTCAACCAGACTGTCTCATTTGAGAGCACCACTTCTATAGCAGTTTTACCGTCAACAGTCTGATACATCAGAATATTTCCTCTGTTCTCATTTGTGTTTTTATCCCCATATGGGTTTAGGCCCGACTCGCTGAGGCACCTTGTCTGTGGCATATATCCATGCCCGTAACCATTTGGACGGACGATTTCAACACTCATTCCCAGTGCTGCAATCATTCTATAGAATACAGCTACACTTGGTATTATTACTCCGTTTTCAATTCGGGATATGTATGACTTGGTAGTCTGAATTCGTTCTGCAAGTTCAGTCTGTGAAACTCTTGCTTCCTTTCTTGCATTTCGGAGCATCTCGCCACAATCTTGAATCATTGTTCCGCTCACATTCATTTTTACTCTTTAATATTAGTGTCAAAAACGACTTTTCATGACACAAAAATAGAAAGTGTTACAAAATATTGCAACACCTTCTGGTAAATATCTTCAATTATCATTTCCTCAACGATGCTGTTTGATGAATTCAGTCACTATGCCGGCGTAGATCTCCAGCGCATGCTTGCTTGAATCGCTTGACGGATGGACTCCGTCTGGGCAGTATATGTGGAAGACATTTGTGTCGTAGTGGAATACGTAGTTTTCAAAGAAGTTGCTGGTTCCAGGGATTATGTGCTGGGATGTGCCGAGACAGGAAGCAACATCGCAGAATGGAAAACACCAGTCGGCAGCCCAAGCCTTCTGCGCCGGGATCAAGGCTGCATAGCCTGTTTCTCCCGAATGTTCGTTGGAGTAGTTGCCTATCATCATAAATCTTGCACGAGGGTTATGGACAAGTATCAAGGTAGTGATGAAGTTAAGAGAACCGTAGTAGCAGTTCCTATTCAGACTGCACACGAAATCGTCTAGCTTTGCCGGATCGATGTTCTCGAAACTTCCGAGATAGGATTGGAGGCGGGCATATGGTACGCCGTTGATAGTTTCGGTCATATATGTGTCCTCGGCTAGTTCTCCGGAATCAATATTCGCTCTGGTGGGTTCCAAGGCGATGTCTATCTGTCCTTTCGAGTCACGGTACTTCCAGTCATTGTGGCCGTGGTCAATGATCCAAAGGTCAGGCATAGGCTTCGTTCCATCCAGATATGGCATCAGCTTCACCTCGAACGAGCCCTGACGCATACGCTTGATATATGAATCATCCAAAGTAGCAGGCAGGTTGCCGTTCATGTCAAGTTGACGAATTGTGGCATAATTGGAAATAAAGCTTTCAACTTCCTCTAAAGTCATTGACAATGATGACGTTATATTGGATATATTGACACCATTGTAATCGCCTGTACGAACATTTGCGCGGCACATTGAACCACCTGTCGCGGTGTTGATCACATTTGCTCCGAGCATTTCACCTGCAATCTGAGGATATCCTCCGGCAGGGATGGATGTGCCGCACCACCATATAGTTTTGCCAGTCCAGTAGTTGCTTTCCGGTTCCTTATAGGTGATTGTGTAGTAGGTGTTTCCGAGTTTAGGAGCAGATGCCCATAGATGTGTTTCGCAGTACTGCTTCTCGAATGTGTACTTTGCGGCATTTGTAGTGTATTCTATGACATTGTCATTACTGTCGCAGAGTGCAAATCCATAGCTTCCGCCGCTAGTCGGTTCAATGTGCACCTGTGCTCCTGCCGGTATTATGAACATATAACTGCTGGAATGAGTGCCGAATGTAACCGGTTGTCCAATCTTTTGGCTAGGAAGCACATAACCGCTGATAGTAGAAGCCACAGCTGCTGCGGTTAGGGTAACTTTTTGGGTCTTTTCGGATTCACTTCCATCTCTAGGAATCTTAACCTCCGTACCATCATTCAAGGTTATATATACATACTTGTCATCGTAGCTGACACTCTGAAAAAAATCATTTGCCCCATTCTCAGTGCTAGCTCCTTCTATAGCTTGCCAGGTGTTGCCGCCATCATATGACATATACCACTTCCCGTCAGCCACTCTGAACTGCGGGGTTATATACTCACCATCCGGATCATTAGCAACAACTGCTGGAATCATCTCACCATTCTCATCAGTCATCCATTCCCCGTCTGCAGTCCAATAGTACTCCCCGTCCGCAGCCTTGCGGATGCTGACCTTCGGAGCAGCACCATCAGCACCATTACTGCCATGATAAATGGTGACAGTGCCGCCTTTAGCGAAAGTAATCGAGTAGCCTACCTCAACGCCACCTTCCATCACCTTGACGATGTCTGTCACATAATCGTTTTGCTCCAGCGCAGTGAGGATAGTCTGGATCGCTTCGACGTTGCTATTCAGCTTGTTACACAATGCCTCCAGCTTCTGGATGCGCTCTTCGTGGTCGCGGAGCTCTGCCCAGACTTCATCGAGGTTGGTGCAGGAAATGGCTGATAGAATGGCTAATACTATTGTTGTGATTTTCTTCATAGACGACAAATTTTGAGCGAATTTAGCAATACTCATAGTATTTTACAATATGCCTCACCTTTTGTCTGGACTCTGCCTTAAATTTGCATAATCAACGTAAAATTGTAATTTTGCAGAAGATAACGTATAATGTGAAGAAATAGGGTGGGGCATAGCTCCGTTTATTCAACCATATAGATGAGAAAACTGATATTCATATTATTTGCAACGCTTGTAGCTCTCGTTTCCTGTAACACGGCAGACTATGAATCCATTCTAGAGCAACTCCGCGATCACGAGAACCGTATCCAGAAGCTGGAAACACTATGCACACAGCTGAACAGCAATATAGAGGCAGTGCAGACTATACTTACTGCATTGGAGGAAAATGACTATATTGTTGATGTCACCAAGATTACAGAAGACGGAGTCGAAATCGGATATTCTATCACATTTGCAAACAGCGGTACAATCAACATCTATCACGGCAACAACGGAGCAGATGGATCAACCCCGAAAATCGGCATCAGGAAGGCATCTGACGGCGAATATTATTGGACTTCTGATGACGAATGGCTTACCGATGAAAGCGGAGATAAGATTCCTGCAGTTGTACAGAATGACCCTGACGGGAAATATTTAACTCCGCTGTTCAGAGTCTTAGATGAGATCTGGTATGTGTCTTTTGACAATGGTAACACATGGAGAGAGATACAGACTGGAAATAGTGATCAGCAGTGTCCCATATTTGAGGCAGTTGACATAGAAAATGATCATTATAAGTTCTATCTGGCTGATGGAACTGTCTTTGTTGTTCCTGCCTATGATCCTGTTACTTCAGTTTCTCAATATTCCGGCAGGATCATATCTATTATGGGAGACTCGATCTCCACTTTCAAGGGATGTATTCCGGCGGGTAATGCCACCTGGTATCCAAGAAACGAGGTTAATTCTTCGGACAAGACCTGGTGGAGCCTGCTGACGGAACTTACTGGAGCTGACCTTGGCGTAAACAACAGCTGGTCCGGCAGCAGGGTTTCAAACACGTCTGAAACCAACTCCGGCAACCTGGGACCGGACAGATGTATGTCCAGCCTGGCCAGAATCAAGTCTCTCGATGACAATGGAACTCCTGACATTATCCTATTCTTCGGAGGCACTAATGATATTAATAACGGAGTGAGCCTTGGATCTTTTGACAAGAACGCTCTACATACCACTGTAGACCTGACCACGACGATTTTCGACAACTTTGCAGACGCATATAAGACAACAATAATGCGTATGCAGCATTTCTATCCATATGCAAAGATCATATGCATCACTCCTATGTACAAAGGCGCAAGTGATAATTATAACAAAAGGCTGGATAGCTTCATAACTGTAATCAAAGACATCAGCGACTACTTCGGCATTCATTGCGTTGACTTACGCAAATGTGGCATAAATATAGGAAACTATGCACCACAATACGGGCTGATGATAGACGCCCTGCATCCTGATGCCAAAGGAATGGAAATGATTGCCAACTATCTGTACTTGCAGATGAATAATATGATAACCTTTGGAGACAGTGCCCCTGAAGCAGAGCCAGAAATGCCTGAGGGTATCGATCTGGGAGAAATAGAGGAGAGAACCTGGATCAGTCTCACTGACGGAACCCCTCAATCTCTGGTCAATTGGAAGTCATCAGGATTCATAACAATCGACAGTTCGGCATCCAGTGTTACTACAGATGACATTACGGTATATAGAAACAAGAACCTCTCTACTCCTTTTGCATTCTATGACAGCAATAAGGAATATATAGGGGGAGTTGGCCTGGACATCATACCTGAAGGGGCCGGCTCAAACGGTAAATGGAGGGGAGCAGTCGAATGTGCAATACCTGCTGGTGCCACTTATATGAGGGTGTCCTGGTCGGTTGAAAATTACGTACATAATGTTACCGGTATTACTCAATCATTGACAAAACCGGTTGTCAAGTGGGTTGACTAAAGGCCGGATTGCAGAGAACTCTCTGATGTGGAGTGGCACCTGATAAGCGGAATGAGACATATCCTTGTTCATTATTATCAGGTCAGTTTCAAATTCCTGTGGAATATGATAAAACAGGATCTGAAACTACTTCAAGAATCCATCGAGAAATATCTGGTGACAATGTAGCCGAGTGCTATTCTTTCACGCATCTTAAACCACGTCCGAAGGCGCGCATACTGTTCTGGACTGTGATTACGGCATCGTCTTCTCTTGTGACCATACAGTAGACTTGGTTTGTGCCGGGAATAGGGGTGGCTGACCAATATACTCCGTTCACTCCTGTGTCCTTCTGGTTCCCATTCTTCAGGTTAATTCCCTTATCTGTCAAGTCAAAGGTATTTGTGAATGAGTCCGGAGATTCTGCTGCCCAAGCGATCCTGTCCAACGTGTGTTGTCGGTTACAGATGAACTGCTGTAGTACCAATCGTTATTGTAGGTGTTCTGTGATGTCACTTAGTGGTTTCCGTTGTCATGGGTACCTATGACTATATTGTTGAGCGCTTTGGCTATGATTGCACCAATCTTCTCATGTCCGACTGCATTAGGATGAAGGCCATCAGGCATATATTGCGCCTTTACCTCGCTGAGAGAAGGATCCATTTCGCTGAGAGAGAACAGGTCGATGACAGGGACATCATACTTTTCGCAAACTTCCTTGATTGCATCCACATAATCATTGAGAGAATATCCCCTGCCGTTCGGAAGGTAATCATAGGTAAACGGGGTGCCAAGCAACTTGCTTGTTCCGAAGCCATATCTATGTGTAGGGGTGATCCAGACCAGCTTCGCATTCGGCTGAGCCTTCTGAACACCTGGGATGATGACATTCAATGCTCCATAGAATGACACATCCTCAAGGTCATTGATGGTTCCCATCGGAGTCTCATGACCGTAGTCATTCGTTCCCATGTATATGGTTATGATGTCTGATTCCGGAATGGATGCATAACGATTGATGAGAGGACTGTTTGCAGTCTTATAGTCAGACATAGCGCTGACGCATGAACCAGCAACGCCCATCCCTGTCATGCTTTCCGGCTGCAATGTTTCGTCCAATATGGACCAGTAGGTCTTGGTGGTACCAGAGCCGGCTGTTATGCTGTCGCCGACACATGTCATTTTCTTGCCGGAAAAATGATTCGTATATCCGAAGGACCAACCAAGGCAACTGTTCTCAGCGTTGCTCCAGCTTGATCCAGATCCGTAAAGCACAGGCAATCTGGTGTAGAATCCGCTATCAAGTACACCAGATGCATCCTCGACTGCGGCAGATGTGTAATAGAACTGGATATTCGAGTCTTCTTGAGAGAACAGTGACAGGTATTCCCCTTCCTTGAGAGTCACCTCCGGAAAATATATGACTGCAAGCTGCTTGCTGGCATACGGTATCGTTGCTGTTACTGTGGCGATGACTTCGCCGGTAGTTGAACGATATGACGGAACCTTCATGATAGTCACTGTCTGGCTCGTCTTATTTGTATAGAAAGCTGCCGTATTGATCGGTTTGCCAATCAACTGGCTGTATGCTGGATTTGAGTCTGCAATCGCCCATCCGCGTCCTCCCGTATTACATGAAGACGTGAACTTTGCCTTGTTTTTTGTGTGGTCGATATACCATGTAGTTTCAACAACATCATGTTCGACGCTTTCATCAATATTGATGTCACCAGTGACCTCAGGAATGTATATGATGCCTGTTGAGACATTGAAGGAGGTTGAAGTGACGTCATTGCCTCCCATCTGTACTCCCACTTTGGATAAATCCCCGGACAATTGAGCTGTATATGATCTACCGGCTGAGACTCCTGTAATATATCTGTCAAGATTTACTGCTGAAGTTAAGTTATTCGTAACCTTGTAAACCACATTTTCCGTAAAATCACCCTCATAGAATGACAAAAGCTGCTTTCGGAGGTATTTCTCAATCATCTCCATGCCCAATGCGCTTGGATGGATTCCATCACCTAAGGTTTTGTCCAGATTATTCTGATTGATTCCGCATTTTCGCAGGTCCACAACAGCAACTCCAAAGTAATCACAGACTTCCTTAATCATTTTAGCGACTTCGTCCAGCCTCTGCGGAGTATAATAAGAAGTTGTCCACGTAGGGGTCATTGCAATGATCTTAGCGTCAGGATAGTAGTGCTGCATGCGCATGATGGCAACAGCATATGCATCTGCAAATGTAGACCATGTTGTAGACGTCAGATCTACCTGCTGGAACTTGCTTGGCTCAAATGTTCCCATTGGGACATTTCTTGCGGCATCGTTTGTGCCACCATAAAAGAAAATGAGGTCTGGAGTACCATTGGAACCTAAATTGGTTATTCTTGTAATTGATGCCATGCAGGCGTCAGGACCTATATCACCGGAATTCGTTGTAGCAGTATTGCTTACCATCGATCCGGCCCAACTGTCATTCACTCCTAACTTTGCCCCAAGATTGTTGATCAACATATGCCACCAAGTAAGGCGTACGTCTTCGAAAAGATTAGCCTGCGGATAACGCTTTCTATGATTCAAATTATGACCATCTTCTATTGGTATCCAGCCTTCGAATGTAGATATGCTGTCACCCATGATGGAGATTACCTTTCCTGCAAAGGAACGGCTGGTTGAGACGATAGGAACGGTTATAACTGTTCCGTCAGCAAGAGTCAGATATAAATATTCAGAATCAGTTGTTACATTTTGAAAGAAGAAATCTTCTTCCGTGTCATCATCCCCTCCGGGAACTTTAATTTCCCTCCATGTATTTCCGCTGTCATATGATACATACCATTTGCCGTCGACTACTCTGAATTGAGGGGTGACATAGTCGCTGTCAGGGTCTGCGACTGCCGCCGGAATCATCTCGCCGTTCTCATCCGTCATCCACTCCCCGTCTGCAGTCCAATAGTACTCCCCGTCCGCAGCCTTGCGGATACTTACCTTCGGAGCAGCCCCATCAGCACCATTACTGCCATGATAAATGGTGACAGTGCCGCCTTTGGCAAAGGTGATCGAATACCCCACCTCGATGCCATTCTCCACGACCTTCACGACATCCGTGACATAATCGTTCTGCTCCAGTGCCGTCAGCACCACCTGCATTGCTTCGATATTGCTGTTCAGCTTGTTACATAATGTCTCCAGCTTCTGGATGCGTTCTTCGTGGTCGCGGAGTTCTGCCCAGACTTCATCCAGGTTGGTGCAGGAAATGGCTGATAGTATGGCTGTTATGATGATTAATAGTTTTTTCATATATATATATTTTGAGGAGAGGAGAAAGCTTAATTTGCCAGAGTGTAGTCCTGGCCGTCTGTGATTTCTGATGTGCTGTAGGTGCGGCCGAAGCGGTCGGTGGCTTCGACTCTCACTGATGCGTTCTTGTCTTTGAGGGTGTAGCTGTACATATGGTAGGTGGCGCACATAATGTGCTCGTTGGTGCGGCTGTTGCCTTTGACACCAACGTGATAGCCGATGGCCCACCAGTCCTGACTTGAGTCCAATGGAATGTAGGTAGGTGTACCTTTGGTAGGGATATATGATTTGGCAGACATATATTCCATATTACCGCTATAGATGCCGTTTTCATATACCTTTATCACCCATTCTGAGTCGGCGTTGAATACGTTGGCAAGCAGGACGTCCTCTCCGTGCTGATGTGAGAATGTCTCTTTGGAACCTCCGGTCATCATATTCCCGCGATGCAGGCGAAGCTGGTAGTCGGTCGAATTCATTCCCGTGTTGACGCCCTTGTGGTACCAGTTCTTCATTGTGCTGCCTTCGATTTCATATACTGCGTAACCGTTCGGAGTGCCGTCGGGGTTGAGATTCGATGCCCACCAGGCGCCGCATACGGCTGCGTGGGTATGTTCGTATATACCTTTATACATGTCAGGGGTATTACGTGCGTAGTGTCTGTGGCCTGCCATGACGTGCGCTTCCTTATATTCGGAAATGAGGTCGAGGACCTTCTTTACGTTGTCCGTTGAACCGTTCAGGTTGCCTTCCGACATAGGGATATGCACGCACAGGATCACCATCTTGTCCTTCGGTACAAATGAAAGGTCCTGTCTGAGCCATTCTAACTGATTGTCAGTAAAACCAATGACGTAGTTAGATTGGGACGTCTGGCTCTTGTACTGGATGTTTCTCATACAGACTATGTGCACGTCACCTCTGTTCCAGGAATAGTCTATCGGTCCGAAGACATCCTCAAATGATCTCTGCGCCTTGAGGTTGTAGGTAGAGGAGGTTTCGTCATCTTGCAGTGGAGAGGATGCACTGAAGAATGTGTTGTCGTGGTTGCCCATAACCTGGAAGACTGGCATACCTGAGTTTGTTACTGAAAAATGATCTCGCAGGTAAGGCATTTGTGGCACAGCATTCTGGGAATTGTCCGAATATGCTACATCTCCCAGTGTCACTCCGTAGCACGAGCCAGTCTTGCTTGCTGCGTGTGCTCTAAGGTCTGGAAGAGTCTCGTTCACCAGACGGTTGCGGTTTGACGAGTTTGCGCACTGTGGATCAGCAAGGCAGAACAGCGAGAAGCTTGTCTCCTTACCTCCTGGTCTACGTGTCAGGGTGAAGTCTTGCGAGGCTTTCTTCTTGTCGTAACGGGCGAAGAAAGCCGGCTGGCCATAGTCGTTTGTGGCTACCTCGCAATCCTCTGGTATAGAGTAAAATATATGATAGGTGTCGTCACTGGTAGTAAGTGTGTAGTTGCCATATGCATCAGTTTGGGTCACATTAAAACCATCCGAAACGCTGATGCCTGAAGCAGGGGAGCCGTCGGAGTAAGTCAATTTTCCGCTGGTGCTGTACTTCTTGACTGGGTTTGAACTGTAGGATGTGTAAACCTTGGCGTTGATCTGCGGAATGTCGTCTTTGGTTATGGTCAAGTCATCATTGTCTCCGAAACCTACATCGTGTGATGCAACCTTTCTGAATACTATCATAAACTGTGATGCTGTCCCAATGCTTATTGGATTCGGTCCCTGATTGAATCTGATCGGTGTTCCGCTGTTGTACCAGTACTGGTTCTGCTGGAAGGTGCCGGGTGTTGTGCCGGAGCGTACACCCCATTGATAGCCTTCTCCGCAGGTAACCATAATTACATCTTTCTGAGTCAGAACGGAAGCGTCATAGACGTAGTTGTAGGTCAATCTGTCGGTTTTTGATCCATCTGTTCCGGGGCCGTTTTCTGTAACTGTAGCTCTCAGCCATTGAGCAGGATCTGTCGACGGCGTGTCAGCCAAAAGCCACTCATAGGTGTCAAATTCGTGGGTGTAAGTCTCCTTGAAGTATAGCTTGATTCTTGATGCGAGGGCATCTTGTTTAGTGATATTCTGCTGAGTTGCAGGGTCTTGCGAGTATTGGAAAGGTGTCCTTGGTACATTGGAATTCTTACGGATGATCAGTATCATCTTGCCGCCAGCTGCACTGTGTGCGATCTGGAGTTCATCCCCATTGGAAAGCCAGTACTGATTCTCGTCCGTATCATTTTCTCCGGCTCCATTTCTGAAAGCCCATTCATATTCAGGTCCACAGGTCACCATTACTCTTCCTGACTTTGGAATGTCGAAAGGGATCGTGTATGCGAGCCTGACTTTGGAACTGCCGTCAGATATGCTGGCTAAACCATTCTTTCTGACAGTGGAATTTGCCCACAAGTCCGGGTCATATGAGACATTCTGGAGAGTCCATCCGGGCAAATCAAGAGTCTCCTCGATTCCATAGCAGTAGAATGAAGAAAGGTCATGCGCTGATTCAACATAGTTCGGGGATGTCGTGTTGATCCACATACAACGGAAATATACCGCTCCGCTCGGAACGTCAACTGTCTTTTCAACAGGTATATATGAGGCTCCCGCATTGCTCTGGCCGCTGATATGGTTCATATCCTTGTCATAGAAGCAATATCCCAAAGTTGTGTTTGTGGTTACTGTCTGAATGTGTGAGAAACGCAGCTGGGTGAAACCTGAAATATTCACGGCATTGCTATATTTCCAGTTAGTATCGCTGCTTGATGTCTTTCCTGTCGAGAAAGTGCAGGTTCCTACTGTCCAACTGAATAAATCCGTGATGTTTATTGAACCCTGACCAGTCTCGAATGAGGCAATCTGACTATATGAAGTCCTGCCGTCAGAGATGACTTCTGTAAAATAATAGTACTTCGTGGCGTTCTGCAGCCCATTTATTGTCAAGGTGAATTCGTCACCATCAAATTGATTTACTGATTCTTTTCCTGTGTAGTTGTAGATAGAGAAATTCTCTGTGGTACTGTAGTACACGGTTACCATCAGGTCAACCGTCTTCTTCAATACAGATCCTGTGAAGATAGCGGAATTACCTGTAATGTTTTCAAGGGAAAGAGTTACATCTGCACTTTTAGCCTTAGGTACAGAGAGGATCGTGCCGTCATTCAGTGTGAGGTAGACATAATCCTCGTCATAGGTCACTTCCTTGAAAATCTGGCTGCCATCTGTCTTGTTGATTCCCATCCACGAGTTGCCGCCATCATATGACACATACCACTTCCCGTCAGCTACTCTGAACTGTGGCGTAACATATTCCCCATCAGAACCCTCCGGAACAGATGCCGGGATCATATTACCCTCATCATCCGTCATCCACTCCCCGTCTGCAGTCCAATAGTACTCCCCGTCCGCAGCCTTGCGGATGCTGACCTTCGGAGCCGAGCCGTCAGCGCCATTGCTGCCATGGTAAATGGTCACAGTGCCGCCTTTAGCGAAAGTAATCGAGTAGCCTACCTCAACGCCACCTTCCATCACCTTGACGATGTCTGTCACATAATCGTTTTGCTCCAGCGCAGTGAGGATAGTCTGGATCGCTTCGACGTTGCTATTCAGCTGCGTGCACAGCGTCTCCAGCTTCTGGATGCGCTCTTCGTGGTCGCGGAGCTCTGCCCAGACTTCATCGAGGTTGGTGCAGGAAACCAGTGTGGCGATGGCTGCCAGAAGCAGAAAGGTGTAAAATATAGTGAGTGTATGCTTCATAATCTATATGTTAGAGTATGTCTTCGCTGAGGAATCTGGCCCAGCCAAAGCCTGTGTCGTACATGATATCAAGTTTGAATCGACCGCTTTCCGGTATATCGATAATTTCAAATGTGTCCGATGTTATATCTGTGAAATAACGACTTCTCTTTGAGCTCGTATAACCCTCAGGCGCTTTATAAAAATTGTAAGAACTCTTCTCACTTACCGGATAAATGTCCACGACATAGTAGACAACAGGCTTGCAGTTTTCGTAACCGCTCACTGTGGCCGTTGTACCGGAGATAGTCACTGTTCCCTGATTGATTACCTTGATGCAGATATCTGTCGCGTTTACATCTGTATGGAACCAGTAGTTTCCTACTCCAGTGAATAACGAAGCGAGATCATATACGGTTACGCCGTTCACTTCCGCTGTAGGGAAAGATGTCTTTTCATACACATCAGTCCTTCCGTCCTTAGTCATGTAGACCTTTGTTGCTGATGGAATATAGAACTGCATGACGCTGTAGTCGGTAACATATGTATTGTTGCCTCGAGAGAATATGATGGATGAGTTCTCCGGATAGTCTATGGCTTCCGAGAAGTTCTCATCAATCTGACCACGATAAATCTTTTCCCAATGGTCAGTGAAATAAGTTTCCCAGTCTGAGCTTCTTATAGTAAAGGCCCTGATATAGCCACTCTGCTCGACAATCCTGACTCCTAAAACCACATTATCCGAAGACTCGATGACTTCCACAACACCAGCGACATGGCCGCTTGTCCACAGGATGTCTCCAGGTTCTACGTTTTCAATTGAATGGTCAGTCTTTTCAGTAAACAATGCATTTACTTCGTATGTGTTATAAGGATACTTGTATCCGCAGGCCTTCAACGCTGTGGTGCTGCATACTGAACCATAATATCCTGCCTCATTCCACACTCGTCCTCTATTATCCTCTGTATAAAGCACGGATGCCGGATTCTGCACCGCACTATAGTATGTCGACGGGTTGACATTCCACAACGCATCCGTTCCATCTCGCAAGGTAGACGAATATATTAGACCAGGTGTCGAGTATCCCAAAGGTATGAAATCCTCAGCTGTGTTGAGCTTCGGATATGTAGCCGCAGTAGTCACCACCGGTTTGGTCCATTGAGCATAATGTGTCGCTGCTATCCTTTCGAATTCCGTGTAATACACATTGTCTTCCTGTTCAGGCTGCTTTATTATAGTTACCGTATAAGGGTCTGATATAGGCTGTATCGAACCTATGGTAGAATACGATATCGAAATATATGCTGCATTCTCTGGGGTTGTGAACGTAAATGGCTCTAACGGTTCCTTAAAAATATTGACAGATGATATCGGTTTCTTGTTTATGTCCAGAAACCAGGACCTTGTACCACCGAAACTCTTATATGTAGTTGAGGGTTCCACTGGGATGTACTCATATGTAAAGAACTCTCCTGGGCGAGATGCCAATTCATATGATGAAGGCAAAAGGTTAAGATCCTCACGCAGCATTGCTCCCGTATTGCACACCAAGTTACCTTCATTTGCATTTACCGTCAGCTCCGGCATTGAATGCATGTAAGACCTGCCAACACTGTTCTGCTTTGATGTCACGATTCTCGCGACAGTTCCATCAGCACCTATAATGCTCACTGTAAAGCCTTTGACAAACTGAGTAGGTGGCAAGGTCACAATGAATTCATTCGTAGTGCTCTCGCTCAACTGCACACCTTCACCACAGTCCAATGTCGCAGTCACAGCAGCGCCAGACGACATTTCAATGATTGGCGACGATCTATCAGATGACAGTGTCACTGTTGCTTCGCCGGACAGCCTTTCGCTATCATGACCCTGTACCATGACACTCTTCACTTTCATGGTTCCTTTCAACTGCAGCATGAGTGCACCGCATAGATTCTTGAAGTTGAGGGTATGGTCTTCCAGACCGTCAGTGATGGCGGCCATCATAAACGATTCGTCTGGGAAAGTGCCAGTTGCGTAAGTCTGTACGGATGGTATGGTTACGCCTGTGATCTTGTATGAGGTCACTTCTGAGTCTTCAATGACTGTGGTGCATTCCAGCCCTTCCTCATAGGGATATAAAGCGATGTTAGTCTGAAATGTTGTGGCGGAATTTCCTTCTGCCTTAGCGCCAATTGCAAAGGCGCCTTTCTTTGTGCCGACATTGTCCTCCTTCACTTGATATCTGTCAGCAACAGATGCACCCTGGAATATTGCAATCTGGTCGCCTGACGACCAGACTACTGAATTCCCATTTGCCAACAATGTCTTACTCGGTACGTCAAATTCTTCGATCTGAGCAGTGAATTCCGGTCCATTGGACAATTCCTGCTCTATGAGAGGCTCATGCTGCCGGCATGATGTGGCGGCCAGCAGGATGAGCATAAGTATATATCTGAATCTTACCATTCTCCTTTGCTGTTATTGATATCTTCATTGCTACCGGAAGCTGATTCCCATTTTGCATAAAGTGTAGTATCTGAGTTCAGCACTTTGCCTGCAGTAGCCTTGGTTTTGAACTCGCTGTCCATATACCATCCTTTGAAAATATATCCGTCAGCAGTCAATGTAGGGAACAATGTACTATAGAGAACCTTTACCTTTTCGACGGGCTTAGGCGCCGTACCGTGCTCCGTATAATATGAAACTGTATAGAAAACGGCGTTTTCTCTGTCGTAGCAGCCACATTTGCGGAGATAATCTTCCAGCCTTGTACCGATTGCATAATGTCCTTGATAGCCTGGGTGAGCGCCATTGACCTGATTAAGCTCTATCCTTAACTTCTTTATTGCCTCATTGACCGCAACGTCATCACTTTCTTCGCTATAGTAGAATGGCAGGTCATTTGCGCACATATCAAAGCAGCCTACACCCCATTTCTGGGCCATATCACGGACAGCCTGACGGTGCGCTGTAGTAGTTCCAAATGGTACAATCAGCACAATGGTAGTGTACGGATATTTATGAATAAGGTATGGAAGTACGACATTGAATCCACCGTAATATGTTTCATTAGTAGTATCATTGATTGTACCTAAAGTTCCGTATGCAGCATCATTCCAACCGAACATGATAGTCATGAAATCAATGTCATCAGGAAGCTGAGTGTAGCGTCCGTTTTCTTTTGAAAAACCATTCTTTTTAGAAATGTCGCCCTTATCAGTTCCGTTAGGATTCACGGCACCCTGCATTGTGGATCCGGAGATTCCCTTCTGATAGAATATCATATTGTTCCTCTGAGCGATCTGCCATCCATAGCTCTTATATTTACCCTCGTTTGGACCTGGATTTTCAATAAGTCCATTTGATTCCATATTCATATCTGCTCCATATGTTATGGAATCGCCGATGGTAACCAATATCTTGCCGGCAAGGATATTAGAGCCGTCAGGGGTGGTGTCGGTGATATCTTCTTCAGGTATGCAGTTTACGACCTTTGTCGAACCATCATTACCTGAAAGAATCACATTTCTGTCAGTCTGGAAGTATGTATTGGTAATCATATTGACATTCTTCTCTCCAGGGAATGTGCTGAAGAATTTGCAGCTGCCCCATATGTTGCCGTTGAAGATGACGCCTTTACTTTTGTTCAAGACAATCTTTCCGTAAAATATCTGGCAGCCCTCAAAAGTCCAGCCGTTTACACAATCGTCAACCTGGATAGCTTGGTTATCATTATGATTGAAGGTACATCCGTTGCAACCGCCATGCGCTGGATTAGAGCCTGAATTCTCCATCTTGAAGCCTGTATGATTGGCATTCCACTGACAGCTGACATATGCATTGTTACCTCCGCAGTTCACCGTGCCTTTATAGTTTTCTCCCCAGACACAGTTCAGCATCTGGGTGTATTCGCACCGATAGTCGAAATAGTTTCCACAATAGTTGAAATAGAACCGGCAGTTGGTTATCTGGAAGTGCTTGAAGAACTTGCCGTCTCCCTCTTCTCCATATGAAGACATGGTCTTGCTGTATAAGCCTTGCTTAGACCAGCCGACAAATTCCACATTTTCTATGTTTATGCTTCTGCATGAGACGACTGAAAGTCCTATCTGGTTGCCTTCTTCAGCAGGTTTTGATGTCAGACCACCATCAATGGTGATATGTGAAATGAAGACATTGTCGGAGCCTTCGATGTTCATCAATGTTGTAGGGGTGGTCTCTGACGCAGGTTTAAATACTGTTTTTGTATTTCCCACAAGAGATACGTTGGACGGGACATTTATAGTGGATGAGAATATGTATGTTCCATCATTGAACCGGATGGTCTTCTTGTCCGCTGATGCATCTGCCAGCAGTTTCGCCATTTTGTCAGGGTCTACGTTACCTGGAATTACATCGTATTCGGAAGCATAAATTTCTTCTGTCGGCGTGCCATAAGGTATCGTTATGACTGTGCCGTCATATAAAGCCAGATATACGAATTTACCATTTTGGGTTACTGATGTGATGCCGCTTGAACTTTCTACTTCGAATTCCTTCCAAGTATTCCCATTATCCACCGACACATACCACTTTCCGTCAGCTACTCTGAACTGTGGCGTAATATACTCTGCATCAAAATCTTCTGGAACAGATGCCGGAATCATATTACCCTCATCATCCGTCATCCACTCCCCGTCAGCGGTCCAGTAGTACTCCCCGTCCGCAGCCTTGCGGATGCTTACCTTCGGAGCAGCCCCATCAGCACCATTGCTGCCATGATAAATGGTGACAGTGCCGCCTTTGGCAAAGGTGATCGAATACCCCACCTCGATGCCATTCTCCACGACCTTGACGACATCCGTGACATAATCGTTCTGCTCCAGCGCTGTCAGCACCGCCTGCATTGCTTCGATATTGCTGTTCAGCTTGTTACACAATGCCTCCAGTTTCTGGATACGCTCTTCGTGGTCGCGGAGCTGCTCCCAGATTTTGTTTATATCGTTTTTTTCGCATGCAACTAGAGATATTACAGCTAAAATGATATATATATATCGTTTCATGGAGTGGATAAGTTAAAAGTATGGATTTTCTGATAAGAAGTAAAGCAGTCCGATATGAAACAACCCCTGAAAGTCATTATGACTGACTTCCGGGGTTGTTCCAACATCCAATCTTCAAGTGGATTAATTCGCTGGAGACTGATGCTGGTGCTGAGCCTGAGCGACAGGCTTTACAGTCACCTGAGTTCCTGTAAGTTTATCGAACTCTGCGTCGCTGATAGTCTTGCAATTACCATTGAATACAGCTCCGAGCTCGACTGAGAGCTTCTTGATGTGAAGATTTCCGTTCACGATGCAACCTTCCTTGAGGGCAAGTGTATCCTTTACATAAAGGTTACCTTCCACCTTACCCCAAAGGTCGATGTTATCACACAATATATCTCCTTTTATCACTGCAGTTTCTCCGATCACTACACGTCCCTTAGACTGAAGCTTGCCGTCAAATGTACCGTCGATACGGATATCTCCGGGAGAGAGGATCTCACCCTTGATCACTGTTCCAGCAGAAATCCTGCTGATGGAATTTACGTTAAGAGCAGTCTCTAACTTTGCCATAATATTTCGTTTTTTAGTTATTCATTAATTAAAGTCCCTTGCCGTGGCAGTTCTTGAACTTCTTGCCGCTGCCGCAAGGACAAGGATCATTTCTTCCCACCTGCTTATCCACATGAACAGGCATCTTGCTCTTAGGCTCACCACCGTTTGTCACAAGGTCTGTACGTGAAGTCTGCATCTGGTCCATATTCTTCTTCGGCTGCTGCGGAGCAGACTCTCTTGCCTCGGAAGCATCTCTGAGCGGGATAAATGCTCTGAGAAGGAATGAAAGCACATCCTTGTTAAGGTCTTCAAGCATCTGGCTGAAGAGGTTGAAGCTCTCGAACTTATAGATAAGGAGCGGATCCTTCTGCTCGTAAGTCGCATTCTGCACCGACTGCTTCAGGTCATCCATATCACGGAGGTGCTCCTTCCATTTGTCATCGATCTGCCAGAGAGTGATAGTCTTGCTGAGTGCTCTCGCTATCTCCTTACCCTCAGTTTCATAGGCCTTCTTCAGATTGACAGAAAGAGTAAGCATCTTGCGTCCGTCAGAGATAGGAATCGCGATATTCTGATAGATGGCACCCTGCTTCTCATACACTTCCTTGATGATAGGATATGCCCTCTGAAGCATTGTATCCATACGTCTCTCATATGTCTTGAGGATGTTGGCATGAAGAGCGTCGGTCATTGCAGCCTTATTGCCCTTGGTGAATACAGCCTCATCGAATCCGAGCTCGACAGAAAGCGTTGTCATCGCGAGTTCAGAGAATGATTCGTAGTCCATCTCCTCAGACTTCTCCACAAGGATCTGAGCGATGTCCTGCATCATATTCATGACATCGATCTCCACCCTCTCACCAGAAAGCGCATTGCGTCTCTTAGTATAGATGACCTCTCTCTGAGAGTTCATCACATCGTCATATTCAAGAAGTCTCTTACGGATACCGAAGTTATTCTCCTCTACCTTCTTCTGAGCTCTTTCCACAGCGCTGCTGAGCATTGAAGCCTCGAGAGCCTCATTCTCCTGCATACCCATTCTATCGACCATTCCGGCAATCTTCTCACCACCGAAGAGTCGCATCAGCTTATCCTCAAGAGACACATAGAATATAGAAGAACCCGGGTCACCCTGACGTCCCGAACGACCTCTGAGCTGACGGTCAACTCGACGGCTGTCGTGACGC
Source organism: Candidatus Cryptobacteroides sp. (assembly GCA_045118995.1). Classification (GTDB taxonomy): domain Bacteria; phylum Bacteroidota; class Bacteroidia; order Bacteroidales; family UBA932; genus Cryptobacteroides. The sequence continues at coordinate 21,919 of JBGVCR010000083.1, forward strand.
TCTGTACCGATGATGGCAAGTCCGCCTGCGGCCTTCACTTCCTCAGGAAGCTTGATATCGGTTCCTCGACCGGCCATGTTGGTTGCGATTGTCACTGTAGAAGGCTCTCCGGCATGCTTTACGACCTCAGCCTCGCGTGCGTGCTGCTTTGCATTGAGGACCTGATGCTGGATACCGCGCAGACGGAGCATACGGCTCAAGAGCTCGGAAGTCTCCACATCGGTAGTACCCACGAGCACAGGTCTTCCCTCTTTTGTGAGTTCCACCACCTTGTTGATCACTGCATCATACTTGGCCTTCTTTGTCTTATAGATAAGGTCATTGTTGTCGATACGGGCAATCGGTCTGTTAGTAGGGATAACCACCACGTCAAGCTTGTAGATAGACCAGAACTCGCCTGCTTCAGTCTCAGCCGTACCGGTCATACCGGCAAGCTTGTGATACATACGGAAATAGTTCTGGAGAGTAATGGTAGCGAATGTCTGTGTAGCAGCCTCGACCTTCACATTTTCCTTGGCCTCGACAGCCTGATGGAGTCCGTCGCTCCAGCGGCGTCCTTCCATAATACGTCCGGTCTGCTCATCGACGATCTTGATCTTGCCGTCCTGGATGATATAGTCGATCTCCTTATCGAACATTGTGTATGCTTTAAGGAGCTGGTTTACAGTGTGTACACGCTCTGACTTGAGGGCGAAGTCTGCAAGGATCTCATCCTTCTTCACCTGCTTTTCCTCTGCTGTGAGCTCAAGATTCTTCTGCACCTCCGCTATTGCGGCTCCCACGTCTGGAAGGACGAAGAAGTTAGTATCCTCAAGGTTTCCGGTGATAAGGTCACGTCCCTTGTCGGTCATATCCACAGAGTGCTGCTTCTCGTTGATGACGAAGAAAAGTTCATCGGTAACGATGTGCATTTCGCGCTCATTGTCCTGAATATAATAGTTCTCGACCTTCTGAAGAAGCTGCTTCATACCCGGCTCGCTGAGGAACTTGATGAGCGGCTTGTACTTAGGATAACCCTTATATGCTCTGAAAAGAAGCAGTCCTCCGTCCTTCTCGTTACCCTCGGCGATAAGCTTCTTTGCTTCATTGAGGAGCTGGTTCACGAGGGATTTCTGATTGCTGTACAGACGCTCCACAAGCGGCTTGTACTCCATGAACTGCTGGTCCTCTCCCTTAGGAACCGGTCCGGAAATGATCAGAGGAGTACGCGCGTCATCGATGAGAACTGAGTCCACCTCATCGACAATGGCGAAATGATGCTTTTTCTGAACGAGATCGTTCATTGAAGTGGCCATGTTGTCACGGAGGTAGTCGAAACCGAATTCATTGTTCGTACCGAAGGTGATGTTACATGCATATGCCTTCTTACGTGCCTCGCTGTTCGGCTGATGCTTGTCGATACAATCCACAGAAAGTCCGTGGAACATATAGAGAGGGCCCATCCATTCAGAGTCACGCTTAGAGAGGTAGTCGTTCACTGTCACCACGTGCACTCCCTTGCCAGCCAAGGCATTGAGGAACACCGGAAGTGTAGCCACGAGGGTCTTACCCTCTCCGGTAGCCATCTCGGCGATCTTTCCCTGATGAAGAACGATACCACCGATGAGCTGCACATCGTAATGGACCATATCCCAGGTCATTTCATTTCCGCCGGCAAGCCAGTGGTTCTGCCATACGGCATAATCTCCATCGATTGTGACAAACTCCTTTGTAGTGCTGAGGTCGCGGTCGAACTGGGTAGCCTTTACTCGGATCTCAGGGTTCTGAGCGAAACGACGCGCAGTGGACTTCATGATGGCGAATGCCTCCGGAAGAATTTCATCGAGTACCTTCTCGATTGTCTCATCCACTTTCTTCACAAGCTTATCCTGCTCTGTAGCAAGGGATTCCTTCTGATTCAGGGGAATATCCTTCTCGAGTTCTTCCTTGATCTGGGCTATACGTCTTTCATCCTGAGCGATAGCAGCCTGGATCTTATCCTTGAGTTCCTGGCATTTTGCTCTGAGCTGGTCGTCCGAAAGTTTATCAATAGTCTTGTAGGCTTCAAGAACTTTATCCAAGGTAGGCCTTATGGCCTTCATATCACGATCGGCCTTGGTTCCGAAAATCTTTTTGAAAACGTCTGTAAATGACATATCTGTAGTATATTTATTAATCAAAAGAAGTTGCATGCACAACAGTACACACAACTTGCAAATATAGTGACATTTACGCAAATTTCAAAAATGACGGCCACAAACTGCCAAATCGACACGCAAAAAGACAGGAAAATGTCAACATGTCCTGTCAGAGAGCAGATTCATAATCCATGACGCACAGACGCAGAGACTCCGTCCAATGAGGAATATCCAGACCGAAATCACGCATGATCCTGCTTTTATCCAGAACAGAATAATGCGGACGGCATGCCTTAGTCGGGAATTCGGATGAAAGACAAGGCTTTATATTGCAGATATGCCCCACAGCATCGCGGATTGCCACCGCAAAATCATACCACGAGCATACGCCCAGATCTGTGTAATTATACACACCGGAAGATCCGCCGGTCCACCTGTCAATTATATGGAACAACGCATGTGCAAGATCCGGAGCATAAGTCGGAGTCCCCACCTGGTCTACGACCACCTTCATCTCGGACAATGAAGCCGTCTTATTGACTATTGTATTGAAGAAATTGCGGGATCCGTTGGAATAAAGCCATGCCGTCCTGATTATAAGATGTCTGCACCCGGACTCTCTTATCAAGCTTTCACCCTCGAGCTTGGTACATCCATATACGCTCAAAGGCCCGGGAACGGCATTCTCATCATACGGCTTATTTGATTGTCCATCAAAGACATAATCCGTAGAAACATGTATCAGTGATATATTTTTCCGCGCGACTTCACCGGCTACCACACCCGCCGCAAAAGCATTTACCCTACGAGCAATCTCCACATCTGTCTCCGCCCTCTCCACATCGGTATAAGCAGCACAATTGACCACAATATCAATATCATACTCATCCAGCATACGGGCCACGGCATTTCCATCCGTGATATCCAATGCCACGACCTCGCCCTCTGGACGGACATCAGTAAAGAGACATCTGTGTCCGGACAGTTCTGAGATTTGCCTCAAGGCCTTTCCCAACTGGCCACCGGCGCCTGTCACCAATATATTCATATCGCAATCCGATTAAAAGAAGAACACATCTTCCGATTCTTTGAATCCGGGATTATTCCTGTCCTTGTCAGACAGAGACACATCTTCCGAAGGAATCTTCCAGTCGATGGCCAGATCAGGGTCATCCCATCTGAGCGCACCCTCACTCCGGGGAGCATAATAATTATCACACTTATATTGAAATACAGCCTCGTCAGAAAGGACACAGAATCCGTGGGCGAATCCTCTGGGGATGAAAAACTGAAGGTGATTATCCTCTGAGAGTTCCACCGAGACATGACGTCCGAATGTCGGAGATCCTTTCCTCAGATCCACAGCCACATCCAGCACCCTGCCTTTGACCACACGCACCAGCTTGGCCTGTTCATAAGGAGGTTTCTGGAAATGAAGACCTCTCACTACGCCGTATGAAGACTTGCTCTCATTATCCTGCACGAAATGCACAGGAGCTACTTTCTCGTCAAACTCCCTCTGAGAAAACGACTCGAAAAAGTAACCACGCTGATCCTTGAACAGCTTTGGTTCTATGATTACAAGTCCCTCTATGTCAGTATGGATTACATTCATAACCTATAAGAGTGATTCATCTTGAACATATCCGGTATCCGGAGGCAACTGGATTCCTTTGGCCACGGCACCTGCCCCGGCTGCTACCGCCAGAGCATCGCAGCGCTCATTTTCAGGATGACCCGCATGACCTTTTATCCAATGGAATGCCACCCTGTGTTTCTGAAGAAGGGGAAGCAATCTCATCCATAGATCCGGATTCTTAACCTTTGCAAAGCTCCTGCGCCTCCAGTTTTCCAGCCATCCTTGATTGATCGCATTGACGACATAGGAGGAATCACTGGTCACGTGAACCTCTGCATTCTGCCATCTGATAGCTTCCAGCCCTTTTATCACCGCCAGAAGCTCCATCCTGTTATTGGTCGTGAGACTGAATCCTTCCGACATCTCCATCTGATGGGCACCACATTTGAGCACCACACCATATCCCCCGGGACCCGGATTACCGCTGGATGCCCCGTCAGTATAAAGAAATATCGGCGGTCTCGCCTGCTGACTTGATTCTGCCATTGCCTACTCTATGATTCTTCCGCCCTTAGGCTTGATCTCTGTATCCGGCATCTTGATGGTCATACGGTTCTCCACCAGGTCATCATAGTCTGCACGACGGTTGAAGATATCGATTGCAGTATAGATCGCCGCCATCATAGAACGTGGATCCGCCATATCCCTTCCGGCCATCTCATAAGCAGTACCATGATCCGGAGAAGTCCTTACGATCGGAAGACCCGCAGTATAATTGACTCCCTCCTCAAACGCCAATGCCTTGAAAGGAGTAAGTCCCTGGTCGTGATACATCGCGAGAACAGCATCAAACTTTCCGTAAGAAGAACCGAAGAAGCCATCCGGAGAATAAGGTCCGAAGGCAAGAATACCTTCCGCATTAGCCTCCTGGACAGCCGGAAGAATGATCTGCTGCTCCTCGTCTCCGAGAAGTCCGCCGTCACCGCAATGCGGATTCAGGCCAAGCACGGCAATCTTAGGAGCATCTATTCCGAAATCTCTCTCAAGGGATACCTTCATCAGACGGAGCTTGCTCAATATCTTTTCCTTAGTGATGCTGGTCACGACATCCTTCAATGCTATATGACCGGTCACGACACCTACCTTAAGTCTGTCGCATACCATGATCATAGCGACCTCGTCCACACCGAACTGTTTCTCCAGATACTCGGTATGACCGGTATATCCGAAACCTTCACCCGCCATCGCTCTTTTATTGATAGGAGCTGTAACAAGAACATCGATATGTCCTTCCTTTATATCTTCCACCGCTCTTTCCAAAGAGATCATCGCCGCCTTTGCAGACTCGGCAGTAGCCTGGCCAGGTTCCACAAAGACATTCTCCGGCAGGCAGTTGACGATATTGACTCTCTTCTGATGAACATCCTTTGCAGAATTGATCACATTCGTATTTATCTGGTCGATATTATGGATCTGTTTTTTATAGAAACCGAATATCTTGGATGATCCATAGATCACAGGAGTGCACAGATCCAGCATCCTTTCATCTGCAAGGGCCTTGATGATAACCTCATAACCGATGCCGTTTCCGTCTCCCTGGGTAATACCCACAACTAGTTTTCTTGCCATATTTTCAATAGGAATTTTTCAAATCAACTTACAAATATATAAATTTTTCCACAAAACTGTCAATATGGCTTTCCCGGACTCTCATAGGGGTTGTTTTCGCGCACCTCCATGAGAGCCCGGAAGCATGCCCGGGAATATATGGCGACAAAATTGTTGGCATAAATCATATGAAGAAAGCGGATTTTTTATTAGATTTGCCAGTATATGGCACAAAACGGATTGGATATGGACATTCAGTTTCTTCCGGGTGTCGGGCCCAAGAGGGCTGCCCTGCTGAAGAAGGAGCTTGCGGTCGGAACGGTCGGCGAGCTGCTGAAACTATATCCGTTCAGGTACATCGACCGCAGCTCATTCGTCCGGATCTCCGAAGCCAGACCTGATATGGCTTACATTCAGATAAAGGCCAGGGTGATGAGGGTGGATGTTATCGAAAAGAAGCGACTCAGCGTCTGGATCAGTGACGGCACAGGCGAAATAGAGCTGGTTTTCTTCAAAGGAATCAAATGGGTTGCAGAGAAGCTGAAGCCTGGATCGGAGTTCATATTCTTCGGAAAACCCACAGCCTTCAACGGCAGGATCAACATGGTGCATCCCGAGATCGACGCAATCCCCTCATCTGCAGCGGCATCAGATTCCTCAGCAATGACAGGTGTATATCCGAGTACAGAAAAGCTCAAGAACGGAGGCATCACGGGAAAGGTCATGAACAAGCTGATGGAGGCCGCACTGGAAAGAGGATTGCATTACTTCGAGGAATCAATGCCGGAATACCTGATGAAACAATACGGACTGGTCCCGCTTCATTTTGCCATCAGGAACATACACTTCCCGAAGGATATGGCTTCGCTGGAAAAGGCTAAATACAGGCTGAAATTCGAGGAGCTTTTCTACCTCCAGCTATCACTCCTGAAACAGAAATATGTCAGAAGCCGCGCCGACAAAGGAATAAGGATGCCGCTTGTCGGTCAGGCATTCAATGATTGTTACAATTCACTGCCATTCCCGCTGACCGGAGCACAGAAAAGAGTGATAACCGAGATCAGGGAGGACATGAAGAGCGGGCACCAGATGAACCGTCTGCTTCAGGGAGATGTCGGCAGCGGAAAGACAATGGTGGCCGTACTGACTGCCCTGATTGCCATCGGCAACGGATACCAGGCATGCATAATGGCCCCTACAGAGGTTCTTGCACAGCAGCATTTCAAGAATATCCAGAAATTCCTTGCACCTACCGGAGTCCGTTCGGCGCTGTTGACCGGAAGCAGCAAGGCATCGGAAAGGAGAGAAGTCCACAGCGGGCTGGAGGACGGAAGCATCGGAATAATCGTCGGAACGCATGCCTTGATAGAGGATAATGTAGTGTTCCGCAATCTCGGGCTGGCAATAATCGACGAACAGCATCGTTTCGGCGTGGAACAGAGATCCAAGCTTTGGCGCAAGGCCGCCAGCGAGGCACCGCCCCACGTGCTGGTAATGACAGCCACCCCTATCCCCCGCACTCTGGCAATGACTCTTTACGGAGATCTGGACGTTTCCGTAATCGATGAATTGCCCCCTGGAAGAAAGCCGGTGCAGACGATACATGCGACAGAGGGGAAAAGGCCTGTACTGTACAAATTCCTGCGCGACCAGATAGCCATCGGCAGACAGGTATTCATAGTATATCCGCTGATCAATGAGACAGAAAAACTTGACTATCAAAGTCTTGAAGCAGGAGCGGAAGAAATAATGCAAAAGTTCCCGTTCCCGGACTATAAGACTGCCATCGTCCACGGCAAGCAGCTCAATGACGTGAAGAAGTTCAATATGGACGCCTTCGCAGCCGGACGGGCAGACATCCTTGTAGCCACCTCGGTGATCGAAGTAGGAGTGGACGTCCCTAATGCATCGGTAATGGTGATCGAAAGCGCCGAAAGGTTCGGTCTGAGCCAGCTGCATCAGCTCAGAGGCAGGGTGGGACGAGGTAGCGAGAAATCTTATTGCGTCCTGATGACAGGACAGAAGATGAGCAAGGAATCCCGTCACAGAATCGAGCTGATGTGCGCTACTGAGAATGGTTTCGAACTTGCCGAGGAAGATATGAAGATGAGAGGCCCCGGAGATCTTGAAGGCACTCAGCAAAGCGGACTCCCTATCAGTCTGAACATTGCATCACTTGCAAAAGACGGATTGATTCTCAATACCGCAAGGGACTGCGCTGATGCCGTACTGCGCGAGGATCCCGCGCTTACATCAGACCGCAATCAGCTGCTGAGAAAGGAATTACGCAAAGAGAAATATCAGATCAAGGATTATAGCAAGATAAGCTAAAACAATATGGTAACCGAATTATTGCAGAAATACATCTGGCTCGTCCAGACATTCATCAGAGCCGGAGAGAACGGCCTGAGCCTGGGCGATATCAGTGACAGATGGGAGAATCGCTTCGACAGTCCGTACTCCCGCCGCACCTTCAACAACCACAGGGAAGCCGTGGAAGAAGTGTTCGGCATCAGGATCGAATGCAACAGAAGCACAAACCGTTACTTCATCGGCTGCACTGACGATGTCACAGATGACAATGCCGAAACTGCCTGGCTCATCAACACCTTTACAGTAAACAATATGCTTTCACTCGGAAAGGAAAGGCTTTCCGGAAGAGTTTCGGTGGAAGACATTCCGTCAGGCCACAGGCATCTCACATCGATAATGGAGGCTATGACGGAAAACCGCGAGATAAGGATTCAATATCAGAAATATACGAGTGCGGAAGCCGATTCATACACACTCAGGCCATATGCCGTAAAGGAATTTGCAAAACGCTGGTATTTAGTAGCTTACTGCATGGAGCGAAAGGCATTGCGAGTATACGGACTCGACAGGATACAGGGGCTTGAACTTACAGGGGAGTCATTCCGCATGCCGAAGAATTTCGACGTAGACGAATTATTTTCCACAAGTTTCGGCATCTATATCCCGGAAGAAAAAGGCAGAAGTATAACTTTCAGGACCAATGCGACAGATGCGCGCTTCCTTCGAGACCTGCCGATCCACAAAAGCCAGCAGGAGGTCTGCTCGGACAATGAGTCCGTGACATTCAGCATATTCGTATGTCCGAACAAGGCTCTTATCATGGAGTTCTGCAAATACGGAAGCGGTCTGGAAGTCATCAATCCGGAAGACATAAGGACTCAGGTAGCCGAAGAACACAGAAAAGCAGCAGAAAAATATAAACTATAAAGCATATGAGTTTCAAGAATTTTGCCGACGCCCTTTACAAGGTTTGCATAGTATTGGGTATTTCAGCAGGAATTGCAATTATCGCCAAAACAATGACACACAGCAGAAAAGGATTCGACGAAGAAGGCTATATTGCCAAAAGCAGCCTGACTGTGGAAAACGGTCAGATGACTCCGGAGGTACTTCTGGCATTCGGAAGACTCTCCGATCCGCAGGTGAGCCCTGACGGGAAACACATATTATATGGTGTAAGCTACACCTCTACTACAGACAACAAGAGCGTACGCAATCTCGCGATATGTGCCCTGGACGGAAGTGATGCTCAGGAGCTCACCCATTCAGGGAAAAGCATCAGCAATGCACGCTGGAGCGCTGACGGCAAACGCATCGTCTTTCTTATGGGAGGCCAGATATGGTCGGCATTAATATCGGAAAAAGGCGGAAAGTGGAAGCTGTCCGCGCTGAAGCAGGTCAGCGACATTCCGGGAGGTATCAGCGAGTTCAAGCTCTCGCCGGACCAGAAGAAAGTAATGTACGTAAGCTACATCAAGAGCGCTGTGAAATCTCCTTCAGACTGTTATGCAGACCTGGACAAGGCGACTGCATATACCACTGACGACCTCATGTACAGACATTGGGATCATACCGTAATGGAGATTCCTCATACTTATGTCAGTGATTTCGCATTCAAGAAAGGCGGAGTCAAGGCCGGAACCGACCTGCTGGCCGGAGAAAGCGAGCTTTATGAACTTCCGACAGAGCCGTTCGGAGGATTGGAGCAGCTTTGCTGGAGCCCTGACAGCAGGTTCATCGCATATTCATGCCGCAAGCTCGTGGGCAAGAAGTATGCTTTCTCGACCAACACCGAGATATACATATATAATGTAGAGACAGCAGAGACTGGAGTAATCGACATGAAGGGCGGTTACGACACCGACCCGGTATGGAGTCCTGACGGATCGAAGATCTGCTGGATAAGCATGGAAAGAGACGGATATGAAGCTGACAAGCAGAGACTTATGATAGCTTCAGTTTCCCGGGAGGGAAGCATGCCGGCAGTCACCGACATAAAGGACATCACAGCAGACTTCAAGTACAATGTAAGCGGACCGGTATGGTCAGATGACTCACAGAGGATTTACTTCGCATCACTGGCCGAAGGTCTTCAGGGTATATTCGAGGCCGTGGCTGACGGAGAAGGATGGAAGATCGAGCGTCTCACAGGAGAGGATATGTGGTACGACTTCGGATCTCCATTCCATATCGAAGTTCGCGAGGACGGAAGCAGATGTCTCTATACTACCTGGTGCAGCATGGACTTCCCTACCGAACTCGTCGCTGTGGATCTCAGAACCGACGGAGCTCAATACACCCAGATAACAAAGGAGAACGAGCATCTTCTTTCACAGCTTGCCGAGCATAAGACCGAAGCACGTTATGTAAAGACAGTGGATGGAAAGGATATGCTGACATGGGTACTTTACCCGCCTCAGTTCGATCCGGCAAACGAGTATCCGGCTATCACCATCTGCCTTGGAGGTCCTCAGGGCACGCTCAGTCAGGGATGGTCATACAGATGGAACTACCGTCTGATGGCATCTCAGGGTTATGTGGTAGTACTTCCTAACAGACGAGGCACTACAGCATTCGGTCAGGAATGGACAGAACAGATTTCGGGAGACTACCCTGGCCTGAACATGCAGGATTACCTTGCGGCTGCCAAGGAAGTCAAGACAGAGCCATACGTGGGCAAGATGGCTGCATGCGGAGCCAGCTATGGCGGATATTCGGTATATTATCTCTGCGGAACCCACGGCGATGTATTCGACGCATTCATCGCTCATGCGGGTATCTTCAACGAGGAGCATATGTACATGACTACAGAGGAGATGTGGTTTCCTAACTTCGACAATGGCGGTCTTCATGAAGCTGAGTTCGATCCTCGCGTAGGCACAGCAGACTGTCCTGTCGGCCCGGCTGGAGACGGTGTCACATTCGGAGGCATCAAGCAGGGAGGCTCGCCTTGGAGCAATGATCCTAAAGCTGTACGTCATTATGCGCTATCACCTCATAAGCTCGTAACTAATTGGCATACACCTCTTATGGTGATTCACGGAGGAATGGACTACAGAGTACCGGTAGACGAAGGAATGGCAGCATACAACTGTGCCCAGATGATGGGAGTACCGTCACGACTTCTCATCTTCCCGGACGAGAACCATTGGATCCTGAAGCCGCAGAATGCCCTTCTGTGGCACAGAGAATACTTCCGCTGGCTGGATCAATGGTGCAAATAACCCTCGCAGGTACAAAGACACCGAGTACAAAGACACCGAGTACAAAGAAAGGGGCCGAAGCCCCTTCTTTGTACCCCCGTGCGGAATCGAACCGCAACCGTCAGAACCGGAATCTGAAATTCTATCCATTAAACTACAAGGGCATGTATATTGATGCAAAGATAGACAAATTTATATACAAACGATGAAAAAGGCATATATATTTCCAGGACAGGGATCACAATTTCCCGGTATGGCAAAGGATCTTTACGAAAACAATGCCACCGCCAGGGAAATGCTCGAAAAGGCAAATGAAATCCTGGGCTTCCGCATTACAGACATAATGTTCAACGGCACCGCCGACGATCTCAAGCAGACAAATGTCACCCAGCCCGCAATATTCCTGCACTCGGTAGTCATAGCAAAATGTCTTCCGGATTTCCAGCCTGACATGGTAGCAGGACATTCGTTGGGAGAATTCTCGGCACTTGTTGCAGCAGGCGCCATGGATTTCGAGGAAGGACTCCGTCTTGTAGCGATACGTGCCAGGGCAATGCAGAAAGCATGCGAGGCTGCCCCAGGAGCTATGGCAGCGATATTGGCATTGCCTGCAGAAAAAGTAGAGGAAATCTGCGCCGGCATTGACGGCATAGTGGCCGCAGCCAACTACAATTGCGACGGCCAGATTGTCATTTCCGGAGAAAAAGCTGCCGTCGAACAGGCCTGCGTCCGAATGAAGGAAGCCGGTGCGCGAAGGGCATTGCCGCTCGCCGTAGGAGGAGGATTCCATTCACCTCTTATGGAGCCTGCGAGAGCCGAACTGGCGGAAGGAATCGAGAATGCGATATTCCACAAACCGACATGTCCTGTATATCAGAATGTTACAGGCTTGCCATCAACGGATCCTCAAGAGATCAAGGCCAATCTTCTCAGCCAATTGACATCATCTGTCAAATGGACCCAGAGTGTGAAGAATATGCTGGAGGACGGAGCCGGACATTTCATAGAACTTGGCCCGGGGCAGGTATTGCAAGGGCTCGTTTCCAAAATCGGAGGAAAAGAAGTCATCACAGAAGGACACCAGAGTTTATAGACAAGGCCGGTGCAACCACGCCGGTCTTTTATTTTCAATAAATTTAGAACACCTTTAAATATTTTTCATTAAATTTGTACGATTTGTCGGCCCACTTCGAACGGGCATAAAATTGGAATTCGTATCAAACACATTAAATAACATACTATGGCAAACGAGAAAAAATTCGTCACATGTGACGGTAACTGGGCAGCAGCGCACATTGCTTACCTTTTCAGTGAGCATGCAGCGATCTACCCTATCACGCCATCATCTACAATGGCAGAATATGTAGACGAGTGGGCAGCACAGGGAAAGAAGAACCTTTTCGGAGAAGTAGTGAAGGTAACCGAGATGCAGAGCGAAGGCGGAGCAGCCGGAGCTGTTCACGGTTCACTTCAGGCGGGTGCCCTCACCACGACATTCACAGCATCACAGGGTCTGCTCCTGATGATTCCGAACATGTATAAGATCGCAGGTGAGATGCTCCCTACAGTATTCCATGTATCTGCACGTGCACTTGCATCTCACGCACTTTCTATCTTCGGCGACCACCAGGACGTAATGGCATGCCGCCAGACCGGATATGCAATGCTTGCTTCAGCTTCTGTACAGGAGGCCCTCGACATGGCAGCAGTCGCACACCTTTCAACAATAAAGTCAAGCATTCCTTTCCTCCATTTCTTCGACGGATTCCGTACATCACACGAGATCCAGAAGATCGAGCTCATCGACGAGGAGGCGCTCAAGGGCATGGTAAGCACCAAGTCGCTTGCTAAGTTCCGCGCGAAGGCTCTTTCACCAGACTCACCTGTAACACGCGGTACTGCGCAGAACGGCGACGTTTATTTCCAGGCACGCGAGGCCTGCAACCAGTACTACGACGCAGTTCCTGATGTAGTGGCACGCTACATGGGCGAGATCAGCGAGCTTACAGGCCGCGAATACCGTCCTTTCGACTACTATGGAGATCCTGAGGCAGAGAACATCATCATCGCTATGGGTTCTGTGACTGAGACAATCAAGGAGACTATCGACTATCTCACCGCTCAGGGCAAGAAGGTCGGCGTAATGATCGTACGTCTTTACAGACCATTCTCTGCGAAATACTTCATGAAGGCTCTTCCTAAGAGCGTGAAGAGAATCGCGGTTCTCGACAGAACCAAGGAGCCGGGAGCACTCGGAGAGCCATTGTTCCTTGACATCAAGGCTCTTTTCCAGGGAGTGGAGGATGCACCACTCGTAGTGGGAGGACGTTATGGTCTTTCATCTAAGGACACCACCCCTGCACAGATCGTTTCTGTATATGAGAACCTCGACATGGCTGAGCCTAAGGACGGTTTCACCATCGGCATCGTTGACGACGTGACATTCAAGTCACTCCCTCAGAAGGAAGAGTTCTCTATCGTGAAACCGGGTACTACAGAGTGCAAGTTCTTCGGACTTGGTTCAGACGGTACTGTCGGAGCCAACAAGAACACCATCAAGATCATCGGTGACAACACTCCTAAATACTGCCAGGCATATTTCGACTATGACTCAAAGAAGTCAGGCGGATATACTTGCTCGCACCTCCGTTTCGGAGACCTCCCTATCAAGGCTCCTTATCTTGTAGGAACTCCTGACTTCGTTGCCTGCCACGTTCCATCATACCTTACCAAGTATGACGTTCTCAAGGGCATCAAGCAGAACGGCACCCTCCTTCTCAACAGCCTCTGGGACGAGGAAGAGACTCTCAAGAGAATCCCTGACCACGTGAAGGCTGTCATCGGAAAGAAGAACATCACCCTTTACATCATCAACGCTACAAAGATCGCATCTGAGATCGGACTCGGCGGACGCACCAACACCATCCTCCAGTCTGCATTCTTCAAGATCACAGGCATCATCCCTTACGAGGAGGCTGTAGGCTACATGAAGAAGGCTATCGTGAAGAGCTACGGCAAGAAGGGCGAGCACATCGTGAACATGAACTATGCTGCCGTTGACAGAGGTGGAGAATACACCAAGGTAGAGATCCCGGCTGACTGGAAGGATATCACAGCCAAGTTCGAGAATCCTAACAAGGACCGTCTTGCTCCAGCATTCGTCAAGGAAATCGCCGACGTGGTCAATGCCCAGGCAGGTGACACACTCCCTGTAAGCGTATTCAACGAATATGTTGACGGCACTATTCCTGCCGGAACATCAGCATACGAGAAACGTGGCGTGGCAGTGAAGGTTCCGGAGTGGCAGGCTGACAACTGTATCCAGTGTAACAACTGTGCATTTGTCTGCCCTCACGCAGCCATCCGTCCGTTCCTTCTTACAGATGAAGAGGCAGCAGCTGCTCCAGAAGGAGTAAAGCTCCAGCAGGGTAAGGCAGTGTTCAAGGAATACAAATTCGGAATAAGCATTTCAGTTCTCGACTGTACAGGCTGCGGCAATTGTGCCGACGTATGTCCTTCAAAGGAGAAGGCTCTCGTCATGAAGCCACTTCAGAGCCAGGAGGCAGAGCAGAAGAACTTCGACTACCTGCACGCTCACATCGGTTACAAGGACAATGTGCAGCCTAAGACAGGCAATATCAAGAACGCTCAGTTCGCTCAGCCTCTCTTCGAGTTCTCAGGAGCCTGCGCAGGCTGCGGTGAGACTCCATACATCAAGACCATCACCCAGCTCTACGGTGACCACATGATGATCGCCAACGCTACAGGATGTTCTTCAATCTACGGAGCATCATTCCCGGCATCTCCTTACTGCAAGAACTCCGAAGGTCACGGTCCGGCTTGGGCTAACTCACTTTTCGAGGACTTCTGCGAATTCGGTCTCGGTATGAAGCTCGGTTCTGACAGAGCACGAATGACTGTAGCCAAGCTCATGGAGCAGGGTCTTGCATGCTCATGCTGCACAGACGAGATGAAGGCTCTCTTCACTCAGTGGCTTGAGAACAAGGAGGATGCAAAGGTTACACGTGAGGTTGCCGACAAGCTCATCCCTCTTTGCGAGGCTTGCAGCTGCGACGTCTGCAAGGGACTCGTAGAGTACAAGACATTCATCCCTGCACGCTGCCAGTGGATCATCGGTGGTGACGGTGCTTCATACGATATCGGATACGGCGGACTCGACCACGTACTCGCATCAGGCGAGAATGTGAACATCCTCGTTCTCGACACAGAGGTTTACTCGAACACAGGCGGACAGTCTTCAAAGGCTACGCCAGCGGGAGCGATCGCGAAATTCGCTGCTTCAGGAAAGCGCGTACGCAAGAAAGACCTCGGTATGATGGCAATGAGCTACGGATATGTATATGTCGCTCAGGTGGCAATGGGAGCATCTCCTGCACAGTACTTCAACGCAATCAAGGAGGCTGAGGCATATGACGGACCATCACTCATCATTGCCTATGCACCTTGTATCAACCATGGTCTCAAGGCTGGTATGGGTCTGAGCCAGAAGGAAGAGAAGCTTGCAGTAGAGTGCGGTTACTGGCATCTTTACAGATATAATCCTGCTCTCGAGGGAACAGAGAAGAATCCGTTCACTCTCGACAGCAAGGAGCCGGACTGGAGCAAGTTCCAGGACTTCCTCAAGGGTGAGGTTCGATTCGCATCTCTCTACAAGATGTATCCTGACTCAGCAGAGGAACTCCTCCAGAAGACAGAGGAATTCGCGAAGCTCCGTCTCGAGACCTATAAGAGACTTGCCAAGTAATCTTTAAGGACACGGCACACTCTGGTACATGCAAATGCCGGAGTGGGCCGGAAAAGAACATCGAAATATTTCGTTTTTTCATGGGTGGCTTTATAGTCACCCATTTTTGGTGTGCCTGACACGGAGATTCTGAGACGGGCAATTGATTCCGACGGCACTTCGAATGCCGAATCCGATGATGGCTGAAGAATGAAAGTAAGGTCCGCATCCTCAAATATCGCACGTTCGATCACGATTTCAGGATGTACCGTAATGAAAGATTCCAATGCCGGCGCCAGATAATAGGCATACAGTTCTTCCGAAACAGAGATCTTGACGGCACAGGACTGCAGATTTGAGAACATATTTGAGGCAGACTCACCCAGAGCAAGCATTTTAACAGCATATTCCCGGAATATTTCTCCCTGAGGAGTAAGATGGACTTCACCACGAAGCCTCTCGAAAAACTTGCGTCCTGAAGACTTCTCCAGTTCGGCTATATTCTGGCTTACGGCAGGCTGTGAAATGCCGAGAACTGCAGCAGCTTTTGTAAAACTGCCTTCAGTGGCTACCGCCATAAAAACTTTAAGTCTGAAATCCTCAAACATAATCTGCTATTTTACGCAAAGTTACTGATTTTTTAATTACATTTGTAGTTTATAAGGCTTTATTGCGTCCAATGACCTAAACGCATATAACCAAAACGAACATAAAATTTAAAGTATGAAACGTTTATTTATTTTCATTGCAGCCATCTTCGCTGCAGCAATGGCATTCGGTCAGACACCGCTTCCTAACGATCCTGCCGTAAGAACCGGCAAGCTCGAAAACGGTATGACTTATTACATCCGCCACAACGACCAGCCTGCACAGAGGGCTGAGTTCTACCTTGCAACTGACGTCGGAGCATTCCAGGAGGACGATGACCAGGACGGTCTCGCACACTTCCTCGAGCACATGTGCTTCAACGGAACGAAAAACTTCCCTGGAAAGAGCCTTCTCGAGTGGCTTCAGAGCATCGGAGCTGAGTTCGGAAGAAACATCAACGCATCTACAGGCTTCGAGCAGACTCAGTACATGCTCAACAACATACCTGTCGTAAGGGAAAGCATCCTCGACTCTTGCCTTCTCGTGCTGCATGACTATTCTCATTTCGTTACCAACGATCCTGCTGAGATCGATGCGGAAAGAGGCGTGATTCTCGAGGAAAAACGTACAAGAAACGACGCAAGCTGGAGACTTTTCGAGAAGTCACTCCCTTATTACTACGGAGACACTCCTTACGCAAGACGAACCCTTATCGGTGGTGAAGAGCAGCTCAAGACTTTCAAATACGAGAGCCTCACACGTTTCTACGAGACTTGGTGCCGTCCTGATCTTCAGGCAGTCATCGTCGTCGGAGATGTGGATGTGGATCAAGTGGAGAATAAGATCAAGACCATCTTCGCCGACATCCCTGCTGCTGTGAACCCACAGCCAAAGGTACTTCACAAGATTCCGGACAATGTAGAGCCTATCATCGGTATCCTTACCGATCCAGAAATGACTTCTTCAAGCATTGAGGTAATGTGGAAGAGCGAACCTATGCCTAAGGAACTCATGAATACTGATGTAGCATTCATGATGGATATCATCAAGACATACATACGTCTGATCATGCGCGAGCGTTTCACAGACATCACATCACAGCCTGACGCACCGTTCCTTGGAGGAAGTTTCTATATCAGCAACCTCTGCAACTCTTGCGATGCTACAGAAGGTTCTGTATCATTCAAGGAAGGTGACGCAATCAACGCTTTCACAGCATTCATGACCGAACTTGAGAAGATGAAGAGATTCGGCTTCACAGACGGAGAAGTTCAGCGCGCAAAAGAGAACATCATCAGCAGCTACGAGCGTAGAGTAGAGGCTGCACCGACACGTAAGAATGCAGAGTTCGTATATCCTCTTCTCTATAACTTCTACGACAACGAGCCATATATGGAGCCTGAAATGGAACTTCAGCTTGCTCAGATGGTATGCTCTCAGCTCAATGCAGCACTTCTCAGCCAGGTGGCAGCACAGCTCCTTACAGATGAGAACATGGTGATTCTTTACAATGGTCCTGAGAAGGCCGGCCTCACCAACCCTACAGAGGAGGAGATCAAGGCTGTTCTTGCTGCTGTCAAGAACGCAGAGATCGCTGCTAACGTAGAAGAGAACCTCAACGAGCCTTTCATCAGCGAGGCCCTCAAGGGTTCCAAGGTCAAGAAGGAAGGCCAGACAATCTACGGGGCTACAGAGTGGACTCTCAAGAATGGTGTGAAGGTAGTGGTCCTCCCTACTCAGTACAAGCAGGATCAGATCCTCTTCAACATCAGCATGGACGGAGGTATGAGCCTCGTATCTACAGAAGATAAGGTTTCATTCGAGGACAATATCTGGGCACTCTTCCAGAGCAATGCCGGAATTTCAAAGTTCTCTGGCACTCAGGTTCCTAAGATGCTCGCAGGAAAGAACCTCAGCGTATCTCCATATATCGGAGGAACAAAGCACGGTGTAAGCGGTTCAAGCACCCCTAAGGACTTCGAGACAGCACTTCAGATCGCTTACCTCTACTTTGCTGACCCACGTTTCGACGAGAAGGAGTACGAGACCGGTATCCAGCAGATCAAGGCTATCCTCCCTAATATTGCCAACAATCCTCAGTTCATTTTCCAGAACGAGATGAACAAGATCCTCTACGGCAACAACCCACGTATCGTACAGCTCAACGACGAAACTCTCGCAAAAGCTAACCTCGCTACAATCGAGAGAGTATATCGTGAGCTCTTCAAGGACGCTGCCGGCGCGACACTCAATATCGTCGGTAATGTAAACCCAGCTGAGATCAAGCCTCTCGTAGAAAAGTATATCGGTTCTATTGCTAAGGGCAAGAAGGCAGACCAGGTGAACAAAGACAATATAATCTCTATCATCAAGGGTAAGGTAGATGAAACCGTAAAGATAGCTATGGAGACACCGAAGTCGACAGTACTTCAGGTTTACACAGCATATATGCCTGTGGACACCAAGACTGAGGTTGCTCTCGAAGTAGCTAACTATGTACTCGACATGATCTATACCAAGACAATCCGTGAGGATGAAGGCGGTACATACGGTGTAGGAACTGCAATGGTAGGTCAGAGAGAGCCTGAGGAAAGAGTTGTAATCCAGATTTCATTCGACACAAACCCTGAGCAGGCTCCTAAGCTTCGCGAACTTGCACTCAAGGGTCTGAAGGAACTTGCTGAAAACGGCCCTGAGCTCGAAAAGTTCAACATGGCAATCGAGAACTTCAAGAAGAACATTCCTGAGACAAGACTCAACAACTCATACTGGATGAACAACATCAGCGAGTACCTTGAGCATGGCTACGATTATGATGCTGAGTACGAGGCTGCTGTAAACAGCGTTACACCAGAAGATGTAAAGGCTGTACTTCAGGCTGTTCTCGCACAGAATAACTTGATCGAGATTACCTCTGCTCCAAAGGAGTAGGGGTAATCCCTCAACCAAATAAAAAAGCAGGTTTCTTCAGTGAAACCTGCTTTTTTATTTTCTGATAATCTTTTAAAGATTACTCACCTGCTACGATTGCACCCATTGGGCAAGCGTCTGCGCAAGTACCGCAGTCGATGCAAGCGTTTGGATCGATCTTATAGATGTCACCCTCTGAAATAGCGCCAACCGGGCACTCTGGCAAGCATGTTCCACAAGCTGCGCAGTCTTCTGTAATTCTGTAAGCCATTTTCTTATCTTTTTAAAATGTTAATGTTTCCAAGCACAATGCCACGAGGACATTTACAATGCAAATTTAGACATTATTTTCGATATTCAAACATCGAGTTAGAACGATTTATGCTATCTTTGTTCTGACTAAAGCATAGATCATGGAAAGAATCACTCGTTTTTGCATTTCACTTATAACAGGTTTATTTATCGCCATCAGTTCGAACGCTCAGGAAAAGATAGGGAATGGACTTGAAATCGACAAGATGGTCCATAACTTCGGAGATATAATGCTTGACTCAGGTCCCGTATCCTGCGAATTCACGATTACGAACAAAAGCACCAAGCCTGCAGTCATATATAATGTGATATCTTCCTGCGGATGTACAGATGTGGAATGGACAAAAGAACCGATAAAGCCAGGCGGAACAGGTAAGATATCAGTTACCTATTCAAACGATGAAGGCCCCTACCCTTTCGATAAAAGCCTCACATTGTATCTTTCCGATGTCAAGAAACCGATTATATTGAAACTAAGGGGTATTTCACGCGAAAAGATGCGTCCTTTGACAGAACTCTACCCTGTCCATCACGGTCCGATGGGCATGAAAGAGGATATGATAAGATGCGGCAATCTCGAACAGGGACGCGACAAGAGCGAGACTGTGATGATAGCCAATATATCTTCTAAGCCTGTAAAGGTGGAATTCAAGAATATTTCGGACAATCTGAACGTATCCGTCCGCCCCAATCCCATACCGGCAGAAAGTACGGCAGAACTGACAGCGACTGTATCCGCAGACAGAAACAAATGGGGCAGGAACGAATACTGGGCTGTACCGGTAATCGATGGGAAGGAATATGAGAAGATCGGTTTCTGGGCCTTCACAAAGGAGAATTTCGATGACATGACTGAGGAGGAGAGGATGCAGGGATCTATGCCACGCTTTGAAACCAGTACATATTCATTCGGAAAGGCCAAGGTGGGAACACAGATACATGCTACATACAAGATGAAGAATGAGGGCAAGACCTGTTTCTGCGTATATAAGCTGGACGTGGATTCATGCTGCTATTCGCACAGTGACATACCGGCTGCTGATCCGGGCGAAGAAATCACATTCCGCGTACATCTCGACACCAAGGATCTTCCCAAGGGCGAATGTCTGAAGATTGTCACTCTTACCACAAACTCCCCTCTCAGACCGATCGTTAATCTCTTCATTTCCGGAACATTGGAATAATGCATCTGTTTATTGACATACTTAGAAACGCCATCCTTATCACCGGCCTTGTGGTGGTAATGATGATGATGATCGAATCATTCAACATAGAATCCAAAGGACTTGTTTTCAAAGGCCTAAGGAAGACAAAGATCGGCCAGGTGGTCTTCGGAGCCCTTCTGGGCTCGATTCCGGGCTGTATGGGAGGCTTTGCCACAGTATCGTTATATACGCACAGGATGATGAGCTTCGGAGCTCTCGTAGCCATGATGATCGCCTCTTCAGGAGATGAATCATTCGTCATGCTGGCTATGATTCCGCAGCAGGCATTGATCCTTTTCGCAGTGCTTTTTGTCATAGCCATCGCAGCAGGAATAATAACAGATCAGATTCATGACCGGATCCACAAATCACGTTGCGATAAAGAAGAGCACGATGACTGCGGAAGTATCCCTGAATGTCCTGATGGTTATTTTGTACACGATGAAGCCTCACATAGTCATAAAGGTGGCAGACATTACGGATGGAAAAGGATCGTCATGCTGACAGGACTGGCAGTATTCATCGCTGCCTTGGCAAGCGGGCAACTGGGCCATGATCATAGTGCCCATGCTGCAGATGCACACAGTGGGCACATACATACAGAGACCTGCGTTCACGACCATATTCATACTGAAGAATGCGAGCATGCCCACCATCATCATGAAGAGAATACAGAAGCCTCATTCCACATAAACCTGCTGAGCGAAGACTGGATGAATGTCCTGTTTGCAGTACTAAGTCTCATAGTCCTTGCTGTTCTGCTGCTTGGCTCAGACCATTTCGTAGAGGAGCACTTCTGGAACCATATCATCAGAAAGCATCTGCCGACCATATTTGCATGGACCTTCGGAGTATTGCTTTTCCTGGGCGTTGCACTTCAACACATAGACATCGACAAGTGGATCAGTGACAATACTGTGCTTATGATCCTGCTGGCTACAGCAATAGGAATCATTCCGGAATCGGGTCCTCACATGATTTTTGTCACTCTCTTCGCCGCTGGAGCCATCCCTTTCCCCGTCCTTCTTGCAAGCAGCATCTCTCAGGACGGCCACGCTTCAATTCCGCTTCTGGCAGAAAGCAAGAAGAGCTTCGCCGTAGCGAAGCTCATCAATTGCATTGTCGCACTTGCAGCAGGATATACTGCAATGTTCTTTATGTAGGAAATCCTAATAAACAAGTTCTACCTTGTCGATCCACAGCTTCGACGAGCTGCATCCCGTAAAGTAGTCTCCGTACTGAGAGGCCGCACAAGATACGATGATGTGGGTCGGAAGCTTATCCATGTCATGATAATCCAGCGGGATGATGTACTCTGCCCATTCACCGGTAGAAGCCGATACCATATCAAGCCCATTGAGGACATATCCGTCATTATAGATTATCAAGTCTCCATGCGCAATAGTACTTGGATCCTTTGAGAAATCGACAAATGTATTGGCATCAGTCGTATTTATATGGACCGGAGAATCCTTGGAACCACCATATGTCCTGTAATCCCAGGTTCCCAAAGCGACCTTGATCTGAGCCCTGTCGAAATCAGAATTGGTCAGAGTGATTCCCGGAGGCATCTTTTTACCGATAATGTCGATATTGGATGTAAGATATCTGCAATACATCTTGACAGCGACCGGTCTGGTAGTCCAAGGACGTCCGAAATTGACCATACCGCCCTCTGTACCTACAAGTCCCGCAAACTGACCGGTGAAAAGGTTACCGGCGGCAAGAATTCCGGCCATCTGACTGGTCTGTGCGCATACAGACTGATTGCCATCGACTTTGTTCTGGGTGTCTACAGTAGTAATGATGATACCCATATTAGCAGAACCTTTGACACCTTCCGATCCTTCACCGTTACCGGATCCCCAGAACATGTATTCTCCTTCTTCCACACCGCAGTCAGGATCATAGAACTTATAATAGCTGGTTCCTTTGACAAGACTTGCATATTCGAAGCTTCCGTTCGGAATCCTTGTAGCAGCTGCTGTGACAAATTCCGAAGCCGGAGTCCTGTCATCTGCAGAGATGACCATCACTTCATACTCTGTTTCCGGCAGGAGATTCTTGATATGAGCCACGAATGTTCCTCCATCAGAAGCCACATCAGCTTCAGGAACTACATTCCACTCCTGAGTATCTTTCTGACGATATTCGAATCGTGCACCGTTTTCCGCCACTGCAGTCGCAGTCACATAAGCTGACGAAGTCCAAGGATTGACCTTTACGATCTCCACACTGACTTCAGTAACCTCGACATAGAGCATCCAGGTCTGAGTCTGGCCGAAAGCAGTTACATCGACAGACAGCCCATCGACAAAATCCTTCATCTGTGACTTATCCATAGAATACGTGCTCAGATCGCGAGGGCCAAGTTTAAGCGATGTCACTGTAATGTCGCTCAGGTCGGTAGCTTCTGCCACCATTGCCACTGCACGGCAATTCTGCGGGTCAATCACAGAGCTTCCGATCTGTCCGGCTACGGTAAAATAACGTTCTATCGGCCTTTCCGCCCTGATGGTCCACTGGTAATCCTGATATGTACTGACGGTAAATTCCAGCGGCTGACTTAAGTCAAGCATGCCGGAAAGTTGCACTGAAGGTTTGGCGAGTTCACTGTCGAAAGACACAGAACGCACATTGACCTGCCTCAGATCGGTTGTCTCCGATACGTAGACAGTGATTGTCTGCGTCTGCTGGTCTATATCCACAGATAAGGCATCCTGGACATCCAATGACAGTACATGCGGGACCACTTTAGGATATGGTATGTCATTACTGATGCAACCGACAGCAAGAAAAAGAAGCGGAATACACTTATATATAAATGCCTTTTTCATTCTACAGATGTATGGTCAGTCCGAAGTTAAGATTCAATATGTTCAAACCAGCCTGGGCTCTCCATCCCTTGTGGGTTCCGACAATTCCGGAGTCTTCATAGGCTGTTGTCGAAGCATATGAAAGATCAGCTATGGAGATATTGGCGTGAACAGATATATTGTTCATTGGGAAATATATGACTCCCGGAGCGAAGGCAAAGCTAATCTTATCCTTGACTGAATATGCAGGAGAGGCAATCTGGGTTCTGCTTCTGGTAACTCCGAGCACATAATCCCAGAATATACCGAAGCGTCCCTGCCTGTCAATTCCCAGATAAGTCCTCTTGAATATGCTGGCTCCCATTGTATTGGTAGATGCATCCACCTCTTCAGCTGTAAGGCTCATATTGCCAAGAAGATCCAGAGTAGCAGAATCGAGCATTCCACCGGCCTTTGTATATGTAAATCTCGCACCGATGGCGTGATTGTTCTTGAATGTATATGAAGCCTCAGGCGCTATTCTGAGGAATG
Organism: Candidatus Cryptobacteroides sp.; assembly: GCA_045118995.1. GTDB lineage: Bacteria > Bacteroidota > Bacteroidia > Bacteroidales > UBA932 > Cryptobacteroides. The sequence goes on from JBGVCR010000083.1 coordinate 45,845, forward strand.
AAGCTTTAGCATCCAATCCCTGAAGAATAAGCATGTAATCTGCATTGGAGCTATTGAAATCTGCATACATTACTGCCAGACCGCACTGCCAGTCTCCTTTTGGTGAAATAAGTCTGTTGGTAAAACGCTTATGCTTTGTCGTGTCTCTGGGAACAATTTCTGACCCAAGGACAATTGTATCACTTTTCCTGCCCGAAGACTGTCCCAGAGCAGGTACTGCCATCATAAGAATGAATGTGGCAATCATTAATCTTGTAACTGTCTTCATCATAGAAAATAATAAGATATGCCCACTCCCATAGAAAGAAGATTGATCATGAAACCTGCTGATGCAGCATCTGCAGTGCCTGTCTGCACCTGGTTGTGCACCTGTTCTGACCATCTGTAATCCACACCGAAGACGCCTACATTCATCTCTACAGCGAAACGGTCTGTGAGGAATACAATAAGTCCCGGATCCACTGCAAGACGAAGAGAATATGTCTGGGTATATGTTCCAAGAACCTGGTCGCCTCCGGCATTGAATGCCTTTCCCTGCTTATATGAACCTCCGAGCTGAAGGTCGGCATACATCGCCACTCTCTTGGAATTTCCCAAAGGTATATATCCTCTGAATACTCCAAACGCGCTGTACTTATGATTGATCTGATAGCAGTCAGACGCATTCATCTGGATATCAGCTGCATTAAGATCTGCCGATGCGAGATCAAGCATACTTCTGCCGTAAGAGAGCTTAAGACCTATCGCCATATTGTCCTTGATGGAATACATCACATAAGGATTGGCGGAAATATTAAAGCCCGAAGAGTTTATATCACTTATGACCAGATAATTATAATTATCATTAATATGCTGGGAATATTTTGCTGTACCTCCAATCGACCATGTTCCTTTCTGGATGAAAGGAGAGGCCGGAGTGCTTTCGTACCCACGGTCATAATGCCTTGCACCCGCCTGTATACCGGCAAGTGCAAGCATCAATGTTATTATCAGAAATTTCCTCATCTTAAAAACTGTTATTATTCATACACAAGCTCGACCTTATCTATCCACAGCTTTGATCCGCTGTATCCGGTAAAGTAGTCACCGAACTGTGAAGAAGCGAATGAAACCACAGCATGCGTCGGATATTCTGTCAATGTATGATATTCAAGCGGTATGAAATATTCTACCCAACCAGATGTCGAAGCACTTACCTTCTGACCGTTATTTATCATATATCCGTCATGATAGATGATGAGGTCTCCGTTTGCGATTGTGCTTGGATCGGTGAAGTAATCAATGAAAGTAGACTCATCGGTAGTATTGATAAGCACTGGAGAATCCTTTGTTCCACCATACTTCTTGTAATCCCATGTTCCGATTGCCACTCTAAGCTGGGCACGGTCATAGTCATTCTTTGTAAGAGACATTCCTGCAGGACTGCCTTTGATGATGTCCATCTTGGATGTCGAATACTTGCAATACACCTTCATAGCTGAAGGTCTGCTCTTCCAAGGACGACCGAAATTCACCTCACCGCCTTCTGTACCGATCAATCTCTTGAACTGGCCGGCAAAAAGGTTTCCGGCAGCAAGAATTCCAGCCATCTGACTTGTCTGGGCACAAACCGACTGATTTCCATGGACCTTATCTTTGGTGTCCACTGTAGTGATGGTGATACCCATACTTGCAGATCCGTTGACACCTTCAGAGCCTTCACCATTACCGGATCCCCAGAACATTGTCATTCCTTCTGCAACTCCGCACTGCGGATCATAGAACTTATAATAGCTTTCGCCTTTGACGAGGCTTACATATTCAAAGCTTGCGTTAGGGAAGTTAGGAGCGTCCTCTGTAGTGAAGCTCATTGTCTCACCTATCTGCTCATTATTGATGAGAAGCTTATATGTATACTTGGTAGAAGGGATAAGTCCTTTGATATCAGCCTTCCAGGTTGTTTCAGAATCCTTGACGGCATCCACTGTGGTCCACTGGCTGTTGTTTGAAGAATAAGCAAACTTGATCGAGGCGCCTGCTGCTGATTCCTCATCAACATCCGCATGAAGAGTAGCATGAGCTGCCCAGATTTCATATGGCGCAGAAGGAGCAAGTCCGGTAGATACAGGTTCGAAAACTATAGTATCATCAAATACATCAGTAGAGTCATCCACAAGGAGCGAGAGACCTATACCACCGTCAGTAACAGTGTATTTAAGGGACATTTTATAGAGCTTTCCAGCCTCTATGCCTTCAATCTTACCTGACTTGGTAAAAGTCGAACCGTCCTTTGCAAGAGTTCCTGAAAATGTCCATGTGAATGATGGATCGATCAGTCCGGAAACAATGAAATAGCCTTCCTTACCTGACTTTCCCGCATCATAAACAAGCTGGGTAGAAGCATCTTCCGCATCGAGACCGATTGTCAGGGAGTATCCTTTCATGAAATTCTCCGCTACTGTCGGATCCAAGGTAATGGATGTCACAGCATTGCTCAGACTTGCAACAACCTGCACTGACTGCGACTGATTCTCTACGATAGTGAATTCCTTTGACCCCTTGTAGCTTTTATTCTCCCACGAGGCCTTTGCCGGATTAGCTGCCGTACATTCTCCGGCAAGCACATCCACTCGATAATCTCCCACAGCAAGATATAACGGCGAAGGAATATAATTATAAGGATACGAACGTACGAGACCTGTAAAGTCATTCTTATAGATATTTACCACCGCGGAATTATACAGTTCCTCATCAGTAAAAGCCTTGGTCTGATCGCTCATCTGCATGCTCATCTGTAATGAACCATACGCTGTCTTCTGAACCTCGATTCTGTAGCACGACACTGCCAGAAGCAGAGATGCAATTGCAATAATTCTATTTATCTTCATGACAAATCCTCCTACTCTACAACCATTACTACAACAATAGAATTTCTGCATCCGGTCTGGTCAACGATATTCATTGTGAACGTATGATGACCCTTATAATTGATGATAGCGTCCTGAGCATTGCTGAGGTCAAAGTCCACTTCCTTCATTCCGAGAAGCTGCTGACCGTGAGGGAAAGGCACAACTGTGAATATCACCTCATTGGTTTCAGACGGACTTATAAGGTCAAGATTTGTAGCATCGGCTACAGCTACCGCACGGGCAAAGTTCTCATTATCTGTGGTGATGGCCACGTTGAACTTGAGAATACCGTTAGGAATCTCAGCCTTGAGCTTGATGGACATCTTTCTTTCAGACTCCGGAACAATCACAAGGTTAGAAAGGTCTGTAATCTGCGAGTCACATCCTGCATTATAATCAGGATAGAGAACTATGCCGCCATCACCCTTAGGAGCTTCCGGATCTTCACCGATAATCGGTTCATCATCAGCTGCCACATAATTGTTCAGTGTCTCATCGGAAACAAGGTCATTGATCACGATATCGAATGTAGCATCACCCTCTTCGTTCTTCTTCTGGATGAACTTGATCTGGCGCCACTGCTTTGCAGCAACTCCGGTAAACACTTTTGTCATCTTCTTGGACTGGCCGTCGATATTACCCTGGAACACCACCTCAATGGTATTGCCTTCTACAGCAAAATATCCCGCTCTCTGTTCATATCGGCCATCTGCCTCAAGATTATACTCAAGAGGATAACCTGCCTTCAGAGATACCGTAGCCTTACCTTTACCTGTCACTGACTCAAGGAACTCCTCGCTATAAGCCACCGTAACCTTACACTGAAGAAGAGTACATGTAAGGGTTCCTACTTCTGTAACCTGTCCTGCGGCAATGCTGAAGTCCTTTGACACACCGTAAACCGGCTTTTCAAATTCAGCATACGGCACATCCTTGTCTGAAGATGAAACCGCAAGTGTATATGTTCCGGCTGGCAATGTAAGTTTATTGTCACTTGCCTTGATTTCTGCATAAGTCTTGCGTGAAACCACCTGTCCTTCTGAATTGAGGACAGATACGGTATAGTCTCCTGATACTTCAGAGGCCTTTGTATCCAGTTCTTCGTCCAGCGAAAGCTCCATTGATCCAAGATACAAAGCTCCTTGTCCTTTTGAATTTCCTACAGGCGACTTCTGACAAGAAACAGCAAGAGCCAGGATTGCAGAAAGTGAGTATAATATTAATTTCTTCATAATTCTTTCTCCTATCAGTCATTAAGTTCTACATCACCGAGCTCTATTGTCTCGACATTGTTGTTAAAAGAAATAGTGATGGCGCCATTGCCGACACCGGCTACATCAAAGACCATATTGTAGGCTGTAGCTGCGGCAAGATCGGTGTAATCCTTTGAGAACGTCTTTTCAGCTCCGGATTCAGTGACAAAAGTACCGTTTACCGTAACCTTGTATCCATCTATGAAAGCCGCCCTGCTTTCACCCTTTGCAAAAGTTACAATGTCAGCATTGTTACGTGCAAGCTTGAATGTATAATCTTTGTAATAGTTTTTCAGATTATCCGTACATGCAATCTTTATCACCGTATTTGCCAGGGATGCAGATACTGTCACTTGTGAAGTCTCCTTGTTTTTGATTGTAAATGTCTGAGTTCCTTCAAAGCAAGGTTTATCGAAGCCCTCATCCTCAATATTACCATAGGATGCCGTTACGCGATACTCCCCAACCATAAGTTTTGTTGCAGGATCCCAGTCTGAAGCATTCCCGCGCCATACAGCATTGCCTGCGGAATTACTGATCGTAAGTACGAAGTCATCCGAGCCAGGCAAAGTGGTGTAATCAGACACATTACTCTTAGTAATGTCTGCAAGATACTGATCGGAAGATATGACAAAGCTGACACTTCCTTCAGAATCCGTTGTGGATTTTGTACACGAGAGCAAGCCCGAAAGGACAATCATCCACATTAAAAATCTTAACGTCTTCATATTTTTGTATTTTCTATTGTGCAATGCTTACCTTGATATCATCAATATACAGCCAGTAGTTGGCATTGGTGTTGGATGCTGTATTGTCAGTGGAGATAATCCACGCCAGACGCATTCCATTATCGACATTCTCCACAGTTACAGACTTGGTTCCGGCAAATGATGTGTATGATCCTCCCGTCTTAGGAAGTGTCTCACCCTTGATAACCATCGGTGAGAGGGATGTAGGAGCACTGCTTGCAAATCCGCTGCCTCCTATCAAGCCTGTAACTTGATCAATGATGTTTCCTTCATTCACATCCGGGTTTGTCACAGTGTCCTGAGTATTTATACCGAAGTACATCACCGGCGACTTGTCCGGAGGAGATCCCAGAAGAGGATCCCTCTCTTTCCTGTTGCTGCCATATCTGAATGACACTGATATATTCACATCCTTGCCATCCTTTATACCGGACAGGAATGGAGTATAGACTCGACCTTTATAATATGCACCGGCAAGAAGAACGTGCTCGTATCTGCAGCATATTCTTATCGAAGTGCCTTCCTGGCCACCGATTCTGGTTCCGTACCAGCCTGAAAGTACTGAAGTCTTGGACGAGAGTTCTGTGATTCCCTTGTATGTATCGCTATCCATACCTACGCTCGGATTGTCATGGCCGTCATTGAAAGACGGAATGCCGGAAAAGTCTTCATAGAAGAGGTATGGAACTGTCAGAGAGATGCTGCCCTTATCATTTGCAGAAAGATCAGGCATCTTGACGCTCTGATATGTGATTGTATTGTCACTGTCATATGTAACAGAGAGTGTCTTGTTGCTGAATGCTCTATACTGAGCTTCATCCTCGAACTTGAATACAATCTCTTCGCCTGTGCGGACCTTATGACCGGGAGCATATGTGAAGACATTGGAATTCGAACCAGGCCAGATACAGCCCGATGGCGCCTGTATTCTGATACTGTTCGGATCTTCTCCGAGATTGTTTGAACCGACCTTGACAGTAAGCCTGTACGGAAACTCTGAAACAGACTTGACCATCAGCATGACAGGGGTCGAATGACCAGGAAGACAGGTCTTTCCACGCAGATCCACAGGATCGATCTTCACTATCTTATCTGAGGTATAGGCTTTAATCTGAAGTGACTGGCCCTGAGGGAAAGTCACCGGCAGGAGGGCAACACAGGCATAGTTCTGCCTGGCTGAGGAAATCGGTTCCTTCAGATCAAGGGTAACCTCCTTATACTCTGACGTAAGTACAGGAGCCTTTGACGGATTGCTGGCATCCACCTGTACATTGCCGGCTACCGGAACAGGGAAGGTCAGCACCATACGTTCGATAGAAGTACCGTCAAGCAGATGGTTCTCTGCCGGCACCCAGAATCGGAACTGGTGAAGCATCCTATTCATTTCCAGAGTCATTCCGGAATGGTCTTCCTCTTCCTTAAGCGGAGTCAATGCACCATGCGAAACAGGCGTCGCCAACATTATGTCAGCGCCACCGGATACTTTTCCGTCCTGCTCTGTCGGGAGCATGAAGTCAAGAATAGTTCCTGTCGCAGAAAGAGGGGCAGGATAAGAACAATAATAAGTATAACGTCCTTCTGGCATCGGAGACTCAAGCACTGATGTAAAATATGCATGTTCGTCATCCAATCCATAGGTCTGGAATACCTGGTTAGACAATATATATCTGCCATTGTTTCCGACTGCCCATACGGCAATCTCGTCACCGGCATTCCACATTGCAGACAAGCCGTTCTGCAGCATCTCTGTACGCGTCTGCACACCTCCTGCATAAATCCCCACCTGAATCGGGGCTGACTGAGTCTCCTTATGCTCGAGCAATTCCATCGAGCAAGAAGAAACAAGAAGTGACATGAAAAGCGTCAGGACGCATTTAATCCATATTTGCTTCATCTTGGTTAAGAATATTCAGGCGGCAAAGATATAAAAAATAATCTTTTCTGCCGCACGTTGTTAATTTTCCCGGACTGGCCTGAGCGAGAATCTGTATGCGAGATTGACACCTGCCTTGGTTACACCCACCCTATCCTTCACTTCATGGGAGAAACTTGTAGAGCCACTTGATTTCGGATAAATACATTTCTGCTGGTAATGCGAATAACCTACCCCTACAAAGAATTCGAGTGCAAGACGCTCTTTCTTATCCAGAGGGAGAGCATATCCGTATGTAAGACCGCAGCTCCAGGCCGGCGTCGTGCTTCCGGTATCGGAAAGGCTGGCAGTTCCATTCTGGTATATGACTTTCTCACCATATCGGTCTTTCCACTCTAAGGTATACCAGGCTGCCATGCCATGCAGACCGAGGAAATGTCCTTTCTTCATCATCTGCCCGTCACCGAACCACCATCTTACTTCAGGGGCCACTCCATACAGGCTGGTCTGTTCATTCGGATAGAACACATTCCATTTGCCAAACCATCCGCTGAGATCCAGAGAGAACTTCTTTGCCAGCTGGATTTCAACTCCTGCATAAGGTATTGAGATCAGATCGGCAAGAAGATTAGTCTTGACACCGGCCATCCATGGAGTCGTATAATAGCCTTTCCCGGTAAAAGTCCGCTTCGGGGTTTCTGCCGACACCTTTACATGAGCTTTGTCCGAGTTTTGCGGAACTGTTATCGTAACATAAAGACTGTCAACCCCTTTCAATCCCTCGCCAGTCGCTTTAAGATAGCCAGAATATGTCTGTGCCGAAAGAGCAGCAGATGCAAGACCCATTAAAACAAAGGACTGCAGGACGCATATTATTTTATAAATTCCTTTCATATCTCATAATTTACAAAATGCAAAAATAGGATTTTTTTGCTATATTTGCACGATTATGTGCTTTTAAGAATATGGCAAACGAAATTATACAGAACAACTACGGTGATGATAACATCAGGACTCTCGAAGGTGTCGAGCATATCCGCCTCAGACCTGGTATGTACATCGGAACCCTGGGCAATGGAGATGACCCTGCTGACGGTATCTATGTGCTTCTGAAAGAGGTGGTGGACAACTCCATCGACGAATTCTCCGCAGGATACGGAAAGCAGATCCAGATCAATGTAAGCGAGAAGGAGGTCTCTGTCAGAGACTTCGGACGAGGAATTCCTCTTAACTCCGTCGTCAAGGCAGTCAGCATCCTGAATACCGGAGGAAAATACGACTCAAAGGGTTATAAGAAATCTGTCGGTCTGAACGGAGTGGGTCTCAAAGCGGTAAACGCGCTCTCGTCCCATTTCTATGTAGAGGCATACAGAGACGGAAAATGTTCTTATGCCGAATTCAGCGCAGGCAAGCTGCTGAATGACGGCATGAAGGATACCAAGGAGAAGAACGGTACATATGTGAAGTTCATCCCGGACGAAAATCTGTTTGTAGGATACAGCTACAACATCGAGTTCGTGGAGTCGATGATCAAGCACTATTCATACCTCAAGAAAGGTCTGACGCTCAATCTCAACGGCACCGCATACAAGTCCGAAAACGGTCTTCTCGACCTTATCAATGAAAAAATGTCCGAGGATCCGTTCTACGCCCCTATCCATATTTCCGGCGAGGATATAGAGATCGTGATCACTCACGGAAGCAGCTACGGCGAAAACATAACCTCATTCGTAAACGGACAGAATACCCGAGACGGAGGTACTCACCTTGCTGCTGTAAGAGAGGCTGTATCAAAGACCCTCAAGGAATTCTTCAAGACATATTCAAAGAAGGACTTTGACCCCCAGGACATACGCCAGGGTATAATCGGAGCCATAAGCATACAGATCCAGGAGCCTATCTTTGCCAACCAGGCCAAGACAAAACTCGGATCCACTTACATGTGGAATACTGAGGTCGAGAATGAGGACGGGACACGCAGCTATGACATCGGTCCTACCATCAGAAGCTTTGTGAATGACTTCGTAAAGACCAACCTGGACAATTATCTCCACATGCACAAGGAGATAATCCCTGCCCTTCAGGAGAAGATCGTTTCATCTGAAAAGGAACGCCAGGAGATTTCATCCATCCAGAAGAAGACCAAGGAGCGCAACAAACGTTCAAGCGTATATAACAAGAAGCTCCGCGACTGCAAGTATCACTACAAGGACAAGCTTCCTGCAGCAAAGGAGGAGCTCCGCGAGCTCACCAGCATCTTCATCACCGAGGGAGACTCTGCGAGCGGAACCATCACCAAGGCCCGCAATGCAGAAACCCAGGCGGTATTCTCACTCAGAGGAAAGCCGATCAACAGTTTCAAGGAAAGCAGAAAGAAGATCGCAGAGAATGAGGAGCTTAACCTTCTGATCAATGCTCTCGGTCTCGAGGAGGACATCGACGACCTCAGATATAACAGAATCATCGTTGCGACCGATGCCGATGACGACGGAATGCACATCCGCATGCTTGTGCTGACATTCTTCATGAAATACCATCCGGACCTGATCAGAAGAGGACATGTATTCATACTCCAGACTCCCCTCTTCAGAGTCAAGAACAAGAATACGGTACGCTACTGCTACAACGCCGAGGAGAAGGAAGCTGCGATCAAGGAGCTTAAGACAAAGGTCGAGATCACACGATTCAAAGGTCTCGGAGAGATTTCCTGGGATGAGTTCAAGGGATTCATAGGCAAGGATATGCGTCTGGACAAGGTAAGACTCAGCGATGAGGAGCCACTTGCTGATATCATGGAGTTCTATATGGGTAAGAACACTACCGAAAGACAGAATTTCATTGTACAGAACCTGAGGACAGCACAGGAATTGGAAGATGTGAACATATAATACCATTAAGTGACTATGTGGAGAAAATTCTGCGGATGGCTACTCCGCACATTAGGCTGGACAGCAGTCGACCCTGTAGCCCCGGATGACAAATGCATCATCCTCGGTGTCCCTCATACATCTATCTGGGATTTTGTGATTTCATACCTTTATTATATGTCGGTAGGCGGAAAGCCTTACTGCATGGTAAAAGGCGAGCTTTTCTGGGGTCCGCTCGGCTGGCTCCTTCGCAAGCTCGGAGGTATTCCTGTAGATAGAAAGAGAGGAAGCAATGTAGCTCTCAGCGTAATCAAGGAGATGAAGGCTCAGAAAGTAGTTCATCTGGCTCTTGCACCGGAAGGTACACGCAAGCCGGTGAAACGCTGGAAGACTGGCTTCCACACAATCGCACGCGAGGTCGGATGTCCGGTATATATGGGCTATTTCGACTGGGGGACAAAGCGAGTGAGCCGTGGACAGAAAGTAGAGCTCACGGACGACGCAAAGGCCGATATGGCACGTATCCAGGCCCTCTATGAAGAAATGCATCTCACCGGAAAGCACCCGGAGATGTACATTACCCACTAAAAGACTGATTATGATCCAGTTATATAAAAGAATGCAGAGGATGAGGGAGAAATACATTGACACCCTCGACAAACTGTATGACTATGCCACCACAGTATATTCAAAAAAAACAATATACCCAGTGGTATGACACAAAGGAAGGCGGATACACATACGGCTCATTCAAAGGTAAATGTGACAGTCTCTCGAAAAAGCTGACCCAATATGGAATCGGAGCCGGGGACAAGGTAGCGATTCTCTCTCAGAGCATGCCTAACTGGTCTGTAGCATTCTTCAGCATCGTTCCGTTCGGAAGAATTGCCATTCCTATTCTTCCGGACAGTTCACCGAACGAGGTCAATAATATCCTCGAGCATTCCGAGAGCAAGGTAATCTTCGTTTCACAGAAGCTTGCTTCAAAGGTGAGTCAGGAATGTCGCGACAAGATGACATTGGTGATCGACATTGACACCTTCGAGGTGATTCAGGCTGACGACCAGCAGTTCACATGCGACGGAAGAACAGCTATCCCGACTCCGGACGATATTGCCACCATAATCTATACTTCAGGAACTACCGGAAGCGCGAAGGGAGTAGTTCTGAGTCACAGAAATCTCGCTTCTAATGTAATCACCTGCTACCATGCGTGCAAGAGAACGGAGAAGGACAGGTGGCTGTCAGTGCTTCCGATGGCACACACTCTGGAAATGACATTGAGCATGCTCTATCCTATGTATTGTGGAGCCACAGTATATTATCTTCCGAAGCCTCCTGTGGCATCACTGCTCATGAAGGCTCTCAAGATAGTGAAGCCTACCACAATGCTTACTGTCCCTCTTATCATCGAGAAGGTATACAAAGGAAGCGTACTTCCGACCATCAGAAAGAGCCGCACACTCACCTGGATGAATGAAAACATGAACGGTCTGATGTGCAGAATCATCGGAATGAAGCTCAAGGCAACGTTCGGAGGCCACATTTCGTTCTACGGAATCGGAGGTGCAAAGCTTGACCCGGAGGTCGAAAACTTCCTTCTCAAAGCCAAATTCCCTTATGCTATCGGATACGGACTGACGGAGACATCTCCACTTCTGGGATACTCAATGAAAGGATGGAGAACAGTAGGATCCTTCGGTTATCCTGTATATAATGTGAAACTGAGACTGGACAATGTAAATCCGGAAACAGGAGAAGGTGAGATTGTAGCAAAAGGACCAAACGTCATGCTCGGATACTACAAGGATCCTTCACGCACAAAGAGCGTATTCACAGAAGACGGATGGTTCCGCACAAGCGATATCGCAGTACAGGACGAGAAAGGCAGATTCTTCATCAAGGGAAGGAACAACAATATGATTCTCGGACCTTCAGGTGAAAATATCTATCCGGAGGAAATCGAGAATGTAATCAATAACGTAGAAGGAGTAAGCGAGTCAATCGTAGTGGAAAGAGATGGCAAGCTTGTGGCTCTCGTTCAGCCTGATGAAAGCTTCATCCAGTGGGATAAAGAGAGTGAAGACAAGCTTTATGAAAAGCTTGACACATGGAAGGCAAAGCTGCTCAAGGTCACAAACAAGAATGTAAGCAAGGCATCCCAGGTCAGCTCAGTAGAGGTGATGAAGGAGCCATTTGAGAAAACTGCTACTCAGAAGATCCGCAGATTCAAATACAAGGAATCAGCTCCTACTGTCGAAGAAGAACAGAAAGAAAAGAAATAAGCAAAAAACCGAGCTTTTGAAGCTCGGTTTTTTATTATAGTGCTGAATAAATTACTCAGCTACGATCTCATACTTAAAAGTACCCTTCACGTCGCGGTAGCACTTTACAGTTGCCTCGTATGTTCCGAGCTCCTTAGCTGCCTCAACTGTGATGTCCTTCTTGTCAACCTCGATTCCAACTGCTGCGAGAGCCTCTGAGAGCTGAGCAGTAGTAACTGAACCGTAGATCTTGCCTGACTCGCTTACCTTAACAGCTACCTGAACTGTAGTCTCAGCAAGCTTAGCTGCAAGAGCCTCTGCGTCACCGATGAACTTAGCGATCTTGTGAGCGCGCTGACGAAGATTCTCAGCGTGTACCTTCTTTGCAGAAGGAGTAGCCATGATAGCGAAGCCCTGTGGGATAAGGTAGTTGACAGCGTATCCTGTCTTTACATTGACGATGTCGTCTGCGTGGCCAAGGTTAGCCACATCTTTCTTAAGAATAATCTCCATTTTGCTGTCCTCCTTATTATTTCAAAAGGTCTGTTACGTATGGGAGAAGGGCAAGATGTCTTGCTCTCTTCACTGCCTGAGCTACCTTTCTCTGGAACTTGAGTGATGTACCAGTGAGACGACGAGGAAGGATCTTACCCTGCTCGTTAAGGAATCTCTTGAGGAACTCAGCATCCTTGTAATCAACATACTTGATACCTGCCTTCTTGAAACGGCAGTACTTCTTCTTTCTAACCTCTACTGTAGGAGGGTTG
>JBGVCR010000084.1:0-35826 GCA_045118995.1 Candidatus Cryptobacteroides sp.
TACCTTTGCACTCCCATTTGTAAAAAAGTGGTCAGTTTGGTCGGTTCGTCTATCGGTTAGGACTCAAGATTTTCATTCTTGCAAGAGGGGTTCGATTCCCCTACCGACTACTAGAAATATAAAAAATAAAAACAATGGCAAATCACGCATCAGCAGACAAGCGCTATCGCCAGAGCGAAAGGCGCAGATTGCATAATAAGTATTATGCAAAAACTACAAGAAACGCAATCCGTGCGATTCGTAATACATCCGACAAGGCAGCAGCAGAGGCAAACGCTCCTAAGGTCTATGCAATGATCGACAAGCTCGCTAAGATCGGTGTTATTCACAAGAACAAAGCTGCAAACCTCAAGAGCGGTATCGCAGTTTATATCAATAAGCTTTCTTAAATAGAAATATTTAGAGGTTTTCTTATAGCTAAAGAAAAGAGACAATCGAATCGATTGTCTCTTTCCTTTTTTATCCAGGTCTCGGCGTTACTATCATTCATTCCGATCAAGTGTAACACTGGCGTCAATAAAAAAATCGTGACGGAGCCCACATGGTTCCATCACGATATCAATTCACATAAAGACTGATGCAAGACTGCATCAGAAAATATCATCTTCCTACATCATTCCGCCCATTCCGCCTGCAGGCATTGCCGGAGCAGCCACTGGCTCAGGTATGTCAGCGATAGCGCACTCTGTAGTAAGGAACATACCTGCTACTGATGCAGCATTCTCAAGAGCCACACGCGAAACCTTTGTCGGATCGATGACGCCGGCCTCAAACATATTCACATACTCGTCGGTACGTGCATTGTAACCGAAGTCTCCCTTGCCTTCACGGATCTTGTTGATGATCACACTGCCTTCCACACCCGCGTTTGCAGCGATCTGGCGGAGAGGCTCCTCGATTGCGCGAGCTACGATGTGGATACCTGTAGTTTCATCCTCATTAGCTCCCTTGAGGTTCCTGATTGCTTCAGATGCACGGATATAAGCGACTCCGCCACCTGGTACGATACCTTCCTCGACAGCCGCACGGGTAGCGCTGAGAGCATCCTCCACACGGTCTTTCTTCTCTTTCATCTCCACTTCAGTAGCAGCACCTACATAGAGTACAGCCACACCGCCTGCAAGCTTTCCGAGACGCTCCTGGAGTTTCTCGCGGTCATAATCAGAAGTGGTGGTCTCGATCTGCTTACGGATAAGGTCAGCACGTTCCTGAATGGCATCAGCAGCACCGGCACCGTTAACTACAGTAGTATTATCCTTTGTCACTACGACCTTCTCTGCCTTACCAAGCATATCAGGTGTGGTGTTTTCAAGGCTGAAGCCTCTTTCCTCAGAGATTACCATACCTCCTGTGAGAACTGCGATATCCTGAAGCATTTCCTTACGACGGTCGCCGAAGCCTGGAGCCTTGACAGCTGCGATCTTAAGGGTTCCGCGGAGCTTGTTCACCACGAGAGTTGTAAGCGCTTCACCATCAACATCTTCTGCAACGATAAGAAGAGCCTTTCCCTCGCGTGCTATAGGCTCAAGAACAGGAAGAAGGTCCTTCATTGTAGAGATCTTCTTGTCGGTCACGAGAATATATGGAGCATCCAGGACAGCCTCCATCTTGTCACCGTTTGTCATGAAATACGGAGAAATGTATCCTCTGTCGAACTGCATTCCCTCCACGACCTTAACCTCAGTCTCGGTTCCTTTCGCCTCCTCGACTGTTATCACACCGTCCTTCTTCACCTTTGACATTGCGTCTGCGATGAGCTTTCCGATATAATTGTCATTATTGGCCGAGATTGTTCCTACCTGCTCGATCTTAGCATAATCCTCGCCGACTTCCTGGCTCTGCTCACGGAGACTCTCCACTACAGCAGCCACCGCCTTGTCAATACCTCTCTTAAGATCCATCGGATTTGCTCCTGCAGTGACATTCTTGAGTCCTACGTTGATGATGGCCTGAGCAAGAACTGTAGCCGTAGTAGTACCGTCACCGGCCTGCTCGTTGGTCTTTGAAGCAACTTCCTTGACCATCTGGGCTCCCATATCAGCGAACTGATCCTCGAGAGAGATTTCCTTTGCCACAGTCACTCCGTCCTTAGTCACCTGAGGTGCGCCGAACTTCTTGGCAATCACCACATTACGACCCTTAGGTCCGAGAGTTACCTTTACCGCGTCTGCAAGTGCATCAGCGCCTTCCTTCATCTTGGCGCGTGCGTCTATATTGAATTTGATATCCTTTGCCATAATTATTTTCATTATATATCATATCGAGCGGGGTGAAATGTCTTTTCTACAGGACTCCTCGCCACGCTCAGAATGACAATTGTTTTAAAGTATTGCCAATATGTCAGACTGTTTCATAATAAGATAGTCCTTTCCCTCCACTGACACCTCTGTGCCTGCGTATTTTCCGTAGATAACCACGTCACCTACCTTTACTTCCATAGGCTCGTCCTTCTTACCGGGACCTGCTGCCACTACTGTTCCCTGCTGTGGTTTCTCTTTTGCTGTGTCAGGAATAAAAAGTCCTGAAGCTGTCTGTGTTTCGGCCGCCTTCGGCTCGATCACAACTCTGTCTGCTAATGGTCTTATCATAATTCTGTTTTAATTGATTTATCTTTTAATGGCTGCCGCTGCTATGAAGACAGCCTGAATGCAGCCGGACAATAGACAAAAGAAGTGCCATTGCACGCCATCTGCCATTTTGTCACCTATCAGATGAAAAGCCTGAAATGCCAGAGAATCACACCGACACTTACCGACACATTCAGGGAATGCTTGGTTCCGAACTGCGGAATCTCCAGGCACATGTCCGCCGCATCCACTACATCCTGACGGACGCCCGAGACCTCATTGCCGAAAACCACTGCATATCTGCGACCCGGCTCAGGTCTGAATTTGTCCAGCATCACCGACCCGACTGTCTGCTCGGCACATACGATTGTATAGCCATCTTCCTTAAGCCTGCGGATCGCATCCATTGTATCTGGGGTATGCTCCCAGGCCACGCTGTCTTCGGCACCCAGGGCCGATTTGTGTATCTCAGCTGAAGGCGGGACCGCACATATTCCGCACAGCCATACTTTGTCTATCTTGAAAGAATCCGACGTGCGGAAAGCGGAGCCCACATTATGGGCGCTCCTTATATTGTCAAGTACCACGACAATGCCTGTTTCAGGCAGTTCCTTGTACTCCTGGGCAGAAATCCTGCCGAGTTCGATGTTCAAAAGCTTGCGATTAGACATATAAACATAAAAAGTTATCAACACAAAGATAGTAAAAATAAAAAAATGAGTATTTTTGCATTTGCTTTAAACGACAATTTATGAAACAGGATCTTCAGATTTTCAATCTCATCAAGAAGGAAGAGGACAGACAGACCTCAGGAATCGAGCTCATCGCATCTGAAAACTACGTAAGCCAGCAGGTGCTTGAAGCCCTTGGATCAATATGCACAAACAAATATGCAGAGGGCTACCCGGGAGCCAGATACTATGGAGGATGTGAAGTGGTGGACCAGATTGAACAGCTGGCGATCGACCGTCTCTGCGAGCTTTACGAAGCCGAGTACGCGAATGTACAGCCTCACTCAGGAGCTCAGGCGAACATGGCAGTGATGATGGCCTGCCTCAAGCCGGGCGAGACTTTCATGGGTCTTGACCTTGCACACGGAGGACATCTCACCCACGGTTCCCCAGTCAACATGTCAGGTATTCTCTACAATGCAGTGGCATACGGACTGAGCGAGACTACAGGTATGATCGACTACGAGCAGATGGAGCAGAGAGCTCTCGAATTCAAGCCGAAGCTCATCATCGGAGGTGCATCCGCTTATTCAAGAGAGTGGGATTATGCACGTATGCGCGAAATCGCTGACAAGGTAGGAGCAATCCTCTGGATCGACATGGCTCATACTGCAGGTCTCATTGCAGCAGGTCTTCTGAGCAATCCTGTAAAATATGCCCACGTCGTTACATCCACCACCCACAAGACCCTTCGCGGTCCACGCGGCGGTATCATCCTTCTTGGAAAAGACTTCGACAATCCATGGGGACTCAAGACTCCTAAGGGCGTCGTGAAGAAAATGTCACAGATATTGAACTCAAGCGTATTCCCTGGAGTGCAGGGCGGTCCGCTCGAGCATTGCATCGCTGCCAAGGCAGTTTCATTCTACGAGGCACTTCAGCCTGAATTCAAGGAGTACCAGAAGCAGGTCTGCTCAAATGCTCAGGCAATGGCAGAAGCTTTTGTATCAAGAGGTTACAAGATCGTATCAGGCGGTACTGACAATCACCTGATGCTCATCGACCTCCGCACTAAGTTCCCTGAACTCACCGGCAAGGTGGCTGAGAAGGAACTCGGCAAGGCTGACATCACTGTAAACAAGAATATGGTTCCGTTCGACTCACGTACTCCGTTCCAGACTTCAGGAATCCGAGTAGGTACACCGGCCATCACATCCCGTGGCTTCGTTGAGAAGGACATGGAATTCATCGTCAACCTCATCGACCAGGTACTCAGCAATGCGGCTGCAAATCTTGACCTGATCGCCGGCAAGACCGAGGAAGGTCGCGAGGCCTATGAGGAAGTTCTTGCAAATGTAAGAAAGCAGGTCAGAATGAAGACCAACGGAATGCCTCTTAACAGATACTAAGACATAGTATATGCCCTGATATAAAAATCGCCTGCGTCGTATGATATTGACGCAGGCGATTTTTTGTATAAGACTGATCTTAAGTTAATTACAGCACTTCCATAAGTTCAAGCATGACCTTCTGTGCCTGAATGGTATCGACCTTGGAACGACAAGCGGCAGAAGCGGCCTCGAACGCAGCACGGTTATCATCCTTGATCGGCTCCGCAGGAGGAGAATCCATCTTGAGCGGATTGATCGGAGTACCGTTTTTCCACACACGGAAATCCAGATGCGGTCCGGTAGAACGTCCGGTAGAACCAACATATCCTATCACTTCTCCCTGACGCACTCTCTGCCCGGCCTTAAGGCCTTTAGCATATTTCGAGAGGTGCAGGTAGGCAGTGGTATAAACAGAGTTATGTCTGATTCTCACCGTATTTCCACCGGCTCCTTCATATTTCACACTTGTCACGACTCCATCACCGATGGTCATGACAGGAGTTCCTTTGGGAGCGGCATAGTCCACACCGGTATGGGGCTGTACCTTTCGTGTCACAGGATGTTTTCTGGCATAAGAAAATCCCGAACTTACGCGGGAATACTGCAAGGGAGCCTTCAGGAAAGCCTTCCTCATGCTCTCGCCCTTCTCATTCCACCAGATATTGCCCCCATCCTTCTGATCGAACATTATCATAGGAAGTTCCTGACCTCCATGCGAGAACACAGCATATCTCACGGTATCCACCGCTATGACCTCTCCATCGCACACGCGTTCCTCATAAAGAACCCTGAAACGGTCTCCCTTCTGAAGAGCAAAGAAATCAATTGTCCATGCATATATGTCAGAAAGGCTGACAATCAGAAGAGGCGAAACATCCGCAGCCAGCATATCGTTCCATAACGATGTGTTGATGGTCACATCAGCATATCTGCTTTCTACCGTTATCGGCTTCTCATATACCCAGGCACCATATGGAGGACGGCAGGAAAAGACAATATTGCTTGCCCTATCTCTTTCATACACAAGATATTTCAAGATTGAAGAATCATAATAGGCCTGGTAGCCGTTACCCACCCTCAGAGTCTTGACATCGAAGACGGAATCACAGGCTTCAGTAAGATTATAGGCCTCCTGCTGGCTCATTCCCAGACTATGAAGAAGAGTCGAGAAGAATTGTCCGTTCTTGACCTTGCCTTCCACCACCTCCAGCGAATCAGGACAGAATCCAAGAGGATATTCGGTCACTGAAGAATCTTCCGAAGAGACCACCTCTTCCACCTCACTTCCATCATTGGCGCAGGACAAGGTAAAAAAGGCAAAAACAGCCATAGAAAGTGCTGCACACCACTTATTTGAAATTATCATAATTACCTGATTTATTGAACAGTGGCAAAATTAAAACTTTTTGTGGGAATTTTTGGAAGAAAGTGTAATAAAATGGAAAATAATTCTTACTTTTGCATCAATTAGCGTGTAGAATACTATGATCAAATTCATCGGCGAATATAACGGCAAGATAGACGACAAGGGAAGAGTGGTTTTCCCTGCCGCCTTCAAGAGCATTATGCCTGCTGATGGAGATATGAGATTCGTAGTTAGGAAGGATGTCTTCGAGAAGTGTCTCGAGATGTACACATTCGAGGAATGGGAGCGTCAGTCCGAACTTGTAAGATCGAAGCTCAACATAACTTTCAACGAAAAACACGCAAGATTCTGGAGAGCATACATGCACAACTGCGCCATAGTGGAGCCGGATGCAAAGCTTGGCCGTATCTCCATACCAAAGAAACTCTTGGAACTGATCGGTGTGACCAAGGAGGTAACCTTCTCGGGCAACGACCATAAGATAGAAATCTGGGCCAAAGAGAACTTTGAGTCCGGAATCATCTCACACGAAGAGTTCACATCTATCGCCAGTATGCTTTCTGATCTTTAATTGGAAGGAGGGCCGAAAAGATGTCAGAATATCACGTTTCAGTATTGCTTGATGAAAGCGTTTCTGCTTTGATCAGCTCAGCATCAGGAATTTATGCAGACGCAACATTCGGAGGTGGAGGACACACATCCGAAATCCTCAGAAGACTTTCTCCGGAGGGTCGCGTCATTGCATTCGACAGGGACAGCGATGCCATTGCCAACAAACCGGATGACAGCCGCCTTACATTGATAAGAAGCGACTTCCGCTGGATCCACAACCACATCCTGCACCAAGGTTACAAGGACGGCATAGACGGAGTCCTGGCTGACCTGGGCGTATCTTCACATCAGTTCGACACAGCAGAAAGAGGATTTTCGTTCAGATACGAAGCCCCGCTCGACATGAGGATGAACCAGGAGGCTGTTCTCAATGCCGCAGACATCGTAAACACATACGGGCAGGAAGATCTGGAAAAGATATTGAAACTTTACGGAGAGGTCGACAACAGCCGCAGGATAGCCCAGCTGATATGCAAGGCACGCGAAACAGCTGCAATACAGACCACCACCGACCTTGGCAAGGCGATCGAAAGCGCACTTCCGAAATTCGCCGAGCACAAGTTCCTCGCAAAAGTCTATCAGGCTCTGAGAATCGAGGTAAATCAGGAGATGAAGTCTCTGGAGAAGTTCCTAAGCGGTGCAGCAAAGGCTCTGAAACCGGGCGGAAGGATGGTCATCATCACCTATCACTCTCTTGAAGACAGGATGGTGAAGAACTTCATCAAGTCCGGCAACATCGAAGGAAAGGTAGAAAAAGACTTCTACGGCAATGCCAGAACACCACTGAAGGCTGTCAATAAGAAACCGATCCTGCCACAGGAAAGCGAGATATCGGCAAACACCAGAGCACGAAGTGCAAAACTAAGAATAGCAGAAAAAGAATAGAAGCAATGTCAGATAAAAAGCCAAGACTGAGATTACTCAAAGCTCTCATCAACGGGGATATGCTCCTGCTGCTGAGGGCCGACAGGCTTTTACCCTACATCCTGTACTTCTTCATCCTCGGATGGTTCAGCATCTGGATAAGCTACAAGTCAGAGCAGACAATGACACAGGTGGAGAAAAACAAGAAGGAGCTGGAATCGCTGAAGATATACCACGCACAGAAGACATGCGAATTCGTAGGATTGGACAGGATCAGCACGATAGAGCAGCTGCTTATAGACAATAATTCACAAGTGAAGGCGCCACAGAAACCGGCAAACATAATAAAGTAAACGACGAGCTATGAAAAAGAACGCAGACAGAGAGAACAAAAGGGCCAGCGACGTGCTGACCTTCTTTCATGCTGTCTTCCTCGCGCTGGCGATAGCTTCCGTCGTAATGATAGCCATCACTCAATATATCTGGGAGCCAGACCCAAAATATCTCTCATATTTCCATCCTTTCAAGAAAAAGATGGATATCAATCCTGACAGAGGTTCCATTCTCGATCATAACGGCAAACTGCTGGCAATGTCCACTCCGATGTACGACATCCATATGGACTGCTATGTGATGAAGGCCAAGCACGACAACGACAAGGAAAAAGGGAAGGAGAACGAGGACAAATGGATAGACAAGGCTTATAAACTTGCCGAAAGACTTCCTGAAGTGCTCAAGGAAGAAGGCAAAGACGAGGAATATTACAGGAATCTCATCATTGAGGGAAGGGCGAAGAAGCGTCAGTATGTGTCTATTGCCAAAAATATTGACCATGGCACTCTGCTGAAGCTGCAGAAACTCCCCCTCTTCAATGAGGAACAGACCAAGGGAGGACTGATCGTAGAGAAGAAAGAGACCCGTCAGTATCCTTACGGAAATCTTGCAGGCAGAGTGATCGGTTACGTCAAGAACAACGATGACACCGCCAGGATACACATGGGCATCGAGGGCAAGTATGACTATATCCTGCATGGAAAGAAAGGTGCGGAGTGGAAGAAAATCACTGACAACAAGGCCATTATCAAGGATGTGGACAGCAATATCGTTGCTGTAGAGCACGGCCTCGATGTCAGAACGACCCTTGACATCGACCTTCAGGACATCGCAGATAGAGCTCTCCGCAGGAATATTGCCGAAGAAACTGATATCGTGGGAGGATGCGTCGTGATACTCGAAGTGGAGACCGGAGCCGTCAGGGCAATGGTAAACCTCAAAAAGGACAAGAACGGAAACTTCAGAGAGACATTCAACTATGCCACCGGAAGACCAGCCGAGCCCGGTTCTGTATTCAAGGCTGTGACTCTGACAACACTTCTGGAGGACGGGAAAGTACAGCTCGAGGACAGGCTGAAGACAAATCACGGCATCATGAGCGACATGCCTAAATTCAAGCCGGACAATTACATCACCTCGTACGAGCAAAAGAACAAGACATCAGAAATACCAGTGATAGACGGATTCAAGATTTCTTCGAACTATGTTTTCCGCAGGCTTGTCAAGGATCACTACGGAGACGATCCCGAGAGATTCATAGACAGACTGCATGCATACAATTTCGGCGAAGCCTACGAATTCGACCTTACCGAGCCAGGCGTTGCCAGACCCATGATCCCAGACCCGACATCAAGCAGATGGACGATGTACGACCTGGCCAATGTCGCGATCGGTTATTCATCAAGGGTAACCCCTCTTCAGGTAGCCACATTCTACAACGCCATCGCCAACGACGGCAAGATGATGAAGCCATATGTAGTGGAAAGCATCGAGGATAACGGAAAGGTGCTTCAGAAATTCAAGCCGGTAATCCTCAACGGAGCGATCTGCTCAAAGGCGACAGCGGACACCTTAACAAGGGCGCTGAAGATGGTGACCCTGGAAGGAACCGCAAGCAGGCTCAAGAATGCCAAATGCATAGTAGCCGGAAAGACAGGAACATCCAGAATACACCTTGACGATAACGAAAGAGCGGGAAGCCGGGACCCATATGAAGACATAAACGGCAGGAAGAAGCATCAGGCTACATTTGTAGGGTTCTTCCCGGCTGATCAGCCGAAATACACAGCGATCGTCGTTGTATATACAGGTCTGATAAGTCACAATGTTTATGGAGGAAGCATTCCGGCTCTTACATTCAAGGATATTGCCGATGAGCTTTGGGCATACAGTCCCGACTGGGGAGAAGGGCTGAAGTCAAGAGGTGAGGTACCTCAGATGCTTGCCGACCACATCACCACAGGCAACTCGGCAGATGTACCGGTACCGGATCTGACAGGACTTGGGCTACGAGATGCGGTCTATGCCATCGAGAACAACGGCTACAGATGCAGACACATAGGCACGGGACACGTCGTGGCACAGACACCGGCTCAGGGAGAGAAACTGAAAAAAGGAGAAACAATTACCATAACATTGCAATGAGACTTGACACCATAATAAAGGACAGCGGCAGCGTTCTTGTCTGTGGAGACGGAAAGATTGAGATCAGCGCCATCTGCTGCGATTCGAGGAAGGTAATTCCCGGATCGCTTTTCGTGGCTGTAAAGGGATTTGCAAGCGACGGTCACAGATTCATAGCTTCGGCAATCAGCAAAGGGGCTGCAGCAATCGTGTTCGAAGACGCAGAAATCACTGAAGATCAGATAAATGCATCCGAGCAGAAAGACATTGCGCTCATAAAGGCAGAGTCCGCAAGATATGCCCTGGCCATTATCGCAGCCAATTTCTACGATAATCCTTCACGAAAGCTGACACTCGTGGGAATCACCGGAACAAACGGCAAGACTACTACTGTGACCCTCCTTCACAGGATGTTCACAGCAATGGGTTACAGCTGCGGACTGCTCTCTACCATAGCGAATTATGTAGGAACGAAGGGCACTGAGGCGATCAATACCACATCTGACCCGCTGACCATAAACTCGTTGCTGAACGAAATGGTAGAAGCCGGATGCGCATATTGCTTTATGGAAGTCAGCTCGATAGGAGTGGAGCAGGAAAGAATTGCAGGATTGGAGTTCAAGGTGGGAATTTTCTCGAACCTGACGCACGATCATCTGGACTACCACAAGACTTTCGCCGAGTATCTCAGATGCAAGAAGCTGTTCTTTGACAACCTCGGTCCTCAGGCATATGCGATCACGAATATCGACGACCGTAACGGCATGGTGATGATGCAGAACACAAAGGCAAAGGTGGTGACCTATTCCTGCAGAAAGATAGCAGACCATACCTGTCGCATAATCGAACAGAGCTTTGAAGGAATGCTCTTGAGAATAGATGAAAGGGACAGTTGGAGCTGCCTTATCGGAATACATAATGCATACAACCTTCTGGCGATATATACTACAGCCATCACATTGGGAGCTGACCCTCAGGAGGCTTTGGTCGCACTGAGCAGCCTTCGTCCTGCACCGGGAAGACTGGAAAACATCAGAGGTCCGAAGGATATATCAGTCATCATTGACTACGCCCACACTCCGGATGCACTTGAGAATGTGCTGAAAACACTCAGGGAAATAGCTCCTGATCATGAACTTATATGTCTGTTCGGATGCGGAGGCGACAGAGACAAGACCAAGAGGCCGGAAATGGCCGCAATCGCGCAGAAGTTTGCCGACAGGATGATAATCACATCCGACAACAGCCGTACTGAGAAGACCTCCGATATAATGGCAGACATCAAGGAGGGATTGGACATAAGCGGAAGAGCAAGGTCGCTTTTCATCGAGGATCGTGAAGAAGCCATCCGCACGGCAATAATGATAGCTGGACAGGGGGCGACGATACTTCTGGCGGGAAAAGGACATGAAACCTACCAGATAATCGGCACGGAAAAGAAGCATTTCGATGAAAGAGAAATAGTTACAGAAATATTTGAAACAATATAAACGATGATATACCACTTGACAGAATACCTGAAGGAACTCGGGATAGACATTCCGGGACAGGGACTTTTTACATACCTGTCCTTCAGGGCAATCATATCATTTACATTCGCCCTCCTGATTTCCATCTTCGCCGGCAAGCGCATCATAAGATGGATACAGAAGAAACAGATCGGCGAGGAGATCAGAGATCTGGGACTTGAGGGACAGATGCAGAAGAAAGGAACTCCGACAATGGGAGGAATCATAATTTTCCTTTCCATCATCGTTCCTGTACTTATGTTTGCAGACCTTACCAACATCTACAATATACTTTTGATCATCAGCACTGTATGGTTCTTCCTGATAGGATTTGCAGACGATTACATCAAGGTATTCAAGAAGAACAAGGAGGGAATGAGCGAGAAAGGCAAGCTTCTTGCCCAAGGCCTGCTCGGACTGGCTATAGCACTTGCTGTATGCTTCAGCGATGATATTGTCGTAAGAGAGAGGGTCAATGTACAGGAAAGCATTTCGACAGAAGTGTCAAACGATGGCGTCCCATCCATGAACGAAAATACAATCGGTATAGTGGAAAACCACGATGTGATAAAGAGCACCAAGACTACGATTCCTTTCATCAAGGATCACGAGTTCGATTACAAGTGGCTATCCCCTTTCAAAGGTACATTCGGATGGTATTGCAAATGGGCCATATATATGCTTATGATCATTGTAGTGATCACAGCATGCTCGAACGGAGTGAATCTTACAGACGGAATGGACGGTCTTGCTACCGGCTCGTCAGCTATCGTCGGAGTGGTATTGGGTATATTTGCCTGGCTTTCAGGAAACATCGTCAATGCTGACTACCTGAACATAATGTATATTCCCGGAAGCGGCGAAATCGCTGTATTCATGTCAGCCTTTGTAGGAGCACTCATAGGATTCCTCTGGTATAATTCATTCCCGGCTCAGGTATTCATGGGAGACACCGGAAGCCTTATGCTCGGTGGTATAATAGGAGTCTGTGCTGTATTGATCAGAAAGGAGCTTCTGCTCCCTATCCTTTGCGGAATCTTCTTCGTGGAGAGCCTGTCGGTACTGATGCAGAGATTCTATTTCAAATACACAAAGAAGAAATACGGTGAGGGCAGAAGAATATTCAGGATGGCGCCTCTGCACCATCACTACCAGAAAGAAGGAGTTCCAGCCTTGATACAGTGGCCTAAAAAGGCTCTGCCGGAGGCTAAGATCGTTACAAGATTCTGGATTGTGGGAATGATTCTCGCCGTTATTACAATCGCATTGTTGAAGATAAGATAAAGTACTTTATATAATATATGTCAAGATTAGTGGTTCTTGGTGGAGGCGAAAGCGGAGTAGGTTCCGCAGTCCTCGCGAAAGTTAAAGGTTATGATGTTTTTCTCTCCGATATGGGTCAGATACCGGAGAAATATACTGCCGTGCTCGACCAGTGGGAGATTCCATATGAGCAGGGCAGGCATTCCGAGGAGCTGATCCTCAATGCCGACGAAGTGGTGAAGAGCCCCGGCATTCCGCCGAAGGCTCCGATGGTGCAGAAGATCGTCGAAAACGGAATCGGTATCATATCCGAGATAGAATTCGCAGGCAGATACGACACCGCGAAGAAAGTCTGCATCACAGGAAGCAACGGCAAGACCACCACGACATCACTGATATATCATCTGCTCCAGCAGGCTGGCCTGAACGTGGGACTTGGCGGCAACATCGGCAAGAGCTACGCCTACCAGGTGGCAACCGAGCAGCACGATATCTATGTCCTGGAACTCAGCAGTTTCCAGCTGGACAACGTATACGATTTCAAGGCGGACATAGCCATCATCACCAACATCACTCCGGATCATCTGGACAGATACGACTACAAGATGGAGAACTATGTAAGGTCAAAGTTCCGCATCACACGTAATATGTCCAGCGAGGACTGCTTCATCTTCTGCTCAGATGACGACATCACGATCAGACACTTGGACCAGATCGTGATGAAGGCTCAGAAGCTTCCTTTCTCTCAGAAGGAGGAAGTGGCTCAGGGAGCATTCGTCAAGGAAGACAGAATGATCGTCCGATATAAGGAAGATGAATGCGACATGTACCTTCAGGAACTTGCTCTGGGAGGAAAGCACAATGTCTACAATTCAATGGCAGCGGCAATTGCCGCCAAGGCGATGGACATCGACAATGAAGTGATCAGAAACGGTCTGGCCACATTCCAGGCTGTGGAGCATAGATTAGAGAAGGTACTGAGCATCAAGGACGTGCTCTACATCAATGACTCAAAGGCGACAAATGTGGACGCAGCATGGTACGCCCTCGAATGCCAGACTCGTCCGGTGGTATGGATCGTAGGAGGAACTGACAAGGGTAACGACTACAGCAGCCTCCTTCCTCTGGCCCGCGAGAAATGCAGGGCAATGATCTGCATGGGTCTGGATAATGCTAAATTCCACGAATCATTCGAAGGAGTTGTCCCTGAAATCCACGATGTAAGATCAGCAAAGGACGCAGTAGAACTGGCAAGCAAGCTGGCACAGTCCGGCGACGTGGTTCTGCTTTCACCTTGCTGTGCAAGCTTCGATCTCTTCAAGAATTACGAAGACAGAGGAAGACAGTTCAAGGAAGCTGTAAGAAACCTCTAGAAAAAGAGTTGCTGCAAATGGAAGACAACAGACAGAAAGAGGCCGGGAAATGGGGCCTCAGAAGCATCATAGACAGTATTGAAGGAGACAAGGTCATATGGATCGTTGCTCTCCTTCTCATCGTCATATCAGTATTGGTAATCTTTTCTTCTACCCCTCTGCTTGGAGACAAGAGCAGAATAGACATTATGAAAGACCAGGGATTGCTTGCAATCGGCGGTCTGGCATTGATCTTCTTTTTATACAAGTGCATCACAAGAATAGGAATCTACCGATTCTTCTCTCAATTCGGGTTCATAGTATCTTTTGCACTGCTTGCCATACTGGATGCTCATGGTAAACTGGACATCGGCTCTATCAAGGCCGAGTACCTGAACGGAGCCTGGAGAACACTGAACATATCCGGGCTTCAGCTTCATGTATTCGAGGTAGTGAAAGTGGCTATGGTGATGTATCTGGCTTGGGCGCTGCACGGCATGAAGCAGGACAGTGAAGCAATGGAGAAAGGTCAGAAGAGCCCGACATTCCGCATCGCAAACTGGATGTCAGAAAAAAAGCATCTGGAATTCATGAAGAATCCGTTTGCCAAAAGAATGTTCTACATATATATACCGATTATATTGATAAGCGGTATGGTGCTGATGGGAAGTAATTCGAGCGGAATCTTCATCGGGGGCATACTCATCGGAACGATACTCATCGGAGGAATACCTTTCAAGGAAATCTTTGCAGCGGGAGCCGGCCTTCTGGTAATGTTCGGTGTCTGCTTCATGATATACAAAGTTTCAGATGGCGAACTGATGGGACGTATGGGAACCCTGGAAGGACGCCTTGGGAACAAGATCACTACAGAAAGGCTGGACAAGTATGAATTGGAAAGCGATGAATTCTATAAGGCCCTCGATCCATTGAGACAGCCCTATGGAGCAAAAGTAGCCATTCACGAAGGAGGATTCCTCGGGAAAAGAATCGGAAACAGCACCCAGAAATATTATGTGGCACATATTTACTCAGACTATATGTTCAGCTTCATAATCGAAGAAGTGGGACTGGCCGGAGGAATCCTCATAATGCTGCTGTACCTCAGTCTGATAGCCCGATGCTCGACGATTATCAGTCTGTGCAGGAACGAATTCGCAAAGGTAGCCATCGGAGGATTGGCATTCCTTATCACGGGACAGGCCTTCCTGCACATATCGGTAAATTCGGGAATCATACCATTGACCGGACAGACTCTTCCGCTTCTGAGTGACGGAGCCACGGCCTTCCTCACATCCTGCCTTGCATTCGGAATCATATTGTCCATAAGCAAGATGGTGAATACCAAGATGAAGCAGGTGGAAGAGGCACAGCTCAGAAGTACGGACGAAATCCAGGAAAGGATCAGCCAGCTGGGACAGATAGAAGACGAGCCAAATCTTTAAAAAACAGGAAATGGGAAAATATAGAAAGATAAGGGCAATCATAAGCGGAGGCGGTACAGGAGGACATATCTTCCCGGCCCTCTCTATTGCGAACAAACTCAGGGAACTCAATCCTGAGACTGAAATACTGTTTGTCGGAGCCGAAGGCAGGATGGAGATGGAGAGAGTGCCGGCAGCCGGTTACGAAATCGTCGGACTCCCTGTTGCAGGACTTCAGAGAAAGCTGACATTGTCAAACCTTGCACTTCCGTTCAAGGTTATCAGAAGCATAAGGATCGCTAAGAAGGTCATCAGGGAATTCCGTCCTGACATTGCCATTGGTGTGGGAGGATATGCAAGCGCTCCCCTGCTCTGGGCCGCATCCCGTCTGGGAGTGCCCACCCTTATACAGGAACAGAACGGATTCGCCGGACTCACTAACAAGATTCTGGGAAAGAATGCCAAGGCGATCTGCGTGGCATATGAAGGAATGGAGAGATTCTTCCCGGCTGACAGGATAATCCTTACCGGAAACCCTATCAGGAAAGAGATTGTGCCTGCGACAGATCAGATGAAGCAGGAAGCCATGAGCTTCTATAATCTCGATCCTGACAGAAAACATATATTCATCGTCGGAGGAAGTCTCGGCAGCGGAACCCTCAACAATGCGATGAAGAAATGGATAAGCGAAGGATGTCCTTCAGGAGAAGGTCTTGAGATAATATGGCAGTGCGGAAAATACTACAAGCCTTCAGTAGATGCATTCATGAAGGAAGCTCGGGGAAAGGGGCTTGGAGGAGAATGTCTGAAATATATCCATCATTCGGACTTTATCAAGAGGATGGATCTGGCTTATGCGGCAGCCGATATTGTGATATCAAGATCCGGCGCCAGCTCGATTTCAGAACTTTGCGCCGCACATAAGGCTTCGATATTTGTCCCTTCACCTAATGTGACCGAGGATCATCAGACCCACAATGCGATGGCATTGGTCAGAAAGGATGCAGGAATGATCGTAAAGGACAGCGAAGCTGAAGAAAAGCTGATGAAAACTGCCTGCGAACTGATAGAAAACCCCGAAAGGATCGCTCTAATGGAAAAGAATATCGCGGCATTGGCCAAAACCGAGGCTGCGCAGGAAATCGTGGATGAAGCTTATAAGATAATAGGATAATGTACAGCAATATATATTTCATTGGTATAGGCGGCATCGGAATGAGTGCCATCGCCCGTTATTATCATCAGAAGGGACTGAAGGTGACAGGATATGACAAGACACCTTCGGAACTAACTCTTGCCCTTGAAAACGAAGGTATAGAGGTTCATTATGAGGATAACATTGACTTTATCCCGAAGGATGTGGAGAATACATTGGTAGTATATACTCCTGCTGTTCCGAAGGATATGGGAGAGCTTGTGTATGTGCAGGAAAAGGGATACAGAGTGATAAAGCGTTCGCGTACATTGGGAGAGATCGCGCAGGGACAGAGATGCCTTGCCGTAGCCGGCACACACGGTAAGACTACCACGAGCACACTCCTGGCCCACATATTCCATGACAGTAAAGAAGGATGCTCTGCATTTCTGGGTGGCATATCGAAGAACCATGATACCAATCTTCTTGTCAGCGAAAACAATACTATCGTAGCCGAAGCGGATGAGTTCGACCGTTCGTTCCTGCAGCTTTTCCCCGAGATTGCCGTAATCACGTCCATGGATGCCGACCATCTGGATATATATTCCGACATCAGCAATATGCACGACGCGTTCAAGGCATTCGCCGGACAGGTCAGCGGAACCGTGATCACCAAGCTCGGACTTCCTATATGCCAGGAGGATACAAAAGCTGACATACTCAGATATTCATATGATGACAGCAAGGCTGACTTCTTTGCCGGGAACATAACTGTAGACGAATGCGGATATTTCACATTCGACCTTCATTGGCCGGGTGGAACAATAAAAGACTGCAAGGTAGGAATTCCCGGATGGATCAATGTAGAGAATGCCGTAGCCGCATCTGCAATCGCACTGACATACGGTCTGGACCCGGAGAAGGTGAAAGCTGCTCTGGCATCGTTCCAGGGTGTGAAGAGACGTTTCGACATCCATCTGAATACTCCACAGTGCTCATATATTGACGATTACGCTCATCATCCTAAGGAGATTGCAGCTGCCGTGAGCTCTATGAGGGAAATATTCCCGGGTAGAAGACTCACAGCTATATTCCAGCCTCACCTCTACACAAGGACCAGAGACTTTGCAGATGAGTTCGCCCAGGCTCTGAGTCAGGTGGACAAGCTCATTCTTCTTGACATTTATCCGGCAAGGGAGGAACCGATTCCGGGAGTTACATCAGAAATAATCTTTTCCAATGTAACAATCAAGGAAAAAGTGCTGTTAAATAAGGAGGAGCTGATGGATTACCTTCAGGCCGAACCGGTGGATACACTGATCACATTCGGAGCAGGAAACATTGACAGGTACATAAAGCCGATAACCGAAATGTTATGTCAAAGATTGCAAAATATATAATCGTCTCTCTCTGCGGGCTCCTGCTTGCAGGAGGACTTGTCGGTGCCTACCTCTGGGGAAGCATCTGCAGGGAGCAGGTCAAGTGTACCGGGCTGTCCGTCACTATACTGGACAGTACGGTAAACAGATTTGTTACAAGGGCGGATGTAGAAAAATTCCTCAACAAGGAATACGGGAATTATATAGGACAGCATATCGACAGCATTGACCTTTGCAAGGTAGAGAAGATCATTGACTCCAGAAGTGCGGTTTACAAAAGCGAAGCATTCACGACAAGGGACGGAAAACTGAATGTCACCGTCACTCAGAGAACTCCTGTGGTGAGATTCCAGAAAAGCGACGGAGGATTCTATGCCGATGCGGAAGGCTACCTCTTCCCTCTACAGAGCAGTTATGCTTCAAGGGTGCAGATAATCGACGGAGAGATTCCGCTGAAAGCCAACAGTGGATACAAAGGTACAGTGACAGACCCTCACGAACAGGCATGGCTTGACCAGGTCCTCGGAGTAGTCAACTATATGGAGGACAGCAAGGTATGGAAGGATAAGATCGTGCAGATCACCGTATGTGAAGGAGGAGAGCTGAGAATGGTGCCAAGAAGAGGAAGAGAGATTTTCCAGTTCGGCCAGCCGGTCAACATCGAAGACAAGTTCCGAAGAATGGAAATGTATTACAGCCACATCATCCCGGAAAAAGGAGCGGACACCTACAGCTGGGTAAGTGTGGAATATGACGGACAGATTGTTTGTAAATAAAAGGAAAGATATATATGGAAGAAAAAAACATTGTTGCAATTGACCTTGGATCGACCAAGATTGCCATTACAGTCGCGAATGTGAACGGCAATGATGTTCAGGTCACATATTACAAGGAAAGGCCTTCGGCAGGAATAAGGTACAGCAGCGTGTACAATATACTGCATGCGACAGAGCCGCTTTCAAGAATCATTCGTGAGGCCGAGGAAGCATTGGACATCCGCATCAGCCAGGTGGTGGTAGGCATGCCCAAATATCCTGTCAGACAGGAGTCCAACAGCGTGGTGGTGAACGACAGAGGCGAGGACAGCGACATCACAGCCGAGGACATTGCAGACCTGAAGAGCTATGCAGAGGACTCATATCCTCTCGAAGACCCTTCAAAGGAAGCCATCTACGGAGTGGTGGCACAGTCATTTTCGGACAGCGAGAATTTCCAGATCATCGAGGACGACATCATCGGTATGGTCAGCGATGTACTGGAAGGCCATTTCAAGATCTTCATCGGCAAGAAGAGCAATCTCAAGAAGATCGACACAGTGATGACAAAGACAGGCATCTCTGCCAGAAAGAAATATTTCACTGCAGAGACTACAGCGAAGGCCGTGCTCACTGATGCCGAAATGGAGAATGGAGTCGCTCTGATCGACTTCGGAGGCGGAAGTACATCTGTGACCATATACCATGGAAAGGTGATGCGTCACTATGCATCCATCCCGTTCGGAGGAAAGAACATCACCGACGACATCAAGAGCGAATGTCAGATATCGGAGAGACTCGCTGAGAACATCAAGCTCGCATACGGAGCCTGCATGCCGGAGAAGCTTCAGAGCCTGAGCGAAAAGGTTCTGCAGATAATGAGCAGCAACAATGAGCCGAGCAAGCAGATAACAGTGAAATATCTCTCGGAAATCATCACTGCACGAATCGAGGAAATCATCATGGCCATCCTCTACGAAATCGAGGAAAGCGGCTTCGGAGATATGCTCAAGAGCGGACTTGTCATCACCGGCGGAGTTGCAGAAACAGCAAACCTGAGCAATTTCATCTATGAACTCTCCGGATACAGAGTAAGAACCGGATATCCGAAAGGTCAGTTCTCGACTGTAGGCTGCAACGGCATCAAGGATCCTTCTGCAGCAACATCTGTCGGACTGATACTTGCGGCTAAAGATGAGCTGGGAATCAATTGTGCTCAGACATTCAGACAGGCGGGAACGAGCGTCGTGATCGAGACAGGAGAAGAGACATATCAGGCAGCTGAGACAGCGGAAAGCACCTATGAAGAGTCCCTGTACGTTCCTCAAGCACCACAGGAAGAAGAAACTCAGCAAAGCGCAGAAGAAAGCGCAGAGCCGGAAGAGAAGCCTCAGAAGAAGAGCCTCTGGGACGGCATAAACATCTTCTGGAGCAGGACAAAGAAGAAAGCTGAGGAAGCTGCTGCCAGAACCGGAGAAATGATCGACGGTCTGCGCAATGAAGAAGTGTGACCCTGAAAACCTGACAATGATATGAATGAATTCAATACTTCAAACGACATAATGCCCAACACCTGGAAACCTGCAAATTCCATCATAAAGGTTCTCGGAGTAGGAGGAGGAGGCTGCAATGCAGTCAATTACATGTACAATCAGCACATTGAAGGCTGTACCTTCATCGTGTGCAACACTGACGCCCAGGTACTTGAGCAATGCGATGTCCCGATCAAGATCCAGCTTGGCGAGGATGGCCTGGGTGCTGGAACCAATCCTGTGGAAGGCCGTAACGCGGCACTGAATTCTCAGGAAATAATCGAAGAAAAAGTTCTGAGCGGCAATACAGAAATGCTCTTTATAACAGCAGGAATGGGAGGCGGAACCGGTACCGGAGCCGCACCTGTCATTGCGTCAATGGCCAAGAAGAAGGGCATTCTTACCGTAGGAGTCGTAACCATACCTTTCAAGAGCCAGGGCCCTGAGACAATGACCAAGGCTATCGACGGAATCAGTGAGCTGGAAAAGAATGTGGACAGTCTTCTTATCATCAACAACGAGAAACTTCTGGATGTCTATGGAGAGCTTCTTCTTCAGAAGATGTTCCCTAAGGCAGACGAAGTGCTGGCTACTGCTGTAAGAGGCATCACCGAGATCATCAAGAAGAGAGGATACATGAATGTCGATTTCAAGGACGTCCGCACAATGATGCAGAACAGCGGTTACGCATTGATGGGCTGCGGAAGCGGTACAGGAGAGCACCGTATCGAGCAGGCTGTCAAGAATGCCCTGGAATCCCCTCTTCTGAACGATTACGACCTAACCACAGCGCAGAATTTCATCATCAACATCACAGTCGGAAACAACGACCAGGGAATGACTGCCACCCAGTATTCGAAGGTGACGGAAATGATCAAGGCCTATACAGGCAAGGCCAACAACTTCAAGACAGGACTTGTATTCGACGATGATCCGGATTTCGGTGACAAGGTCAACATCACAGTTATCGTCACCGGCATCAAGATGCCGATCATCCAGCCACAGATAGAGATCGGAAACATCATCCAGGTAAACAGCAATTTCGTATATAAGAAGCACGAAAATTCCCCAGAGGAGGAAATCGAGCTCCCTGAAGTACGCAGCCAGAAGATAGGATACAATAACGTAGCTGTCAGAAAGCGTATTTCATTCGAGGACGGAAGAAAGCCTGCCCTGCTTATAAACGAAGGTGACGACAAGAGTGAGTTGGAAAACACTCCGGCCATCAAGAGAATCATAAGAAGAAACAAGGAATAGGAAATTTTTATTAATTTTGCGACCGATTAAATTTTAAGGATATGGAACGCAAGACAAGGGTTAGATTCGCCCCCTCTCCGACAGGACCTCTCCATATGGGTGGAGTAAGGACTGCGCTTTACAATTATCTCTTCGCAAAACAGCGCGGAGGAGACTTCATCATCAGAATTGAAGACACTGACTCTCAGAGATTTGTCCCTGGAGCAGAGAAATATATCATCGAAGCATTGAACTGGTGCGGCATCGTGCCTGACGAAGGAGTCGATGCAGAAGGAAACGTAGTGGAGACCGCTTCAGAGCGTCATCCTCACGCTCCTTACAGACAGAGCCAGAGAAAGCCGATTTACCGCAAATATGCAGAGGAACTTGTTGCAAACGGTTTCGCATATTACGCATTTGATACAGCTGAAGAGCTCGGAGCAAAGCGCGCCGAGATGGAAGCTGCCGGTCAGACATTCATATACAACCAGACCACACGCCTTGGACTGAGCAACTCGCTTTCAATGCCGGAGGCGGAGTGGAAGGCTCTTCTCGAGACCCGCACCGACTGGACCATCCGCTTCAAGATGCCGGAGAACAGAATCGTGAAGATGGATGACCTCATCCGCGGTCATGTAGAAGTGAATACAGACACCCTTGACGACAAGGTCCTCTGGAAGAGAGCTGACGAGCTCCCTACCTATCACCTTGCCAACATCGTGGACGACCACCTGATGGAAATCACCGAGGTTATCCGCGGCGAGGAATGGCTTCCTTCACTTCCGCTCCACTACCTCCTCTACGAGGCATTCGGATGGACTGACTCGCAGCCTCGCTTCGCTCACCTGTCGCTTCTGCTGAAGCCTGACGGAAAAGGCAAGCTCAGCAAGCGTGACGGTGACCGCCTCGGATTCCCTGTATTCCCGTTGAAGTGGGTGAACTCAGAGGGTGAGGTTTCACGCGGATACCGCGAGGACGGATACTTCTCTGAAGCCTTCGTAAATCTTCTCGCCATGCTCGGATGGAACCCGGGTAACGATCAGGAGATTTTCTCACTTGAGGAGCTCGTGGGAGCTTTCTCACTTGAAAGAGTGGTAAAGTCAGGAGCCCGTTTCAATGCAGACAAGGCGAAATGGTACAATAAGGAATATCTCCGCACAAAAAGTGTTGAAGAACTTACCTCATTGTACATCCCTGTACTTGAGGAGAAAGGACTCCATATCGTGGATTGTCCTGCCTGCGCGCTTACAGCCGGTTCTGCAATGACAGTAACAGGTGCTGATTTCGAGAACAAGATATTCTCACGCCAGTATGTCGAGAGAATCGTTGCGCTCATCCAGGAAAGAGCTACATTCGTAGCTGACTTCTGGGACATTGCCTCATATCTTTTCATAGCACCGACATCATTCGTAGAGAAGGATGCAGCAAAGTTCTGGAAGGAAGAGAACTACACTCTCGCACTTCAGGCTGCCGACTTCATCCTCAACTTCAAAGGTGAATTCACCAAAGAATCTCTCGAAGGACCGCTTGAGGAGTATATCCGCGGCAATGAGTGGCCGATGGGCAAGGTCATGAACTGCCTCCGCCTCGCTCTCGTCGGAGCATCAAGCGGACTTGGTATCGCAGACATCGTGACCCTCATCGGAAAAGAAGAGTTTGCAAAGAGAATCGAATTCATCAAGGCTACACTATAATATATTATGAAAATAGGTATATGCAATGACCACGCTGGAGTGGAGTATAAGAACCAGCTTTCTGAATATCTTTCAGAAAAAGGATATGAAATCGTGAATTTCGGAACAGACACTGCCGACAGCATGGACTATCCCGATACAGCACACCCTCTTGCCGCAGCTGTCGAGAACGGTGAAGTGGATCTGGGAATAGCATTCTGCGGTACAGGAAACGGTATGGCGATGTCTCTTAACAAGCATCAGGGCATCCGTGCAGGACTCTGCTGGAGCGTGGAAATCGGCAAGCTCATCAAACAGCACAACAATGCCAACGTGCTGGTAATGCCTGCAAGATTCATTTCATTCGAAACCGTGCTGGAGATTACCGACGCCTGGCTTGGAGAGACTTTCGAGGGAGGACGTCATCAGACCCGCATTGACAAGATACCTTGCAGATAAATGGATATTAATGCAAAAATACTGACTCCGGAAGACGTCATCCTTTCAAGGAACATCGACGACTATCCGGAAGGGATAATAATCCCGATAGACAAACCATACAGATGGACATCGGCGGACGTGATCAGAAAGGTCAAGTTCGCCGCTATCCGTCATTTCGGGAAGAAGAATCTTAAGGTAGGACATGCAGGTACCCTGGATCCGCTGGCAACAGGAGTCCTTCTGGTATGCATCGGCAAGGCTACCAAGCTCGCCGAGTGGCTCCAGTCCCACCACAAGGAATACATAGCCGGAATAACTTTCGGTGCCACTACCCCGTCATACGATCTTGAGAAGGAGATCGACAGATTTTTCCCACACGAGCATATTACCGGGACAGCTGTAGCTGAAGCGCTTCCCGCATTCATCGGAGAGCAGGACCAGATCGCCCCATTGTTCTCGGCGAAGTCCGTAGATGGTGTGAGGGCTTATGAACTTGCCAGAAAGCTGCATAAGGAAGGCAAAACTCTGGACGAGGCGGCTCAGGAGCTGATCAGAACAGCCCGGATCAATATTACTGAACTGGAGCTGACCGCTTACACTGCCGCTATGTCAGATGCAGCTGCCAAGCTTGGCAGTGTAAGCGCCACAACTGAAGTATCCAAAGCGTCTAGCAGGATCAATGTAACTGACAATTCAGCCCTGGGACTTCCTCGCGCGGTGGTCAGAATGGCTTGCAGTAAAGGAACCTATGTCCGCGCATTCGCCCGCGACCTTGGAGAAGCGCTCGGCAGCGGAGCTCATCTGGACAGCCTCCAGCGCAGCGCCAGCGGTATTTTCCGAGTCGAAAACTCACTGACAGTCGAACAGGTCATCAACCTATTGAATAAGTAGATGGCTTCCGCAGGAACATATTCATATCGCAATATCTGGAAGGTAGCCTACCCTATCCTGATCAGCCTCGTCATGGAACAGATGATCGGTCTTACCGACACAGCATTCCTTGGCAGGGTCGGAGAGGTGGAATTAGGCGCTTCAGCCATTGCGATAATTTACTATATGGTCCTGTTCATGATAGGATTCGGATTCAGCATCGGAGCTCAGATCATTATTGGAAGACGCAACGGGGAAGGCCGTTTCAGGGATACCGGCAAAGTCTTCTGGACAGGATTGTACTTCGTGCTCGGACTTTCGGGAGCAATCATCCTGCTGTCGGAGGTCTTCTCTCCCTGGATGATGAAGTTCATGGTATCATCCACGGCAATCTACGAAGCCGCATTAAGCTATGTCAGATGGAGACTGCCGGGCATGGTATTCGCCTTTATAACGGCGATGTTCCGCGCATTCTATGTCGGCACAACGCAGACCAAGACATTGACACTCAACTCAATAGTAATGGTCGCGTCCAATATTCTGTTCAATTGGATACTGATTTTCGGTAAATTCGGTTGTCCTGCTCTGGGCATCACCGGAGCTGCTATCGGCTCCAGCCTTGCTGAACTGGTATCCCTGATATTCTTCATAGCCTACACCTGTCTCAGATGCGACCGGAAGAAATACGGTCTGGACAAGGCTGCGCGATTTGAAAAGGAAGAGCTCAAGGGAATGATGCCGGTCTGCACGTGGACGATGGTCCAGCATACGATATCCATTTCCACCTGGTTCATTTTCTTCCTCTATATCGAACACTTAGGCGAAAGAGCACTC
Organism: Candidatus Cryptobacteroides sp.; assembly: GCA_045118995.1. Lineage (GTDB taxonomy): Bacteria > Bacteroidota > Bacteroidia > Bacteroidales > UBA932 > Cryptobacteroides. Next base: position 25,331 of record JBGVCR010000084.1, read on the forward strand.
GCCATCTCAAACATTACAAGAAGCGTATCCGGCCTCCTGTGGGTCGTACTCCAGGCATTCTCATCCACCTGCAGTACGCTTGTAAGCAATATAATAGGTGAAGGCCATCAGGATAAGGTCATGTCCCTGGTGAAGCGTATCATGAAACTCTCATACGGCATCATATCCGTGATGATCATATTATTCTGCATCTTCCCGGAAACCATAGCACGCATCTACACCGACATACCGGACCTTATCTACGCATCTGTGCCTTCATTGATTGTAATGTGCTCGTCATATTTCCTTGCAGTCGGAGGACAGGTATTCTTCCTTGCCGTATCCGGTACAGGCAGCACAAAGACAGCTTTCCGCCTGGAGCTGATAGCCCTTGCAGTCTATATGCTCTACTGCTCCGTGATCATAGGATGGCTCAAGCTTGATGTCGCCGTATGCTGGAGTGCCGAGCACATCTATTCGGGAATGCTCCTGATCTGCAGCTGGTGGTATCTGCGCAGCGGAAGATGGAAGAACAGAAGTATCTGATTTAATTACAGATATACACCTATTCCAAAGGAAATGTCGTGGTACGGACGTCCCAAAGAGAAACTTTTGATAATTGTCCCATAGCCAACTTCCAAAGACACGGTACCGAATCTGAGCTGTAGCTGAAGTCCGGTTTCGAATCCAGAAATCTTTCCTGATATGCCATAAAGGTTCTGCAAGGAATCATATGCATAGGTGCCGGTTTCACCATAGCCCGCTGTAGCACTGATCCAGAGCCAATCTACAAGTCTCATCATAGGACCGGCAGAATATGAAAGACGATAATTATTACCTGAGACTTTTTTATAAGCATCTATATTCTTGCCATTTCCAACCTCCATTCTGTCAAGATCAGTCATCAATCCTAACCGAAAAGCAAATCTATCTGAAAAACTTACACCAACATCGGCACCTAAATCACCGTATATGTTAGTCTTGATCTGCCCCCAATAACCCATTTGTGCTGAAGAACCATGAGAATTCAACATACAGCCGGCAATGACTAATAAAATCAGGATAGTTTTTCTCATAGTCTACAAACAATTGTCATACAGATAAAGTACATCCTTCCCTTTCAATGCACACCCATAGAAACGGAAATTATCAAGCTTCGCCGTCAAACCTTGAGAATACGTCCCATTGCGGTCACCTCCTATATTGATTTTGACAGACGCGCCCTCACTCCAATATGATTCTGACGAATTTATAAGATCTCCATCTATATAAAGCCTCTTGATCACGTCTGATCGAGTCTGAGCCTCACGAGATACTACTAGTGCAATGTGATGCCATTCTTCAGACATTATCGGAGTACAGTCATATTCAAATGGAGCTGTTGAATCATAGTTATCATATCCTGTATAAAATCGGAATTTCTGACTGTTCGTAATCAGCAATCTTGGGTAATCACTTCTTACATAATCCGAACTGATGGCGGAAAAGACCATCCCAGCAGTGAAATCCTTGATCCAGAAAGAGACAGAATACTCTTCCAAACCGTGGAGAAAAGCATATGGTATATTTATATATTGTCCTTTAAAACCATTAAGTCTCAAAGCCTTGCCTTTACCGTCCACTGTATCGTCAATATATGATGGTTCTCCTACTGCAACTCCATCATAAGCATTTCCGCTAATATCTTCAATTGTTCCATCAAACGGATAGTATGCAATAAGATAATCGGTTCTTTCAGGATCATCAGTTTCGTTGGGAGTATCAACCGAAGGTAAAGGCATACAAGCAACCAGCAGACAGAATACAACAGATAAAATCAAACATTCCTTCATATTCTTTTACTTTTCGCTAGTGTATATCTCCTTTATTTCACTATTGGTAAGGCTTCTCTGGTAAAACCTTATGTTATCAATCTTCATAGTTGAACAATCAAGATCATACTTCCCGTCATTATTACCGCCGATGAATATCTTGGAAGCATCATAACCGTTTCCTCCACCGACATATGCCTCATTGGCATCGACTTTTGTACCATCTACATATAGTGACCGCACATCATCATTTACAGTTATTGCAATGTGATGCCACTGCTGACTCTGAATAGGCGTGTACTGATATACAAACGCGGGGGTGGTATTATAGTTATCATATCCTGTATAGAACCGGAAGGTTTCGTCAGTAGTCGCCAGCAGACGCGGATAATCACTTCTGACATAATCCGAGGTAATGCCCGAAAATATCACACCAACAGAGAAGTCCTTGATCCAAAATGATATGGAATACTTATCAAGTTTCTTGAACACATTATATGGAATAGACATGTATTGTCCTTTGGTGCCATTCAGATGAAGCGCCTTACCCGTTCCATCAACAGTCGCATCTACAAAAGATGGAGTATTGACCAGTATGCCATCCAATTCATTTTCAGTTGCATCGGAAGCATCAGAAGAGTCGAATGTATAATACGACACAAGTCCTTGAGGAACTGCAAGTTTATCAGAATCATCTCCTCCAGCATCATTTCCACCACCCCCGGATGCAGATGTTGTGAAAGTCTCAACATGATCACTGTAGGATGTACCATAGGTATTGACAGCATAAGCTCTCACGTAGTATTTCGTAGAAGATTTGAGGTCAGATAATTTTGCAGAAAAGGATTTGACATCAGCTGCATCACCCAGCTGGTTGAATTCATCTGACAAGCCGGGCGAAGGATTTTCTGCAGACCAGCAGAAGCCAAGCTGAGATACCTTAGAATCTCCCAGAGACTTGAGGGTTCCAGAAACTATAGCGCTGCTTGAAGTCACCTCTGAAACAGTTTCCATTGTAACCACAGGGGCACCAGCTGCTGCAACAATCATCTTCACAGGTACCGAAAGTTCCTTCCCTTCCAGATGTACGAATATATTGCCATCATAAAATGCAGGCGAAAGTCCCGCACGAGACACTACCACAGTCACATAATCTGTATCGGACACCATACCGGAAGTCTTGCTCAATGATATCCAGTCATTCGAAACTGTCAGTCCATATGACACACTTGTACCCGAGGCCGTAGTACTGATTTTCAGCTGCATCTGCGACTCTTTTGTGCCAAAATCAAGCACGGAAGGAGTAATTGTCAGAGATGCTTCTGCAGGATTGAGGGTTACCTGCACAGGAGATACTACGCCTGGCTTGACCGTCACCTTATGCTTATAGGTCTCGTATCCTGTTTTTTCGTAAATCAATGTATATTCAGCAACATCCAGATTATCATACTGAAATGCACCGTCAGAATTTGTCACCTGCGAATAACCGAGAGGATTTATAGTCACCTTCACCCCTGCTAGAAATTCAGAAGTCTCTCCATCCTGAACAGTTCCTCCTATGCTTCCAAATGTGCTTATGATCGGCTCTGTACATGATACCGCGACAGATATCAGCAAAATATAAAAAAGAAATTTTCTCATAATCAGAAATTATATTGAATACCTCTATCAGTAATCCTTATGCGCCTTGCCCCGGGAGCAACTGCAGCGTCGAAAATATTCCAGACATACAATGCCGCTGTAACCCCGATGCATACATTTCGGGCAATACCCATATTCTTTCGATTTGCATCAAGCTGTCTGATGACATTGATATCATGTGTCTGGCTGATCTGGGATAAATACGCCTGGCGCTGCATTTCGGTAAAAACCACACCGGCTCCTCCAAGGACACAACCACCCATAAACAGACTTCCCTTAAGCATATCTCCCTTATAAAACTGACCTATACCCGGAACAATAGAAAGACATGCTGCAGAAGCTCCGTATCTATCAGTAACATAACAAGCCTTCAACTCCGTACCATCATCCGGAACCACCTGATATATAGCCGAATAAACACTTTGTCCGTTACGTTTTCCGCTATACTCATCGACCTTCATGCTTTTATAACGGATGAGGTTTCCTTCAGCTGTCATAAATGAATCACTGACTATTGTAGCCTTACCACCCTTTACAACCTTTCCGTTCTGTATTGCAGGAGTAAGCTCCTGACTCTGATTATCCAGATAGGTAACTTCCTGACTCCATCCTACCGGTAGAGCATTATAGATACTCCTTCTGACCTGTTCCTCCATATCGGGTGCAGGCAGCCATATGGTAACAGGTACGAAGAGGACATTCGGGTCCGATTTGCATACCGGCTTGATTCTAAGCCACTGTGGCTTCAATCCCTCAATACGGTTCTGAGCACTCAGGCATCCTATAGAAAGCAGAACGCCCAATGCTATAGCCATATACTTTTTCATACTGACGGTAAGTTCTATAGATTTGAAATATCCAATTTCTTTGCTTGAAGATCAAGATTGCCGGAAGCATACTTTTTACGTGTATCTTTCGCGGCCTTCTCGAATTCAGGAGAATCCACATCAATACCGGCTTCCTTGAATACCTTGCGCATTGCTTTGGTTGTCATGACAACTGCCTCTACGTCATCTATGCTGACCTCAACTGCTGCATAACATACCACAGTTCCATCATTCTGAACATACCTGTCCGTCATAACTACTCTGGAGTTGCGTATAAAGGCATCGGCAGACAATTTAAAATTGCCCTCTGCACGTTGCTGAGCTTCATTATCCTTTACAACCTTACCAGTCTTCTCATTTATTGAATCTGCATCTACTGCGTCAAGATAGTTCGCCGTAATGGTTTCCACATATACCCCGACCCTTTCAGCCAGTTTCTTTCTCGCTACCGAAGCTGCAAAGCCTTCCAGATCCATTGAAGAGAAACCTTCATAACTGCCCCATTCACGAAAAGTCTTCCGTGACTTCTTTTCTGCATACTTTTGTTCCTTGGACTTTGTCTGATGTGTGCCTATGCCAGCTTGTGTATCGAAAGGCATCAATATAAGCACCGTCAACACCAATAGAATAATCCTTCGCATATTTATAATTTTAAAAATAATTTCAACTCTTTATAAGTATAGTCGATATCCTTGAAACGCTGGCTTACATATTTCTGCATAAGAGCCATATAATCATTCACCAATTTCTGCTCTTCACCTTCATAATAATCCTTCTTGGACAATTCCGTCTTTGCCATCCTATCGGCCGTTGTCAGATTCTTCAGAAACCCGCGAAAATCATCAGTTTGAAATTCATCTGATCCGGAAACAGGATCATAATAATATAATGACAGTCCATCTGGAAGAGATCGCAGATCAATATTCAGATGAAGCACCTCCTTTTTCACGCCGCCATTCTGACTGTATGTTATATAAAAATAAGGTTTAGCCTCTGCAGATGTATCCAAAGTTGCCCCGGCATTCGTTGAAAGAGGTTTCTCTACCCCCCAGAAATCACTTGTTTCGGGGGAGTTACTTCCAGAATTGACTGCAGAAAATTTATACATCTTCGAAGTATTTATATCCATTGCCACCATAGTCTGACCTTTGAAACACCACCATACCGAGGCCCCATCATCAAACACATCCCCTTCCTGCATTGGTTTGGAGTCAATCAGGATATAGTTTGAATTCAAGTCCATTATAAGAAATTTCTTTCCATCAGAAACGGGAAGCAGAAATAAAAAAGCTGCAAGAATACTGTATAACGCGATCATGATTATTTTTATAAGGCAAATTTAAACTTTTTCTGCAGATAACTGATACATCCAAGGAATAATCCGACAACCAGTATATTGACAAACATTCCTGACGTACAATATACTATTACCATCAAGAGTACAAGAGGAGTTGCGAAATTAATCAACTCAGATATGACATCCATGACAAGCCATAAGACACGATGTTTCCTCTTGAATTTTTCCAGACCTTCTTTCCACCTGCAGATCCACTTGTTTTTCCTGGTCCTTTTCCGCAACACAGAAGTCCATGAATCACGGAATATGAACATTATCTCCATCCATATTGTAAGAAAAACGATGAGATATATCCAGAATGAAACCTGATTATCCCTATTACATAAAGAGAGAAAAGCATTATATATTATGACGACTCCCGGTTGCTGACCTATTATGGTATCATGTATGTCATCATTTCGCCATGCTCCAATCAAGACAATCTTGTCATCATATCCCCTCGAATAGACAGGTGCCATTTGATAATATCGCAAAGCATTGCTCATATTCTGGATACTGATACTGCAATCCTCTGCATACACATCACCATAGACCGCGTATCTGAAAGATGGTATCACAGTCTGCATACACGGCCGACCATTCATTTTTGCACCCCACCAAAACTCTTCATATGTTCCACCCTCGATATCCTGCCACATCTTCAAGGCTAATGAAGGCTTTCCCTCCACCATAAAATCATATTTCAGAAAGCCATCACCTACCGAATGAATCTTGTATTTGGATAGAGCCAGTTTATCACGAATAAGTTCCGGATCCTTATCAAAATCCGAACTAGCAACAACTATATCCCTCATCGAAGCAATCGTATTGAAGAGTTCCTCATCATGCTCGCTCTTAAGTTGCGGATCACTGAAATTCACATCACAGACAATATATCTGTACGCATCCCTCTCTTTCAGCATCTTCAGGAAATCCGTCAGTTTCTTCCTGTCAGTGATATCCACAGTTCCCAGATATTCATCATTTTCAGTATAATAAGGCACTGTTGTCCTGTCAAAAGCAACATCTATGGCGATCACGTCTTCAGCCGCTTCGTGCTCTGTCTGGAATTCTCTTGCTATGGACATCCACTTGATCAGTTCATTACCATATCCATAAGTAGGGCCGTCGTTCCAATAAAAATAGACCACGACCATTATCAGCAATGTCAAGAATGCCGACAAGGCCCCTGACCTCAAAAACTGATTATTTGAATTCTTCCTCTTCATCACAATAGTATCAATTCTGCATTCTGCTCTTTATACTTATCCATCACTGCTCCGACATACGCATTCTCATAGGTAGGATCGCAGGACACATATACGGATCCATTCACATTGAAATATGCTCCCTTTACCTCATCAGTGAAAACTACTGCACTTGAAAGATGTCCCGGCCAATAAACAAGAGCCACCTCAAGACCAAGTATATCCCTGACAAGACGCGAGAACAAAATACTTTTGTCTTCACAATCTCCTTCACCATAACGCCATAATTCATCAGGAAAGAAGTAACGCTCACACCCCCATGCACGATCATCTTCCACATAATCGAAGGATGTCTGGACTACATTAAGTAAAATATTCACAGCCTCAAGTTCAGAGCGGCCAGCCACGGCCTGTTTCAATACTGGATATACGGTATTTCGCACTTCCTCGCTTAAAGGCATAGATGCGTAATGATAATAAGTCGAGAGCGGACCTTCCTCAGTGCAGAACATCGGATATTCTGCATAGAACTCCATTCTGGACATATCTGTAGTGACCTCCATAAACAGATTGGGATACTTGGAAGGGACATACTTCATATCTTTGGAAGGAGTCAGACAGAACTTTTCGTCAGGATTCATTCTCATCCGTATGGAGCGCTTAGACTCAAACGAAAGAGGAATCAATTTAATGTCAGTTCCACTCCCTAAAGGTCGATCATCAATAAGATAATAGCGTTGTCCCTCGTATAGAAGTGATGTGAAGTCATACAGATATGCATCTGCAGTCATCAGTTTGTATAGATTTCCGTCACTTCCACTTCCGAGGCACAAGCGAAAGCCGAACTCATTAAGTATATATGACTGTAACAATATTGCCTCCGATCTCCTTTTGGAACCATAGACCATCGCTGAAAGATTTTCAACCATCTTTACAAAACTCCAGTCACTCAAGGACAATATCTCCCGGACACAGGACAGATCTCTCAATGTATTGACATAAGAATTGTCCAGCATATGATTTAAAACTGATGCTATTTCAGCCTCCGAAATATCCTCAAGGATTATTGTTGCGATATCCGGAAACCGTATCAAGAGCTCGTAGCCATTAACAAGCACACTTATCTGCCTTTCCCCTTCAGTTGTTTCCCTAAAGACTGGAAAATCAGCAAAATAATCTCCGGCATACATTCCTTTATCAATATGCAAGACGGAAGACGGTATCTCAAAAGTCTCTCCCACATTATAATCATAAGACTCCAATGGCATTACCTGGATATCCGGGTGATCTTCCAACGGTCTTTGTAACGGTTTGTCAGGCTCGACGTCAACCCAGGGACTGCTTACATACTCCATCCATTTCCGTCTAAGATCGTTTCTATACTCCTCAGAAAGCTCTAGAAGACGTGAACGCTCCTTGTCTGCGATCTCCAACATTTCATCCACATTTTGCGCAGAAGCAAAGAATGCTGAAAAAAGCATAGGAACAATTACTATATATAGGAGATGATTCTTCACCTGGTCCAGAATTATGACAGTCCAACAAAGGTATGAATATATGTTTGAAAATGAAATTCCTTCATAGTTATATTATTAAGAAATATTGATGTAACTTTGCTATCCAGCCAATAACTCCCGACATGAAGAAGATAACCTTGATAATATTATCATTCACAATAGCACAAATATGTATTGCCCAGCAGAGCGATATAAATGTCAGATATCAGAAACAGAGAGAAGAACTGTTGGAGAGACACGAAAAAAACAGAAACCGGATGCTGAAACGATATGAAGAAAAGAGACAGAAACTTATGGAAGAATATGAGGCATTCAGAAGAAACATACGTGTCAGATGGGGAGAAGATGAGCCTCTGGAAAGTACCCGCAAGGAATGGGTGGAATACTCTGAAGACCTATCCAGCAGATCAATAGTCGATTTTGAAAACGGAGAAGTAACCATAGAAGTCATAGCCGACTCTACCGTTAACGACAAATCCATAGACAAGATGCTGGAGAAAGCGACTGAAGACCTTATGGCCAGCAAGGGCAAGAACATAGATTTCAAATCCGAGGTAATCAAGCAGACAGAAATATGCCCAGCCCCAATTCTGGAAGGTCAGTTGGACCTCAACCGGCAGAAAGATCCGGAAAAGATCACAGAAAATATCGATACAGAAAATGGGCGTAAAAGAAAAGTATCGATCCATCTGGAACTCGTTCCAGACCATATACGTATAAGAGCAGCAAAATATCAGGAGATCATACATAGTCACGCTACAAGATTCAATATAAGCGAACCGCTAATATATGCTATAATAGAACAGGAATCCTTCTTCAATCCTAAAGCCAGATCAATTGCCAATGCATATGGTCTGATGCAGATCGTTCCGGAATCAGGAGGGTTGGACGCAAACATTTATGTTCACGGAAGGCATGAAAAACCGGAGCCAGAATATCTATATGACCCTTATAACAATATTGAACTGGGTGCCGGCTACCTCCAGAAACAGCTTAAGGTCTATTTCAAAGATGTCACGGATCCCAGATGCAGAACGCTCTGCGCTATTGCGGCATATAACACCGGACAAGGAAACGTATACTATGTCTTTACAGGTAAACGCAAGCCCGACGGAGCGGCAAATAAAATAAACAAATATAGTTATGAGTCTCTTTTCGATCATTTAAGAAAGAATCTGACTCATTCTGAGACAAGAAATTACATACAGTCCGTAATTTCCAAAATGGAAAAATACAAAGTGTATTAAGAAACTAGCATACTGTTTTATAGGTTTTGATTTCTTCGGTGATTACCTTGTCCAGTGGATACTTCGCCTTGGAGATAGATGCCTTACGTGCAAGTTCCACCACTTTTGCCCGTTCATCGTCAGACAGTTCGATATTTCCTTCCATCAGTCTTATAAGGTGGTCCGTCAGCAGATGCTCCAGGAGCAGATGGAAGGCGTGGCCATGATCCAGATGGCGAAGGTGGCAGAGTTCGTGCAGAAGGACATAATCCTGGAGGATGCGAGGAAGACGGACAATATTGAGATTGAGATTTATATTGCCTTTGGACGAGCAGCTGCCCCAGTTAGTGGCATTGTGCTTGATTGTCACCCTGTTGTATGTAAATCCATATCGGGCCGCAAGGACCGAAAGGCGCGGAGGTAGTTCTGACTTGGCCTGACGACGCAATGACTCAATTTCGGCAGCGGAAGGAACGACTGTATTGCGGGCCTTTTCCTTCTGCCGGCGCATAGTCTCCAGGACCCACTGACGTTTGAGCTTGAAGAATGCCATAGCGGCAGCATAAGGAACTAAAGTCGGCACTGACACAGTCACGCCTCTGACCGGATGCACACGGATGGCGACACGACGCCCACGGACGCTCTTACTGAACGTCACCTCCCCTATTTCCGGATCCATTATTATTTTTGACGAAGTCGCTGCCATTATCTCCGTTATCTGCGTATGCAAAGGTAGTCATTTTGAGACACATAATGGCTATTCCGGCTAAACGGAAAAAATCCCGGTTGTTTTATATATCTTGTTTTACATCATTAGTGTCCGGTAAAAATTTATAAAAGTTCTTTGAAAATATTGAATGTTAGGTAGTTACAGAGTTTTTTGGAGCGCGCCGATTTGAAATTATCTTTGCCAGACTAACGTAGAATGGCATATGCATAAAGGAAAATACG
>JBGVCR010000085.1:0-8315 GCA_045118995.1 Candidatus Cryptobacteroides sp.
TCCGAAGCTGTTGCCAAGTGCATATCCCGCGCTCTCAGGGTGGTTACCCACCTGGAAGAGGCCCTCGATGCCGGCTCCCGCAAAGAAATAGGTGCGCTCGGCGAAGGTACGGGTGGTGTCGAACCTCACGGTTCTGCTCGCACGGTCCACATAACGGTAGCGGAGCATGTTCTCCTCTGCCGGCGGGGAATCCTTCTTCTGTGCATAACCACAGACAGCCCCAGCCAGAAGGGCTGCAGCGATAAGGAGGATTCTTATGGTCTTGTTTGTCTGCATCGGTTATGTTCAGGTCCGATTCCGAAGTGGGTATCGGCCACACTCCTCAAATGCCTTGCAGACCGTTGTGCAGCGGATTTCGAGTCCGATTGTGGTACTTCTTATGGTACTTTACCTTTTATTGTTTCGGTGAAGTGCCGTGCCGCCCGAATGGGCCTCTGATGGCTGCCGAAGGCCGATTGACCCCATCCTTGGAAGTGGTACTAAATCGGTACTGATATTTCGCAACTTCGAAATAATTGCTTATTTTGAGCCAGCGAAACTAACCACTCTATTATGGCTACAACTTTTTTTCTGCGTACCCGGAGAACGAAAGGGTATGCCCCTGTGTGTATCAGGGTTCAGTCTTCTGTTTTAAAGGTCAATATCCGCCAATCGACAAATCTCATGGTTTCGATTCAGAAATGGTATCTCTCCCGCTCAAGCCGAAACTTCAGGAATTTCCTCTATTCGCCTGAAGGTTATGTTCTGTTTGAGAAGCTGGAGGAGATCCGTCTCACGATAGACAAGAGAATCAAAAGCGGGATCGCGGTGACTGCCGCGCAGGTGAAGCAGATCGTCCAGGAAGTCGTCTACAGGGAGCAGGCAAACAAGCGTCAGACCATGACCCTCAATGCCTATCTCGCTCTGTATCAGGAACAAGCGGAGCAAGGAGTGCGTAAGACGCAGAAAGGAACCAATTTCTCCCCGGGAACAATCAAGTCAATACGCCTGGCCCGGCATCAGTTCGAGGTGTTCCAGGTCAAGTCGGGCAGAGTCTATGATTTCAATGACATAGATTATGGATTCAGGACAATGTTCCTCAGCTACCTGTATGGGGACAAGAAGTACAATGTCAATACCGCTGCCAAGTGTATCAATACCCTGGTGACAATCCTGGGAGCGGCCGAGGCAGAAGGCTACCACAACAACACCAAGTGCCTCAGCCGTCAGTTCCGTGCTAAGAGGAAGGATGTGGACAATGTCTATCTGACCAAAGAGGAGCTTCAGGCAATGATGTCTGCAGATATATCCCATCTGACCAAACTCCACGAACTGGCCCGTGACATCTTTATGGTGGGAGTCTATACGGCTCAGCGAGTGTCAGACTATAACAATATTGCCCCGGAGAACATCGTGACCGGTCCGGATGGGGAGGCCATCATCCGGCTGCGTCAGAAAAAGACAGGAACATTGCTTTCGATCCCGGTGAAAGATGAACTAAAGCAGATCCTTATTAAATATGATTATAAGATTCCCCATATGACGGAACAATCGATCAATTCCTGCATAAAGGAGGTCGCAAAGGCTGCCGGCATCGATTCCCCGGTGAGTGTCGAGACCACTTCCGGGGGAGTGCTCCGTCAGGAGATCCGTCCGAAGTACTCGATGGTCCAGTCCCATACAGCTCGCCGTACCGGAGCCACCCTGATGTACCTTGCCGGAATGGATGTGTTCAATATCTGTGCGGTGACCGGCCACAGCAGCATAGCCATGCTCAAGAAATACATCAAGGCCGACGAGATCGACCGTGCCCGTATCATCAGCCAGGATGCCGCCTTCACAAAATGGTAGCACTGACCGTCAGCAACTAAAATAGGAATATTTTCGGGCATCACGTATTTCTCTGATAATCAATGTATTCCACATTTGAGGGTCGGAAAATTTACCGACCCTCAAACTGTTAAATCTCTGATTGGGAATGTGTTAGGTGATGCTCGGGTGTCTGCCACTGCGATACATCCGGAAGGACTTTCTTCACGAAATCAGGCAGATTCCGGAGAAAGGTTTCAGAAAAGTTTTTTCTTGCTGACAGTGGCGACGAATTCCTTCAGATAGAAAGGTTCGAAGTATGCAACGTCCTTGAAGTCCCCCTTGCGGAAGGCCTCCAGGGCAGGGGAGAGCATGGCTGATGCCTTAGGGTGACATTGACAGAAATTGGCATTAGGATGCTTGATCACATCGGCGCATTTGCCGGCTCCGTCTCCGATGAAAAGTACGGGTCCCGCTTCGAGTTCCTTGGCGAAACTGTTCTCGTCGATGATCACGGGAGCGGTTTCGGTGATCTGGCGGTATGAAAGAGTGTCTTCGCTGCCGTTTGTGATGACCGAGAACACTGCCGTATAGACCTCCATCCTGCGGGCGTCGATCATCGGGATGATGTAACGATATTGACCAGCCCTGCCTGCAGCATCCTCCCCACCTTCAGCACCCGCCTCATCGGCAGCCTGTGCCACCAGCGTATCCAGTGTACCCACTGCCAGGAGCGGCTTTCCGCTTCCGAAGCAGAGCCCCTTCGCTGTCGAAACGCCCACGCGCAGTCCGGTGTACGATCCCGGACCCATGCTCACGCAGACCGCATCGCAGTCAGCCAATGTCAGTCCTCTCTCTGAGAGCATTTCCTGAACGAATACTGCAGTGAGCGATGCATGTGCCTTTGGAGCTGAACTCTCTCTATATGAAGTGATTGTTCCGTCTTCAGCCAAAGCTGTGGAACAGAGTGCTGTAGATGTTTCGATAAGTATGATTCTTTCCATACGATGTCTTTATTTGTTCCAGAAAAGAAGTTCCTTCAGATATGGGAATATGGTGTAGGCCATGGTCTTGAGCGGAGGGAAGAGCACTGATTCGTTCAGCACATCCTCGCTGACCATTCCGAACGTATTGTTCAGAGAACAGAAGAGCATTATGCCCAGTCCCACGAGCAATCCTGCCTTGAGCAATGAGAACACCACTCCCAGCAGCCTGTTCAGCCATCCCAGCATCACCAGCTTGACCGCTCCCTCCAGAAGCCTTCCCAGAAGCGTCAGGGCGACGATCGCGGCAATGAATATGATGGCAAAGGAAACCAGCTTAAGCATCTGCTCCGATCCCTGGATGTATTGTGCCAGCCATTGACTCCCGTCCAAAGCGAATCTGAAAGCGACCCATACTCCGACAATGATGGAAACGATGGCAACTATCTGTGAAATGAATCCCTTTCGGAATCCCTGAATCACAGCAGGAACAAAACAGATTAAAAGAATGATATCCACTATGTTCATAATTGCGTTAAAATGTCTATATTTGCAGTTTGAAAAAATTGGGCTGAACCCAAGTGCAAAAATAGATAATAAATTTTATTTATGAAATTTCACGAGTATAAAGGTCTTGACCTTGTTGCGACAGGCAACGAAGTGCTGGACAGATGGAGAAAGAACCATGCGTTCGAAAAATCACTTGAATTGAGAGAAGGTGCACCGGAATTCATTTTCTTTGAAGGTCCGCCTTCAGCTAACGGTATGCCGGGTATCCACCACGTGATGGCCCGTTCGATCAAGGATGCCATCTGCCGTTACAAGACCCAGAGCGGATATAAGGTGAACCGTCGCGCGGGATGGGATACGCACGGACTTCCGGTGGAGCTCGGTGTCGAGAAGATGCTCGGCATCACAAAGGAGGACATCGGTACAAAGATATCGGTAGAGGAGTACAATGACGCCTGCCGCAAGGAGGTTATGAAATATACAGCGGAATGGGTCAATATGACCGAGCGCGTAGGTTACTGGGTGGATATGAACGACCCTTACATCACCTATGACAACCGCTACATCGAGACACTCTGGCATCTTCTCAAGAAGATCTACGACAAGGGACTCCTTTATAAAGGTAAGTCAATCCAGCCGTATTCTCCTGCAGCGGGTACAGGTCTCAGTACGCACGAGCTTAACCAGCCGGGCTGCTACCGTGACGTCAAGGACACTACTGCCGTGGCGCAGTTCGCAGTGGTTCGTGACGAGAAGTCGGAATTCCTTTTCGCAGAAGGTGTTCCTGCATATATCCTCGCATGGACGACTACCCCTTGGACACTTCCTTCCAATACAGCTCTCTGCGTCGGCCCTAATATCGACTATGTACGAGTTCTCTCGTTCAACCCATACACAGGCCAGCCGGCGCTTTATGTTGTAGCTCAGGCACTTGTCAATGCTCACTTCAGCCCTAAGGCCGCTGATGTTAAATTCGAGGACTACAAGCCGGGCGACAAGCTCGTTCCTTTCAAGGTTCTCGACGGAACCCTCAAGGGAACCGACCTCGTGGGCATCAGCTACGAGCAGCTCATCCCTTGGTTCAACCCTGGCGAAGGTGCGTTCAGAGTCATCCCTGGTGACTATGTCACTACAGAGGACGGTACCGGTATCGTTCACATTGCACCTACATTCGGTGCCGATGACGCCAAGGTGGCACGTCTTGCCGGCGTTCCTGGTCTCCAGGTGCTCGACCGCAACGGCGACCTTCAGGCTCAGGTGGACCTCCGCGGACGTTTCTTCTGCATCGAGGACCTCGATCCGGAATATGCAGCAGCCAATATGTCTGCAGACTATGCCGAGTGGGCGGGCCGTTACGTGAAGAATGCATACGACGCTTCACTCCCTGCGGATGCACCTACCCTCGACGTGGATATCTGCGTGATGCTCAAGCAGCAGAACAAGGCTTTCCGCATCGAAAAGCATACTCATAATTATCCTCACTGCTGGCGTACAGACAAGCCTGTGCTCTACTATCCTCTCAACTCATGGTTCATCAAGACCACTGCAGTGCGCGAGAGAATGATGGAACTCAACGAGCAGATCATGTGGAAGCCTGAGTCTACAGGTACAGGCCGTTTCGGAAAATGGCTTGAGAACATCCAGGACTGGAACCTCTCGAGAAGCCGTTACTGGGGTACCCCGCTCCCTATCTGGCAGACAGAGGACGGCAAGGAAGCCAAGTGTATCGGCTCTATCGCGGAGCTCTATGCAGAGATCGACAAGGCTGTGGCAGCAGGCTTCATGACTGAGAATCCGTTCGCAGCCAAGGGCTTCGATCCAAAGGATATGTCCAAGGACAATTACGACAAGATCGATATCCACCGTCCGTATGTGGACAATATCTTCCTCGTTTCAGACAGCGGCAAGAAGATGGTGCGCGAGCTCGACCTTATCGACGTATGGTTCGACTCAGGTGCGATGCCATATGCTCAGGAAGGTCTCCGCAATATCGATTCTGACAGATTCGGCATCACAGCTGACTTCATCGCAGAGGGAGTGGACCAGACACGCGGATGGTTCTACACTCTCCATGCTATCAATACAATGGTAAGCAACAAGTGCGCATTCAAGAGAGTTATCTCTAACGGTCTCGTTCTCGACAAGGACGGAAACAAGATGAGTAAGCGTCTTGGCAATGCGATTGACCCTTTCTGGGCTCTCGACACTTATGGTGCGGATGCTCTCAGATGGTACATGCTCACCAATGCGCAGCCTTGGGACAACCTTCGCTTCGATGTGAACGGTGTCGATGAGGTACGCCGTAAATTCTTCGGAACACTTTACAATACATATTCATTCTTCGCACTTTACGCCAATATCGACGGCTTCGACCCTAAGGCAGAGGCAGTGCCGATGAATGAGCGCCCTGAGATCGACCGCTGGGTGATCTCGCTTCTGAACTCCCTTGTGAAGGATGTTGTGGCTGCGTATGAGGACTATGACATCACCTCGGCAGGCCGTCTTATCCAGGACTTCGTTTGCGACCATGTCAGCAACTGGTATGTACGCCTCGGCAGAAAGCGTTTCTGGGGCGGTTCAATGGATACAGACAAGCTTTCTGCATACCAGACCCTCTATCAGGTGCTCGTAGCAGTGTCTAAGCTTGCGGCTCCTATCGCTCCATTCTTCATGGACCGTCTCTACACAGACCTCGTCGAGGGTGCGGACTCTGTTCATTATGTACCGATGCCAGAGTACGATGAGACAGTAGTGGACAAGGAACTCGAGGAGCGTATGCTTCTCTCGCAGAGAGCTACATCGATGGTGCTCGCGCTTCGCCGCAAGGCTGAAATCAATGTCCGCAAGCCTCTCTCGAAGATCATCATTCCGGTGATCGATGCTCACGTGAAGGAGCAGCTCGAACTTGTCAAGGGATTGATCCTCAATGAGGTGAACGTAAAGGAGGCTGAGTTCATTTCAGATACTACAGGCCTTATCACCAAGAAGATCAAGCCTAACTTCAAGACTCTCGGTAAGATTTACGGAAAGCAGATGAAGGAGATCGCGGCTGCGTTCGGTTCGCTCGGACAGGATGTGATCAATGCGATCCAGGCTTCAGAGGCTTCTGGCACAGGATATGTTTTGAACCTCCCGTCAGGCGACGTGACCCTTAATAAGGGTGATTATGAGATCTCGTCTGAGGATATGCCGGGCTGGCTCGTTGCCACTGAAGGTGCAATGACCATCGCACTCGACATCACCATCACAGAGCAGCTGAAGCAGGAGGGTGTGGCACGTGAGCTTGTGAACCGTATCCAGAACCTCCGCAAGAGCAGCGGATTCGATGTGACAGACAAGGTGGATGTGGTGATATTTGCAGACGGCGAGGATGGAGAGGAAATCAATGCTTCACTTGTGAACTTTGCAGAATATATTGGTGCTCAGACACTTGCGCTTTCTGTTAATGCGGCGCCGCTTGCTGAGGCTGGTGACGCGCCGGAGGTAGAATGGAATGAAGGAACTATAAGAATTAAGGTAACAAAAAAATAATAACACTATGGCAGAAGAAATCAAGAACACCCCAGAGGTGAAAGTACGTTACAGTGACGAGGAACTCCAGGAGTTCAAGGCCATTATTCTTGAAATGCTTGAAAACGCAAAGAAGGAATATAAGACCCTCAGAGATGTCGTGACTCATGACTCGAGCAACGATATCGAAGACACATCTCCTACATTCAAGGTGATGGAGGAAGGTGCGATGACTCTCTCGAAGGAGGAGGCCGGAGCTCTTGC
Organism: Candidatus Cryptobacteroides sp.; assembly: GCA_045118995.1. GTDB lineage: Bacteria > Bacteroidota > Bacteroidia > Bacteroidales > UBA932 > Cryptobacteroides. The sequence goes on from JBGVCR010000085.1 coordinate 7,056, forward strand.
TCAGCGTCAGTTCAAGTTCATCCAGAACCTTGAGGCTGCCCTCATCAGAATCGAGAACAAAACTTACGGAGTATGCCGTATGACAGGCAAACTTATCCCTAAGGAAAGACTCCGCCTTGTTCCTCACGCTACCCTTACCGTTGAGGCTAAGGAAATGATGAACAAGAACAAATAGTCTATGAGAATATCAAAAGGCACTAAGCTTTTCATTCTCGGAGCAATCCTAGTCGTACTTGACCAGATCATCAAGGTTCTGGTCAAGACGAATATGGGATTGGGTGAGACTATTGATGTGATAGGGGACTGGTTCAAGCTCCATTTTGTCCTTAATAAAGGAATGGCCTTCGGAATGGCCTTCGGAGGACTCTGGGGCAAGATCCTTCTGTCTGTATTCCGTATCATCCTTTTTGTCGTCCTCTTCAGATGGATAGGACGCCTTGCCAAGAAACCCGACACTCCGACCGGAGTCCTGGTAGGTCTGACAATGATCACCGCCGGAGCTTTGGGCAATATCGTGGATTGTTTCTTCTATGGTCTGATTTGGCCGGAAACCATTACTCCGGGCGCCCCGTTCGCCTTTATGTTCGGTATGGTGGTGGACATGTTCTACTTTCCGCTTTTCGACTATCAGCTCCCATGGATGGATTATCCCCGCACCTTCTTCGGCGCCGTCTTTAACTTCGCCGACAGTTGCGTAACCTGCGGAGCGATCTACCTCTTGCTCTTCCAATATAAGTACTTCTCAAAGGAAGAAGTAAAATAGCTCGCCCCTGTAATCCCGAGCTTGTCGAGGAATCTTTTCAAAAAAACACAAAAAAGTGCAAGAAAAATTTGCAGGTTTCGAAATTATTCGTACCTTTGCAATCCCTTAACAAAAGGAAATGCGACCAACGGGGCAAAATCCCGACTCGGAAACATCTTGGAGAGTTGGCAGAGTGGTCGAATGCGGCGGTCTTGAAAACCGTTGATCTTAACGGGTCCGGGGGTTCGAATCCCTCACTCTCCGCAATAAACGCTGAAAATCAGCAAATTATAAAACAAACACCCAATTTTACACCCAAGAATGTAAAGTTGGGTGTTTTTATTTTATTTAAGACGAATCATATTCGCTCGGAAAATAAGGCTCAACGTAAAATTCCGGTTGTTTCAATTGCGGCCAGAAAATCGCCTCTATATCTGGCCGACTCATAGAATAATAAATATCCGGCCAGAAAATCAGGCTTATTTATGGCCACCACCGGCACAAAGCAGGCGGAGCGA
>JBGVCR010000086.1:0-73124 GCA_045118995.1 Candidatus Cryptobacteroides sp.
ATTTTCATCTTTTTTAACACTTTTTTTGGCTTTGTTCTATGCCGTCTGCGAGGTGCTGTAAAGCTACCCGAAAACGGGCTATTGTATACGTAAGTAATTGAAAACTATATAATTGTTAAATTTTTAACGAAGTATTGTTATTTGAAGGCAAGTAATTTTGCATATAAATCTTTTTGTAACACAAAATGCAGACATTAAGAAACCTCAAAGGATACAAGCCTACAGACAAGATGCGTGATCTGGTCAAGGATAACAGTGCTCTGATTCTTGTGATGGGACGTTTCGGCATTTCACTTGGATTTGGAGACAAATCGGTAAGAGACGTATGCCTGTCACATAATGTAAATGAAGACACATTTATAGAAGTGTCGAATTTCGTATCAGGAAAACCATTTGATTATAAGGTAGTTTCCGTGAATTCCCTCATAGACTACCTCAAACAGGCCCACGAATATTTCCTGAGCTTCAACCTTCCTAATATCCGTCGTAAGCTCATTGAAGCGATTGACTGTTCCGGCTCAGATGACATCGCCTTGCTCATTCTGCGGTTCTACGATGAGTACGTCACAGAGGTGAGAAGACATATGGAGTACGAAAACAATGTGGTGTTTTCATATGTGGAGCAATTGACTCAAGGCTTTTTGAACCGAGACTTTTCCATATCCACATTTTCCGGCAGACATTCTCCGATCGGCGAGAAACTTGAAGAACTCAAAGATATTATAATCCGTTACTGCCCGGAAAAGAACAATTACCTTCTAAACAGCGTGCTGCTCGATATAATTATGTGCGAGCAGGATCTCACATCGCACTGTATGATTGAAGACGATCTGTTTGTCCCCGCTGTAAGACTTATTGAACAGAATCTGAAAAACAGCAGTCAAATTTTATATGCAGACAAAACGGCTGATGATGCCGAAGATACCTCCGGAACACTCACCAGCCGTGAAAAAGAAATCATCATATGCCTTATAAAAGGCTTGAACAATAAGGAAATTGCAGACTATCTGTTCCTATCGCCACATACAGTCGCTACACACCGCAGAAACATATCAAACAAGTTACAGATCCACACAATTGCTGGGTTGATTATCTATGCAATTGCCAACAAACTGATTAAAATAGAAGAAGTTTCATAAGAAACTGATAAGATTTTCTTACCTTTCTTCAATAGTCTTGCCGTGATCCTTTGCAGTCACTTCCTTCCACTTGTCTGTGTAGCCCGGCTGAGTGATCTTTGCAGGGATGCAGTCTGTGTGTTCGTTGGTGATGAAGCTTCCATCCTCGTTCTGAGCCTTCACGTTTCCGTCGATGAATTTCACGAGAAGGAGTTGCTCGAGTGCCACCCATTTCTCGAAAATCATCTGGGCGTTGTCTACTGAGAATCTTGTAAGGTATTCACGTACAGATGTATAAGGGTCTACTACCTTGCCGGCCTTGTTATTGCGCTTGATCTGCTTGCGAGGCTTTTCAGCAGCTGCATTGTAGAGTGCGAGTGCTTCCTGGTCTGCCTTTTCCACGGCCTCGGCCATCTCTGCCTCCCAAGCGTCGATGGCTGCATCCACTGTAGGGAACATGATGTTGTAAGCCTTGTAGCATGCGTTTGCCACGCGGTTTGTCATCCAGAAGGCAGATGTAGGAGAATAAGTGATCATGTTGCCGTTTCCTACGCGGAAGCTTTCGGGAACTTCGTATGTAGATGTGTAGATAGGTGTGAGGTATGATGTAGCTGCATCGTCGCATCCGAACCAGTTCACTCCTCCGATTTCGTCAGGGAGCCATCCTCTTGACTGTCCTACGAACCAGAATCCTGTCTGCTGTGTGGCGATCGCTCTTTCATTGACATACTTCTTTCCTTCGTGCTCGAATCCCATTGGTCTCCAGCGGTATGGAAGAGCGTTTCCGCCAGCTCCCGCATCTACGGTCATATCCATAGGAGTACCCTCGTAATGGTCGCGCATCACGTCAGCCACGTTCTTGACGCTGATCTTGCGTGAAGGCTTCACGAAGAGAGGGAATCTCTTGGTCTTGTCCCATCCCATAGCATAGTCGATATAGTCGTATGCGTCTGCTGTAACTTCGTTTCCATTCTCGTCGAGGTAGGTGAACTTGCCGTCGCAGAGGATGTTGAATGCTGACCATGCACGTGCTTCGCAGCCACGCATTCCGCTGAAATCGAGCGGTGCATATGCGTCGCAGAAGCTGAAATCCTTGTCCTCGCCGTTGAAATAGCCCTTCTCGCGTGCGAAAGTGATTACGTCCGGTGCGTAGATGCAGTTCTCAGGATCGTTGAGAGGGAAGGTGCTGATGCGGGCCTGGTTGGCATGAGCGCAGATGTATCCGTCAGGAACTCTTCTTGCCACCCATACGACACCCTTGTTGTCCGGTCCCTTTCCGATAAGGTCCATAACCCATACTTCATCCTTGTCAGCGAGTGAGAAAGACTCTCCGCTCGAATAGTATCCGTATGTGCTGGCAAGGTCCACGATGATGTCGATGGCCTCACGTGCAGTCTTTGCTCTTTCCAGTGCCACGTAGATGAGCGAACCGTAGTCCATCACTCCCTTAGGGTCTTCAAGCTCGGGACGGCCTCCGTATGTGGTCTCGGCGATGATGAGCTGGTGCTCGTTCATGTTGCCCACTCTCTGGTATGTTCTTCCCACCTGAGGGATCATTCCGAGGTATTTGCCTGTGTCCCATTCGTTTATCTGTCTCATATCTCCGGCTTTCCATACTCCGGCAGGAGCGTAGTAGAGCTCGCCATAGAGCTGGTGCGAGTCTGCCGCGTATGACACCATGTTGGAGCCGTCTGTGCTGGCTCCCTTTGTCACGAGGACATTTGTGCAGGCGTTACTGTCAATGTTTGCAGTGAACATTGCAGCTGCCAGCGCGATGAGTGCTGCTGAAATTCTTCTCATTTTGTACTTTTATTATTATTAATTATTTTTGTGTCGTTTTTGGAGGGGCTTTCTGTTAAAAGCCTTTTTCCCAATATTGCAAAACTATAAAAAAATCGTCAGATATGAAATGGAAATTTTGCCTGTCAACGGTATTTTTCTTCGCTTTTGCCTGCATGACCATGTCGGCACAACAGCAGCCGGAGAAGCCGGATGTTTATGAACAGGCCGAAATGGAGGCTGACAGACTTCAGAGGATATTGGATCTGGAAGACTGGCAGCTTTTCTATGTGGATTCTACCCTCAAGCATGATTTCCCTGCCATGGTGGCTGATTATGAGGAACTTCAGAAGTCAAAGGTGGCCAATACCGCAATGTATCAGGCCGTACAGGACAAGTGGATGGATCAGATCGATGCCACATATCAGAAGATTTTTACTCAGGAACAATGGGCTGCTTACCTGAAGCAGGGGGCCGGCAAGGCTCAGAAGGCCAGGGCAAAGCGCAAGGCGAAGGCCGAAGGAATAAAGTAACCATCCAAACCATCATCCCCGACCAGGGAAACAATTGAAACCGTCATCCCCGACCTGATAGGGGATCCAATATAAGACTATGGATTTTTTAGAAGTAATAGAGAAAAGGCACAGTGTCAGGAAGTATGCTGACAAGCCTGTGGAAAGAGAGATTCTGGATGCGATCGTGAGAGTTGCTGAAACTGCTCCTTCTTCAAGGAACAGCAAGAGTTCTGCTTTTATGATCGTAGAGGACAGGGATACATTGGATGCCCTCTCTCAGATGCGTGACTATGGTTCGGCCCTGCTCAGCGGTGCCCAGGCTGCTGTCGTGGTACTTGGTGACGAGACCAAGACAGATCTTTGGGTGGATAACTGTGCTATATCGGCTACATTCATCCAGCTCGCGGTGACCGCTATGGATCTGGTGAGCTGCTGGGTTCACTGCAATGGCCGTCCTCGTCTGAAGGATGAGCCTGAGGGAGCAAAGGCGGAGGATTATGTACGCGAGCTTCTCGGCATCAAGGATGGCCTTCGTCCATATTGCGTAGTCGCTATCGGCTATCCTGTGGAAGAATCTGCGAAGTAGTTTTTCTTGTCCGTAAAATGTATGCTTTTTACGGACAAACTCATCAAATTTGTCGCTTTATCCGTAAATACCCCCAAAAATACGGACAAACCCAAATCTGATAGCAAGTCCTCCTCCCGAGGAGGATTTAGGGATAGGGTAACGTAGATATATTTTCTCATATTTATGTACGCCCTTGCTTGGCAGAATAAGTTGACTGACCTGAAATAAAGAGATAAAAATTAGAAAATATGAGAGAAAAAATTGAGGCCCTGATGGCCGAAATAGCGGCTTTATCGTGCAAGAGCGAGCAGGAAATCGAGCAGGCGCGTGTCCGCCTTCTTGGAAAGAAGGGTGAGATCACAGCCCTTTTCGATGAATTCAGAACAGTGGCTCCTGAACTCAAGAGAGAGTTCGGACAGAAGCTCAATGTGCTCAAGAACGCAGCAGCAGCAAAGATTGAGGAACTAAAGGAAGCGGCTGCAGAATCACCTGCGGCAGGATCGGCTTCATTTGATTATACAATGCCGGGAGATCCTGTACAGCTCGGTTCCCGCCATCCGGTGTCGATTGCACGTGAAGAGATTGTAAGCATCTTCCGCAAATTCGGCTATGACGTGGCTGAAGGACCTGAGGTAGAGGACGATTGGCATGTATTCGAGGCATTGAACTTCCCGCCTGAGCACCCTGCCCGCGAGATGCAGGATACATTCTTCATCAATGACAGTGACAATCCGGTTCTTCTCCGTACTCACACTTCTTCAGTGCAGGTGCGTGCGATGGAGAAGATGCCTCTTCCGATCCGTATCGTTTGTCCGGGCCGTGTGTTCCGTAATGAGGCTATTTCTGCCCGCGCACACTGTATCTTCCATCAGGTGGAGGGACTTTATATCGATGAGAATGTGACATTTGCCGACATGAAGCAGGCTATCCTTCTCTTCGCTCGTGAAATGTTCGGAGCTCAGTCGCAGATCCGTATGCGTCCTTCATACTTCCCGTTCACAGAGCCTTCGGCAGAGATCGACGTGAGCTGCAATATCTGCGGCGGCAAGGGCTGCAATGTCTGCAAGGGTACAGGCTGGCTCGAGATCATGGGCTGCGGTATGGTGGATCCTAACGTTCTTGAAGCTTCTGGAATCGACAGCAAGAAGTACAGCGGCTTCGCATTCGGAATGGGCGTAGAGCGTATCGCAATGCTCAAGTGGCAGGTTCGCGACCTCCGCAACTATTTCGAGAACGACCTTCGTTTCCTCAAGGAATTCGAGACATCGCTTTAAAAAATGAGACTGCTCTTCATCACTGATTTTACGGAGCAATTCGCATATAGATTTCTTCGTGGCATCTTCAACTACTCACAGCGCACAGAGCAGTGGGTAGTCTGTAAGATGCCACCTTCATATAAGCACGAGCTTGGTCTGGAAGGAGTGGTTTCCTGGGCCAAGGAATGGCGTGCAGATGTCGTCATTGCTCAGTTTGATGCGGATGACGATGTCACTCTGTTCAGAAAGAACGGAATTGTGGCTTTGGCTCAGGATTTCATCAGGAAATTTACTGAGATACCGAACATTACTGCTGACTATGATCTGACCGGATGTATGGCTGCTGAGCATTTTCTGGCCAAGGGATTCAAGAATTTCGGGTTCTTCGGATACAATGGTGTATGCTGGTCTGATGAAAGATGTGAGGGGTTCAGAAAACGTATAGCCAAGGCTGGTTTCGGCGATAATTTCCATATGTATGACAAGCAGAACATTGACAGCATGTGGTATTATGACCAGTCTGTTCTGTCCAATTGGTTGCTGGATCTTCCTAAACCTATTGCCATAATGGCCTGTGATGACAATCAGGGCAATATTCTTCTTCAGGCCTGCAACTCCTGCGGGCTGAAGATTCCTTTCGATGTGGCCATCATCGGAGTCGATAATGATGAGATTCTCTGTAATATGTCCGATCCTGCGATGTCTACGATAGATGTGGATATCGAGAGAGGTGGATATGATACGGCAGAGATGGTCGACCGTATGGTCAAGGATCCTTCGTATCCGGGCGAAGATGTGATCCTTAAGCCTCTTAATGTGATAGAGAGAGTGTCCTCATCTGTATTTGCTACAAATGACAAGTCGGTGCTTAAGGCTCTGCGATTCATTCACGCCAATGTGGACCGTAAGCTTCAGGTGGCAGATGTGCTGGAACATGTCCCCCTGTCCCGCAGACTTCTCGAGCAGAGATTCAAGAACATGACAGGAATGTCGATCTATAGTTATATTTCGACATTGAGAATGGAGAGGTTTGCATATCTTCTCCTGTCCAGCAATGATTCCGTATCTGATATTGCTGCGAGACTTGATGAATTTGATACCAAAAGCATTTCCCGCCGATTCAAGGCGATTAAAGGTTACACTCCTTCAGAGTTTAGAAAAATAGAATTGCGCAAATTGGGGGTTTAATTGCGCAAAAAGTGTTCGTTGTAGATAGCCAAGCGCTTAACTTTGTAAGCGACTACATATCACTAAATTCTGATCATCAATGTTCTATTGGCGACCATGAGCGATATTATCCCTTCATCTGTGAACCGACGTCCGCAGATGTGGTTTTTCGTACTCAGAACTGCCGTTTCAATGATGGACAGATCTTGCCGTGATGACGTATTTGAAGAAACAAACAATTAATGATATCCTTATGAAGACAAAACTTTTCTTATCAGCGCTCTTTGCATTTATGGTTGCAGTCAGTTGCTCGAATGATGTCCGCGTGGTATGGACAGAAGGCGAAACTGATCCAGAAACAGGAAGGGCAGTTCATACAATCACTGTAGTAAACGCTCCGGAAGGAACAGACTGGAATCTTTGGCTTACTTCCAATCATATCTATATTCCGGAAGAGGGAGGCCCGATTTCTCTGCATCATGGATGCTGGTATAAACTGACGCCTTCCGAGAGAGAGGGTAAGGATCTGGTGGTTCCTTATAATGACCGACCATTGCAGCGTCACTGCTGGGCTCCAGAAGGTTTTGTTCTGGAGCAGAACGGCAAGGCAAGGAAGCTTGAGGTAGAATATGTGTACCTGCCTTCCGAGAAGATAGCAGATTTCCCATATAACCAGGTGGATGTAGAGGTGTGGGATATGATTCCGTCTCTGAAGAAGGTCGAGCCGTCTGAAGGTGTGACCGTCGTGGAGGCAATGCCGCAGGTGCAGTTCGTGGATTCCGACAAGGCTGGATGGTACAGGATAATTCTTGACGGTGAATGCAAGGTAGAAGCTGCAGATGAGGATGGTGCATATTACGCAAAGGTCACTCTGGACAATCTTAAAAGAAATGCCGGTGGTAACCAGCTTCCTAATCTGGTTATCGAGGACTGGCCGGACTTCGGTTACAGAGGCTTCATGCTCGATATTTCCAGAAACTTCACCACAAAGGACAATATCCTGAAGTTCATTGACCTTCTTGCACATTACAAGGCAAGCGTCTTTCATCTTCACTTCGGTGATGACGAGGGATGGAGACTTGAGATCGAAAAGTTCCCTGAGCTGACTTCATTTGGAGCATATCACGCTTTCCCGTCTAAGGATGAGAATGGGGAATATGTTGAGACTGAGGGACTTATTCCTTCGTATAACGGTGGCGCAGATCCTAAGGATATGACATCTTCTGCAAACGGTCATCTTTCGAAGGAGGATTATGTAGAGATATTGAAATATGCATGGGAGCGCCGCATACAGGTCATTCCTGAATTTGACACTCCAGGTCACTCACGTGCATCCATCAAGGCGATGGAGGCTTATGCCAAGCGTACTGGAGACAACAGCTATCTGCTGAGCGACCCTGATGATAAGTCGAAGTATCTGTCTGTCCAGTATTACAGGGACAATGCAATCAATGTGGCATTGCCTTCTACCTACAGATTCATCGAAGTGGTATTCGACCAGATCATTGCATATCACAAGGAAGCTGGAGTTCCGCTTCCTGCTATTCATGTCGGTGGTGACGAGGTGCCTGGTGGAGCATGGGTCGGTTCGGAACCATGTCAGAAGATTATGGCCGAAAGAGGCTGGGACAATATCGAGCTTCTCAAGTCATACTATATCGAGAATATCCTTGACATTGCTGAGGCTCGCGGAGTGAAGATTTCCGGATGGCAGGAGCTTGTGATGGATCTGGAGGACCACGTGTATGAAAGAATGAAGAAGAATCTTTATTCGATCAATTTCTGGCATACCGGTTCCGGTCAGGAAGAGTTCCCTTACAAATATGCAAATGACGGTGTACCTGCAGTTCTTTCGAATATGACCAATACATATATGGACTTTGCATATACTCCTGACAAGACAGAAAGAGGACTTTCCTGGGGCGGTTTTGTGGATGAGCGCCGCAGCTTCTCTCTTCTTCCGTTCGATATCTATCGCTCTGTAAGATGGGATGACTATGGAAGGATGCGCGACATCTCGACTCTTCCGGAAGGCAAGGAGACTCTTAAGGCAAAGGAGAATATCGTGGGAGTACAGGCTCAGCTCTGGACAGAGACGGTAAGGTCTTTCGACCATGTCACTTATTATGTATTCCCTAAGGTGTGCGGTATGTTTGAAAGGGCGTGGAACGCGAGTCCTGTATGGGAGGGTACTCTTCAGGCAGACGATCCGGCATTCATGTCGGCATTGGACAGATATTACAGCACTGTAGTTTCGAATGAAGTGCCGTATTTTGAAGAAATGCAGATTAATTACCGCTCAAGGTAGATTTAATGCGCAAATTGTGGTATAAAATACGCATAATGACACATTGTTAATCTGATACCTAGTTACCTTTGTAATGACCATTGATTGATAACATTATGAAAAGAGTATTGATTTCCGTTTTTCTTCTATGCGGATATGCCTTTATGGCAGCCTCTCAGGAGGTGGATAGAGACAGGTCCAAATACGCAGTCAATAATTTTGCGGATGACGACATATACACAATGTACGAGCCTTATGCGACAGTAAAGGTCAATGAACCTGACGGCCGTAAGGTGAAGAACATCATCCTGATGATCGGTGACGGAATGGGTCTGGAACAGATCAGTGCCGCATGGGTGTGCAATGGAGGAAGTCTCAATCTGGACAACTTCTCGAAAATCGGAATCCAGAGGACATATTCTGCAAACAAGCTTGTGACTGACTCTGCCGCGGCCGGAACTGCTCTGGCTACAGGACATAAGACCAATAATGGAATGATCTCGATGACTCCTGACTCCGTGGCTGTGAAGTCATTGGCGGAAGAAGCTATGGAGAAGGGCAAAAGAGCCGGTGCTGCTGTCACCTGCAGGGTAAATGACGCCACTCCGTCTGTATTCTTCAGCCATTCCTCTACACGAAAGAATCAGGAGGATATAGTAGCTCAGATGGCTTCCAGCGGAGTTTATTTCCTCTCAGGCGGTGGTATCAAATATTGGAATGACCGTGAGGATGGCAGGGATATTACTGCTGAAATCCAGGAAAACGGATATTCTTTTGCATCTACAAAGGAAGAGCTTATGGCTGTGGAGGAAGGTCCTGTCGTGGCATTGATGGCACCGACCGAGCTTCCGTTTGCACTAGATAGGGATGGTATCCTTCCTGCATCGGTAGAGAAGGCTCTCCAGCTTTTGGACAATAAGAAAGGTTTCTTCCTTATGGTAGAGGGATCTATGATCGACGACGGCGGGCACGACAACAAGGCCGGTCATACGATGGAGGAGATCTTCGATTTTGACCGAACCATCGGAAAGGTTCTGGAATGGGCTGAAAAAGACGGTCAGACCCTTGTCATTGTAACGGGTGACCATGCTACCGGTGGAATGACCCTTCTCAGCGGCAGTATTGATCAGAAGAGAATTAAGGTCAATTTCTCTACTACAGGACATAATGGAATCTGTCTTCCTGTCTATGCATGGGGACCTCATTCGGAGGATTTTATCGGTGTGTATGAGAATACCGAACTTTCAGATAAGATAAGAAAGCTGATTAAATAACCATTGATATGTGTAAGCTGTTTCCAGCTGTCAGACTCTTAGCCGCGGCAATGTTGATTTTCCTCGGTGCATCTTGTTCGGAAGATGTGCCTGGATTTGTAGTCCCGACACCTGATGATAATAAGGATAACACTCAGACTGAAAATCCGAAGCCTGACGACGGAAAGGATGACTTGACAGAAGAACCGGTCGCAAATCTTTGCGATGAAGAGTTTCTTGGACAAAAGCCGATGATAATCGCTTATTATACAGAGAATTCTTCTGCGCTTCCAGATCCGTCTTGCCTGACCCATATAAATTATGCTCATGGTCGTTTTGTCGATAAGGAGACCGGTGACGGCGGAATCTGGATAGAAAAGCCGGAGCTTCTGGAAAAGGTGATCGCATTGAAACAACAGAAACCGTCTCTCAAAGTTCTGCTTATGATCGGAGGATGGGGAGACAAGGCTGATGGTTTCAGCATGATGGCTCGTGATGCGAGGAAAAGGACATTATTCTGCCAGTCATGCAAGGAACATATTGACAATTACGGACTTGACGGTATCGATATTGACTGGGAATATCCTACGGCCGGACCTTCTGAGAACGGCAGGCATCCTGATGATACCAGAAATTTCAACCTTGTCCTTAAAGAGCTGCGCGAAACCATCGGCAATACCAAGATAATTTCATATGCGTCATCTGCAAGTGCTGACTATGTGGATTGGAAGACGGCGATGCTTTATATGGATTATGTGAATGTGATGACCTATGATATGGGTGACCCTCCTTATCATAATGCTCCTTTATACTATTCGGCTGCCATTACCAGGAAACGTAGCGTCGATCAGTCCATAACCCAGCATTTTGCGGCTGGTGTCCCTTTGAACAGACAGGTGATGGGAGTGCCATTCTACGGCCACGGAACCGATCCTTATAAGGATGATGTGAAGTTCAATGAGATGGCTGGAATATTCTCTTCATCAAAATACGAGGGCAAGAACATCAGAAAATGGGATTCAGTAGCAAAAGTTCCTTATCTGGTGGATGAATCGGGAAATTTCCTTCTCGGATATGATGACCAGGAGTCTGTCACGTATAAAGGACAATATGTCGTGCAGAAGAATCTTCTGGGTGCGATGTTCTGGGAGTACCGTCACGACGATTCGCAGGGAACTCTCAGGAAGGCCCTTTGCAAGGCTATTTACGGTAGTGAATCTACGACAAAATAGATATTAACCATAATTACTAACACACTAAAACAATGAAACAGAAACTAGTCCATTTAGCGAGATTGGCTATTATGTACTGTCTGTTGATCTGTACTGTCGGTGGAAATGCTTTTGCTCAGGAAGGTATTACCATCAATGGTAAGGTCATAGACAATACTGGTCAGCCGGTCATCGGTGCGGGCGTGACCATTTCCGGTACGACCGTCGGAGTGGCTGCAGATCTGGACGGACAGTTCCAGATCACTGTACCATCGGAGTCTTCTGTCATTACTGTGTCTGCACTCGGTTATCTGACCAAGGATGTGGAGATAAGTAAGAGGCAGAATCTGATCGTTGTGCTGGAGGATGAGACAGAGTCCCTGGAGGCAACGGTCGTAGTGGCTTACGGTACACAGACCAAGGCGACAATCACAGGCGCCCTTTCGTCCATTGATTCGAAAGAACTTGTGAAAGCTCCGGTAGCTGACATTTCAAATGTTCTTTCCGGACAGCTCCCAGGTGTAACGACAGTCCAGGTTTCAGGAAAGCCTGGTGATGACTATGCAGACATTTATGTCCGTGGTGTCAGCTCGCTTTCAGACGGAGCATCGACTCCGCTCATTCTCGTTGATGGTGTTGAGCGTCCGCTCAATACGATTGACCCTAATGAAATCGAGAGTCTCTCTATTCTCAAGGATGCCGCTTCGACTGCTGTGTTCGGTGTGAGAGGTGCGAACGGTGTCATCCTCGTGACTACAAAACGCGGAGACGCAGGAAAGCCGAAGATCTCGGTAAGCAGCATCACAGGTGTTCAGCAGCCTCTTTCATTCCTTACTCAGGTAAGCAGTTATGAATTCGCTTCATTCTGGAACCTGAAGCAGCAGAATGACGGTGTGACCGATCCGAAGGCTTACTATGCTCCGGAGGCTATCGAGGCATATCGCACAGGTTCTGATCCTCTCGTATTCCCTAACACAAACTGGAAAGAGATTCTTTACCGCAAGGCTTTCCTTCAGACAAAGAATAACATCAATATCTCCGGAGGTTCTGACAAGGTGCGTTATTTCGTGTCTATGGGTTATATGTTCCAGGACGGTATCCTCAGACAGATGCCGGGCTTGTCATATAACAACAACTTCTCATACAACCGTTATAACTACCGTGCCAACCTCGACTTCAAGCTCACCGAGACTACAGACATGAAGCTGAACATCAGCGGAGTGGTCGGCAAGACTTACGAGCCTATGGAGGATGATGGCATTGATGACAACGTGTGGATCTTCACAACTCTCTGGGTAACTCCTAATGCCAGCCCGGGCATGGTGAACGGCATTCCTCTTACTTATGTAGGTGATGGCCCTACTCCTCCGACAACCCGTCGAAGCGGCTACATGACCTATTATAATATGGGTTACGAGGAGAAGTACAACACTGCACTCAACCTCGACCTTGCCATTACTCAGAGGCTTGACTTCATCACAGAAGGTCTCAGCTTAGGTGTAAAGGGTGGTTATGACACCAATATGTACATCAGAAAGCAGCACAAGGGCTCGGACGCTCTCGAGCAGAGAATCAACTACAAGTCTTTCCAGGAAGGTGAAGACCTCGCGATAAGCGACCCAGACTTCGACAAGACTTATGTGTTCAAGCCAAGCGGTACAATGGCTCCTCTTTCTTATGACGAGTCAACAAGCTCAGACAGAAGCTGGTACCTTGAGGCACGTGCTGACTACAGCAGAAAATTTGCAGGCAAGCATGCAGTTTCCGGTCTCCTTCTTTACAACCAGACACGCGATTACTACCCGTCAAGATATTCATACCTCCCAAGAGGTTATGTCGGTTTTGTCGCACGCGCAACTTATGGTTATGCTGACAAATATCTCCTCGACGTGAGTGCGGGATACAACGGATCCGAGAACTTTGCCCCTGGCAAGACACGTTACGGTCTCTTCCCGTCAGCATCAATCGGTTGGGTCATCTCTGAAGAAAAATGGATGGAGAAAGTAAGCTGGATCGATCATCTCAAGGTCCGTGCATCAGTGGGTAAGGTAGGTAATGACCTTGGTACATCTACACGATTCATGTATATGAACAGTGTGTGGGATGAGGCCGGCACATACAGCTTCGGTGTAAACAATCCGAACGGTGTTCCTTACTATACCACAGGAACCCCTGGTAACCTCGGTGTGACTTGGGAAACAGCGTTGAAGTACAATGTCGGTCTCGACTTCGACCTCTTCAACAACAGACTCCGCTTCTCCGGAGACCTTTTCAAGGAGCATAGGACCGGTATCCTCATCTCTCCTAACTCGACTCCGGGCATCATCGCTACATCGCTTCCTAATATGAACATCGGTATCGTTGACAATCAGGGATACGAGATATCGCTCGGCTGGAGGGACAATATCGGCGAGTTCAGATACGACATCGACGCGAACGTGACATATGCCCGCAACGAGATCGTTTACATGGACGAGGTCAAGAGTGAGTTCCCATATCAGAATATGACAGGAGGCTCGACAGGACGTAATGACGGTCTTTATAAATTCATCCGTCTGTACAACTACGACGACTTCTACACAGATGAGAATGGTGTCCAGAGACTCAATCCTGAGCTTCCTCAGCCAAGTGCTACCGTATATCCTGGAGACTGTATGTATGCAGACCTCAATGGCGATAACAAGGTGGACGGCAATGATACCATGGTTTACGGATTTGCGGACAGGCCTGAATATATGTTCGGATCGAACTGGAAGTTCTCTTGGAAGGGATTTGCTCTGAACCTGAACTGGATCGCTGCCACCAACGTAAACAAGATGCTTGAGGTGGAGTACCGTATTCCGTTCACAAACTCAGGTAACCGTGGTCTCCTTGACTACTTCTACAGAGATTGCTGGACTACAGAGAATCCAAACGGAACTCTTCCACGAGCAGCAGAGAAATCTGAGTCATGGAACTCGGCTCCATCTACTTTGTGGCTCCGTGATGCTTCATACATCCGACTCAAGAGCGCACAGTTCGGTTATACATTCGGCCGCAACAAGTTCTTCGACCGTATAGGCATCAACAGTCTGAATGTAAGCTTTACAGGATATAACCTCCTGACTTTCACAGGTCTTACATTCCAGGACCCTGAGACAGTTTCGAACAACGACGGTGTATATCCACTTGTCAAGACATATAACCTGTCACTTAACATCAACTTCTAATCCGGTCTGATATGAAAACAACAAGAAATATATTTATAGCAGTCCTTTTGGGAGTCATGATGTCATCATGTGAGACCCTCCAGCTTGGAGATGCGGGACTTAGTGATGCGCCGGAAACATCTGGAGCTACCATTGAGACTCTCTTCGCAACCAAGAAGGACGCAGACAAGGTGCTTGTCACAGCATATGCCAACCTTCCTTATGGCATCACAAGTGCCTTTGATTCAAAGATGGGAGGAAACGTGCTTGAGTGCATCACTGACCATGCCCAGAGTAACCAGGGCTTCGGATCCGACGGTCCAAAGAACCTTTATTATAATGGAGCGCTTGGTGCAAGCATGACAACTTATACCGGAAGTGAGGCTTATCGTTTCGCTTCAGAGAAAGATTATACCGCCATCCGTTACGGCTGGCTTTTCATAGAGAATGCAGATAAGATTCCGGATGCTACTCCGCAGGAGGTCGCAAAGATGAAGGCAGAGGCAAAGGTTTGTATCGCTATCGCATACGCTAATATGCTTCGTTATGTAGGCGGTGTTCCTATTCTTGATCACGCAGTCTCTACTACAGAGGAGATGGTATATCCAAGAAACACATTTGCCGAGACTGTGGACTTCATCGTCAAGCTTTGTGACGAGGCTAAGGCAGATCTTCCATGGAAAAATGTGGATCCGAATGAGGAAGGACGCATGACAAGAGCCGCAGCACTTGGTCTGAAGCTTCGCGTGCTCTGCTTTGCGGCCAGCCCGACATTCAACTCTGATACGCCTTGGCATTCAGGAGCAAACGAGTATCATTGCTACGGCAACTATGACGCTGCACGTTGGACTGCGGCTAAGGATGCCGCTGATGAGTTTATGAACGAACTCGCTCAGAACGGATATTACGGACTCGTGCAGGCTGCTGAGGCAACTCCAAGAGCTTATCGTCTTGCTTACCGCAAGGGATATTTCGAGCGCGGAACTTCAGAGTCAATCATCTCTATCAGAAAGGATTACGACTCTGATTATCACGATAACTGGATAGAGAAGGCGGAGTACATCTGTCCTACTCTCAACTGGGTGAACAAGTATGGATGGGCGGACGGAAGCGACTTCCCAGAAGATTTCGATTGGGAGAACCCTTCGGCTCAGCCATTCTTCACTACCGGAAACTGCGTGACAGGTACCGAGACTCGTGACCCTCGTCTGTATGAGAACATCGCTGTTCCTGGTGACTATTGGGACAATGAGAATATGGCGAAGGTGCACATCAATCATCCTAACTACCGTGCGGACGGTACCGGCTTCCTTGCTATGAAATATGTTCTTCAGAAGGATTCCGATCGTGAGAATATTCCTCCTCATTGGTCGATGATGCGTTTTGCTGAGGTTCTTCTCAATGCAGCCGAGGCATACAATGAGGCATCATCAGCTCCGACAGCACAGGCATATGAGTGGGTTAACAGCGTAAGAGCACGCGTAGGCCTTCCTCCGCTTGCTGAGGGCATGTCAAAGGAGCAGTTCCGCGCAGCCCTTCTCCATGAGCGTGATTGCGAATTCGGCTTCGAGGAGTTCCGTTGGTTCGATATGATCCGTTATGGTCTCGAAGAAGATTTCACCAAGAAGCTCTATGGCCTCTATTCTGAGGGTAAGGGAGGAAAACCGGATAATCCGGATTCATTCACATACTCTAAATATGAGCTTGCTACAAGAAATTGGGCGATAAATTGGGATACAAGATGGTATCTTGCCCCTATTCCTGTAACAGAAGTCAACAAGGGTTACGGAATGACACAGAATCCAGGATGGTAAAACTTAAAGAGACCATATGATGAAAAAAATTAGCAAATATATAATACTTCCTCTTCTGCTGGCAGGCGCGACAGTTTCCGCTCAGGAACCTGTTGAACTCTCGCAGGTGGATTCCATTGCTGTCGCAAACCCTTTCCAGGTGCAGGCAAATGGAAACATCATGCGTGACGCCACAGTCTTTCAGCAGAGTCCGGAAGTTGATATCGCGAAGGCCCTTTACGGCCAGTTCTCCGGCCTTCTTGTTGAGCAGGGTGCCGGCAGAAGCGAAATCAACCAGTCGAGTCTCGAACTGCACGGTCACGCGCCGCTCGTGCTCATCGACGGTTATCCTCGCGAGCTCTCAGACATCACGTCTGTAGAGATCGAGTCCATCACTGTACTCAAGGATGCTGTGTCTGCGGCTATCTACGGCGTCAAGGGTGGAAACGGTGTGATCATGATCACGACCAAGAGAGGTCAGGCTACCCCACTGACAGTTTCTGCGAAATATCAGTTCGGACTCAGCACAATGTTCCGCGCTCCGCAGTTCTCATCTTCATATACATATGCCCGCAAGGTCAACGAGGCTCGTGCCCTTGATGGTCTTGCTCCTATGTATAACAATGATGCGTTCACTTATTTTGCAAACGGTCAGCGACCTTATATCTACGCAGATGTGAACTGGATGAACGAGATCTACCGCAAGTATGGCGACAATCATCGTGCTCAGCTCACATTCACCGGCGGCAACAAGAACTTCCGCTATTTTGCAGCAGTTGACTATATGAAGGACAACTCTCTCTATGAGAAGCCGTCATTGGACAACCGCTATAATGCAAATACTTATGACAACCGCCTCGGTATCAGAGCAAATGTGGACGTGAACATCACAAAGACAACTTCAATGAAGCTCGGTGTCATGGCCCGTCTTTCAGAGTTCAACCGTCCTTATTGGGAGAAGATCAGCGGAGAATCAATTGAAAGCACACTCTACAAGACTCCTGCTGCTGCATTCCCTATCAGACATCAGGATGGAACCTATGGCGGATCAAGGCTATATGGTGCAAACAACCCTGTAGCCCTTCACCAGGATTCCGGAAATCACCTTTATGCAGAGACAAGAGTCCTTGCTGACATGGTGCTCCGTCAGGATCTTGACGTGCTTCTCAAGGGTCTTTCTGCGGATGTGAACATTGCTTTTGACTACACAGGAGAGATGACAGAGATCTCTTACAAGAACTACAGATATGCAGAGATCGCTTCACCGGCTTTCCCATTCACTCCGACTTACTATGGTACTGACTCAAAGACTATGAACTATGACCAGTATTTCCATAGCCTCGGATTGCGTTCTGAGCTTCAGGCACGTCTGAACTGGGAGAGAAATTTCGCCAAGCATCACATCGAAGCACATGCAGCCTACAGACAGCGTTCTTATATATTCAACCAGCGTAATGCTTCTTCAAAGACTCAGGAAATCCTCGGTACAGTAAGCTATAACTGGAACGAGAGACTCTACGCAGACCTTGCAGTGAACTATTCGGGTTCTGCATATCTTCCTGAGGGTCAGAGATTCAATGTATATCCGGCCTTGAGCCTTGCATACATCATCTCGCAGGAGCCTTATGCAAAGGTCTACGGTTCGGCAGGTATCTCGGGTTATGACGGAAATCTTGAACACGAGCTCTTCCTCCAGACTTATGACAGCAGCAATGCGGAAGGCTACCGTTTCGGTGAGAATGCAAACAGCTACTCAGGTCGTGCAGAGGGTGACCTTCCTGCAACCTTCCTCAAGCCCGAAAAGTCAAGCATGGCTACTCTGGGCTTTGACCTTGGATTCTTCCAGAGAAGACTTTCTGTAAACGCAGAGGCTTTCATGGAAAACCGCAGCAATATCCTCATCTCTCCATCAAATGTATCCGGCGTCATCGGTATCGGTGTGAAGGACCAGAGCATGGGTGAGAACAAGTATAAGGGTGTTGACCTTTCGGTTGCATGGAACGACAAGGCAGGTGACTTCTCGTACGGAGTGTATGCAAACGGAGGATGGCTCTTTACAGAGGTTGTGAATGATGGTCAGGCATATCAGAACTATGACTATCTCTACCATGCAGGCAATCCGATCGGACAGCGCTATGGTCTTGAGGTTCTCGGTATCTTCCAGAACCAGTATGAGATCAACAACAGTCCTAAGCAGACATACGGAGACGTACGTCCGGGTGACCTCAAATACAAGGATCAGAACGGTGACGGTGTGATCAATGACGAGGATATTGTGAAGATGTTCGGTTCAAGCACTCCGCTCTTCCAGTTCGGCTTCGGTCTCAATGCCGCTTACAAGGGATTCAAGGTATATGCTGATTTCCAGGGTGTTACAGGTGTGACAGTGAATCTCCTGGATTCACCTCTCTACAAGCCGCTCGTAAATAATGGCACAATCTCGAATACTTTCCTTGCACGTGAGGTAACATGGACTCCTGAGACCGCAGGCAAGGCTACAATGCCGAGACTCACAACTCTTGAGAACCCTAACAACTACCGCAAGAACTCACTTTGGTACAGGGACGGTTCGTTCATCAAGCTTCGCAACCTCGGTATATCTTATACAATACCTAAGAAGGTCCTCAGGTTCTCAGACATCACTGTGTCTCTGAACGGAACAAACCTTTTCAGCCTTGACAACATCAAGTTCGCTGACCCTGAGCAGCTTGAGGCGGCTTATCCGTCGACAAGAGTATTCTGGGCAGGCGTTAAGTTCAACTTCTAAACTAAGGCATGAAAGAAATGAAAAAGTTTATTTATATAATCATGGCAGCAGCCCTTGCCTTCCAGAGTTGTAACCTTCTTGATTTCGATGAGACAAGCGGTGTTTACGACAGGGATGACATGTATGAGACATACAGCTATGCTCAGAGGATGCTGACCAATATCTACAGCTACATGCCACAGGATCTTGGAACCATCGGTGACGCGATGCGCGACTGCGGATCGGATGATGCCGAGTTCGGTGATCCCGACGGCAGTGTGCAGAAATTCAACAACGGCAACTGGTCTGCGGTTTCTACTGTCGATGACAGCTGGGACCTCTACAACGGTATCCGCTGCGTGAGCGAGTTCCTTGAGTCAATCGAGAAGATCGACTTCTCGAAGTACTACTATGACTCAAAGTACGAAAGACAGATGGAACATGTGAAGACCTTCCCTTATCAGGCAAGGGTGCTTCGCGCTTTCTATCTCTTCGAACTTGCACGTCGTTATGGTGATATTCCGGTCCCTATGAAGATGCTCACTATCGAAGAGGCCAACTCTATCGAGAAGACTCCTTTCGATCAGGTAATCGAATTTATCGTGTCAGAATGTGACGAGTGTGCGGCAAACCTTCCGACAACCTACATAGGTATGCTCGATGACGAATATGGCCGTGCAACCAAGGGATTTGCCATGGCAGTTAAGTCAAAGGCTCTTCTCTATGCAGCCAGCAAGCTTCATAATCCTGAAGGTGATGCAGAAAAGTGGAAGAAGGCAGCTCAGGCCGCCCTTGATATCATCAATCTCGGAATCTATGCACTTGATTCTGGTGAGAAGGTCAATACGACCTCTTCTGTGGAAAATGTTCTCGTAAGAATGAATTCTGAGAGCGACAGCTTCGAGCTCTATAACTTCCCTGTAAGATTCACTGAAGGCCAGCGTACCTATATGTCAGGAACATATCCTACACAGAATCTTGTGGATGCCTTCCAGACCATCAATGGCTATGATGTCACTCTTACAGCCAATGGTTGGGAATGTGATGACCCTGAGTTCGACCCTGCACGTCCTTACGACAACCGCGACCCGCGTTTTGCAAGAACAATCCTTGCAGACGGAATGGATTTCAAGGGAAGCAGAATTGAGACATTCGTAGGTGGCTCAGATTATTCAGCCACACGTAATGACCTCGGTACTGTTACAGGATACTACCTCAGAAAGTATGTCAATGAGGCTACAAGCTTTACACCGGAGGCAACTGCCGAGTACAAGCATCATTGGGTGATCTATCGTTATGCCGAGACTATCCTTACTTATGCCGAGGCAGTAAACGAGTATCTGAAGAGCCCTGTGGCGTCAGATGCAGAATTCCCTATGTCAGCTCTCGCAGCTCTCAATATGGTACGTGCAAATGCGCAGATGCCAGCAGCGACAGCAGATTCATACGATGCATTCGTAGAGGCTGTCCGTCGTGAATGGAGAGTGGAATTCGCATTTGAGGATCACCGCTTCTGGGATGTGCGCCGCTGGAATATCGGTGCTACTACACAGACTCAGGTGGACGGAGTGAGCATCGTAAAGACTGACAAAGGCCTTGATTACACCCGTACAATGGTCGAGAAGCGTACTTGGGCAGATAGAATGAACCTTTATCCGATCCCTAAGTCTGAACTTTTCAGCAATCCAAATCTCAATCCACAGAATACCGGATGGTAAACCAAAAAGAATATTAATAATTATAAAACAATAACGATATGAAAACAACATCATTCATTAAGGGTTTAGCAATTGCAGCAGCTGCTATGTTCTTCGGCTCATGCCAGCAGTTATACATTGAAACTCAGCCAGAGGTAGAGATCAAGATGACTACAGATGCACGTGAGTCATACACACTTTCAGGTACAAATCCACAGCCTGCTACTTTCAGCATCGGTTCTACTACTCCTTGGGAGATCACCGGTTACGAGGCAGCTGAGTGGCTCAGCGTAAAGCCAGCTTCAAGCGCATTGTCAAGCCTTTCGGCAGATGTTACAATCACAGCTGTTCCTAACGACACTTATGAGTCGCGTTCAGCAACTCTTACACTCAAGGGAGAGGGCATTCAGAATGTGTGGACAATCGTGGTTACCCAGGGCATGAAGAGCAAGTTCTATGTTCAGCCTATCACTCAGGAGTTCGAGGGCGGTGAGAGCTCGCTTCCTTTTACAATCGAGACAAACCTCGCTTGGGAAGTTCGTTCAGCTGACGCTTGGTTGACATTTGACAAGACCAGTGGTGTGGGAACAGGCGCTATCGAGACAATCACAGCAACAGCAGCTGCGAACCCTGGAATTGAGAGAACAACTACAGTGACTGTGACAGCTGGTGCTGAAACTGAGACATTCACCGTTCGCCAGGGTGGAATGACTCTCGAGTTCATCACAACAGAACTTGAGATGATCAATTACGCAGGTGGTGAGGCTCTCCTTGATGTAGAGGCATCTGTGGACTGGACAGTTACTTCAAGCGCGGAGTGGCTTACAGTAGAGAAGGTTGACTCTCAGGTTAAGGCTACAGCAACTGCAAACTCTGCTTTTGCTCCAAGAACAGCAGTCGTGACTATCTCAGGTTTTGGTATTACAGCTGAATTCGAGGTTACTCAGGATTCTCCATATGAACTTGAGAATGCAGAGATTCTTGAGGACGGTTCAGTGAAGCTTGATGGTGCAGCTGGCGCAAGAATCAATATCAAGGAAGGTCTCCGCTATTTCACAGCTGTACTTTCTGTCAAGGAAATCAGCTTCGGTGAGAAGGGACAGTTCTGGTTCTTCAGTGAGACAGACGGTGACTTCGGTAACTGGATGACAGTAGGTAAGTTCAGACTCCGTACAAACAACGGTTCGGTTTCCAACTACGACAACACTTACTACGATGACAACATGTCAGTCGAGTTCCTCAACACAATGACCAAGTATGAGTTCACAGTAACTCCGGACGCTGAGACTCCAGGCAACGGTAAGTTCCTCTTCACTGTAAACGACACTACAATCGAATCACACTCATGGGCTAGCCCATTTGCAGGTAATGATACAGCATTCGAGTGGTACTTCGGTTTCAACTCGGCAACATCTGACGGTACATACTATATCATCGATTCTTGCACAATTACTCCAATCGCTGAATAATTGTAATTTCTTATGAAACGATATTTATTGACAATCTGCGCAGCCTTAGCCCTGGTTTCAGGGTTTGGCGGCTGCCAGCAGAAGGACGAAGGACCTATGAAGTGGGTCGACCTTCGCTATCGTGCGGAGGACAGCTACTCGCTTCCATGGGAATCGCCTGAAGCGTTCAGCTTCCTGGTGAAGTCCACCGATCCTTGGACTGTACGCAGCTACAATCCGGACTGGTGTACCATCACTCCTGCTGAAGGTGAAGGAAACGCTGTCATCAACGATGCCGAAACTTATACAGTGACTGTTCAGTATAAGGATAACGCTCAGCTTGATGACCGCGTGGACACTCTTGAAATCAAGAGTGACTATTGGGTAGGAAAGCTCATTACCGTCTATCAGAAGGGTAATGCCTACCTTGACGTCAAGGATGACGAGCAGTCTCTCGAGATCAGCGAGGAAGGCGGATCACTCGAGTTTGCTGTTTCAGCAAACCAGGATTGGTCGGCAGCTGTAATTGAAGGAACTGATTGGCTTTCGATATCTGCAGGTCAGACAGGCTCTCTTGATGGCTCTGTTTCTCTTTCGGTTGAGGAGAACACCGGCGAGAAGCGTTATGGTGCAATCTCTGTCCTTGACCGTCATGGCGAAGAGAGAGTTGTCGTAAAGGTAACTCAGAACGGTGTGCAGCTTGACCCTGCAACATTCGAGATCCGCGCGGCTCACAACCAGGGAGCATACGAACTCAATGTGGTGTCAAATGCAGCATGGAAGGCTGAGAAGGCTGATGAGAAAGCTATGTGGCTTACAATCGAGAATCCAGAGAACACAGGCGAAGCAACTCTCCGCATCGCGTTGAATGACAATGAGGGAACAACGCTCCGCAAGACTACAATCAGACTTACCACAATCGCAGCTCCAGGCGAGCCTGTGGTGGTGAGAGAGATCGTTCTCAAGCAGGCTTATCTCCAGGTACCTCAGCGCACAGTGTTTGACGATGCTGAGATGGTTGATTGGGAGGCAGATAAGGGAGTCGTTCCTGTTTACCTCGGCGCACAGGGTACATATTTCGAAGCGACTTCTTCAGGCTCTGTTTATGCCCGTCTTTACAGAAGCGGCATGCCTATGGGTACACACACATTCCGCTGGCATACATTCTCAGCAGACACTCGTGTCCGTCTGTGGTGGACATTCGGAAACAACAACGAGATCAAGTACAACCTCAGAGGAAACGGTGACGGAACAGGATATACAGAGATTTCGACATCTCCTTCAGGTCCGGATGCAGATTTCGTAAATGTAGAGGGCGTTGATCTGAGCGTTCCGCACGAGATGACAGTGAAGTTCACACCGAGCGAAATCAATGAAGGTTATTGCCATGTTCAGTTCATACTCGACGGAGTGGAGTTTCAGTCATTTGATACGGGAGACAATGCTGTCATGGAGTGTACCTGGCAGAAGGAAATCGGTATGTATTTCGGATGCTACACAGGAAATGCGATCTGTGAGTGGTACGATTACACAGAGCCGTTCTCTTGGGAATAAGGTTAGTAGGATATAATTATGTGTTGCAGAAAGTGGTTCTCCTGCGCTATGGTGGCCACTTTCTGTATTTCCAATTTTATAAACCTTAACGATAATATATGGTACTGGGAGTTGATCTTGGAGGAACCAATCTCTGTATCGGTCTTGTAAAGGATAATGCAGTTATCTCTGATATATCTGTCCCTTCCTTTGCCGGCGATGCCACGCTTGATCAGACATTGGAATATCTTGCCGGGCAGATATCAGAAGTATTTACCTCAGAAGTAAAGAAAATCGGAATAGGCGTTCCATCGGTGGTGGATGTGGAAAAAGGGATTGTATATGAAGCGGCCAATATCCCATCCTGGAAGGAAGTCCATCTGAAGGACTTTTTGGAGAACCGTTTCGGCGTTCCCGTGAACATAAACAACGATGCCAATTGTTATGCGATGGGTGCTTATGGCAGGCTGTCCGAAGTGTCGAGCCCTGATGTGCTGGTTACGGTTACCTTAGGGACCGGACTTGGCATAGGAGTCGTGGATCACGGACGTCTTTTCTGTGGCCATAACTGCGGAGTCGGCGAGCTTGGATACATTGCTTATAAAGACGGTTATCTGGAAGAATACTGCAGCAGACAGTTCTTTGACAGACACGGAGTGCAGTGCCACGATGCAGCGGCCGCTGCAATGAACGGTGATGCAGATGCAATCGGACTTTTCAATGAATTCGGAAAAAATCTGGGATATGCAGTCTGCCTTCTGATGTATGCATACGATCCGAGCCATATTGTCTTCGGTGGAGGCATAGCGAATGCATTGCCGCTTTTCCGCAGCTCAATGGAAGGATACGTCAGGGACCACTTTCCGTTCAGAAAAAATTTCGACAAGCTTCAA
Source organism: Candidatus Cryptobacteroides sp. (assembly GCA_045118995.1). Lineage (GTDB taxonomy): Bacteria > Bacteroidota > Bacteroidia > Bacteroidales > UBA932 > Cryptobacteroides. The sequence continues at coordinate 24,453 of JBGVCR010000086.1, forward strand.
TTTGAAGCAATGACAGGAAATGATATACCTATAATTGGAGCATCCTTAATTTAATCATAATGAAAAAGATACTAAGTTTGATTTTTATTGCAGGTATGTTCGCTGCCTGCTCTGAACCTCTTCGTCTTGATAACGGAGATGAGGTTCTTCTTGACAAATGGACTCTTTCTCAGGATGGAGGCAATATGTCTTTCGATGTGACAGTGCCTTCTACCGTAGCCGGTGTGCTTTACGATGAGGGAGTTCTCGGAACTGATCTTCTGGAAGGTCTCAACTATTATAATGCCGACAAATCGGTTTTTGACACTCCTTGGACTTACAGGACCGCATTCGATCTGGATGTTGTCGAGGGACAGAATTATGACCTTGTATTCAATGGCTTGAATTATTATGCAGACATCGTTCTCAATGATGTATGCATTGCCTCGTCGGATACCACTTACGGAGTATTCATCCGCAGAGAATACAATGTGACTGATCTTCTGAAGAAGAACAATACTTTGGAAGTCAAGATCCGCAGGGCACAGTCCGGTGACCTTAATATCGGATTCGTTGACTGGAATCCTCGCCCGCTTGACGAAAGCATGGGTATTACCCAGACTGTAATGCTGAAAGCATCTTCGGCAGTAAGCATTCAGGATGTATTCGTAATTCCGTCACTTGATACGGATACTTTCGCTAAAGCTGATCTCGAAGTACGTGTGACATTGAGAAACAATGAATCTGACCCGGTAAGCGGTGAGATTGCCCTTGATCTTCAGGATGCCGGCGTATGCCGCGTACCTTTCAGCCTTGAGGCCGGTCAGGAAACAATCGTAAGCGTTACTCCTGACCAGGCTGCGAACCTTCACGTGGAGAATCCGCGCGTATGGTGGACTTATGATCTCGGAACTCCGGAATTATATGCACTCAATGCTACAGTAGAGACTGAGGGTGTCGTTTCTGACAGAAAGGAGGTGACCTTCGGTATCAGAGAGATCGTCAGCAGACTCAATGAATATGGCTACAGACAGTTCACCCTCAATGGCAAGGATATCGTTCTCAAGGGTGCAGGCTGGACTGACGACATCTTCCTCCGTGATACTCCTGAGTCAATCGAGAGACAGGTGAGATATGTCATGGATATGAATATGAACACAATCCGTTTCGAGAATATATGGGGAAAGGATGATACCGTATATGATCTTTGCGATCGTCTTGGTGTTCTTGCTCTCGTGGGCTGGAGCTGCCAGTGGGAGTGGGAGAATTACTGCGGTCTTCCTGAAGTAGAACATGTAGGATGCATAATCCAGCCGAAGGAGATCGATCTTGCCGCAAGATATTTCGAGGATCAGGTGATAAGGCTTCACAACCACGCTTCTGTCCTGGGATGGATGACAGGTAGTGACTGTGTTCCTATCTATGAGCTTGAGAAACGTTATATGGAGACTTATGCGAAGTATGATTATCGTCCTTACATCAGCTCGGCAAAGAGTCTTAAGAGCGAACTGACAGGATGGTCAGGAAGCAAGATGGCAGGACCGTACGAGTATGTAGGACCGGACTACTGGTACTTCGACGTGACTAACGGAGGTGCCTTCGGATTCAATACCGAGACCGGTATCGGAGCAAATATACCTCAGACTGAGTCACTTGCCAAGATGATTCCTGCTGACCAGCTCTGGCCTGTATCTGAGGCTTGGAACAAGCATTGCACCACATCGACAACAGCGATGAACTCGATGGATGTCCTTACAGCCACAATGAACAGTACTTATGGCGAGGCTGTGGATTTCAATGATTATGTCCGCAAGGGTCATGCATTGGACTACGATGCCACACGTGCGATGTTCGAGGCTTTCCGTGTCAATATCCCGGTTTCTACAGGTATCATCCAGTGGATGCTGAACTCGGCCTGGCCTTCAATTTACTGGCAGCTTTATGACTACTACGGAGTTCCTTGCGCAGCTTACTACGGAACCAAGAAGGCCTGCGAGCCGCTTCAGCTCATCTATAACTATAAGGACAGCCATGTATGTCTCGTGAACGAAGGCCTTTACGAAGGTGATGTTGATGTTGCGGTAAAGGTATATGATGACGCATCAGTTCTTCTTGGCGAGCAGTCAAAGACAGTCAAGACTTCATACCGCAATAATGTCGATGCTTTCGATATGACAGCATATGCAGGCAAGCCTCATTTCATTGCTCTCGAAGTGAAGTGCAAGGACGGCAAGGTCATCGCTGACAATTTCTACTGCATCGCAGCTGAAAGAAATGTTTACGATTGGGATAACTTCGACTGGTATATCACACCTATCAAGAAGCATTCTGATCTTCGTTTCGCATTCGCTCAGCCTGAGGCAGAGGTGGCAATGGAGACTTCTTATGCAGACGGTGTCTATACAGTGACTTTGAAGAATGATTCAGATGTGGTGTCATATATGAATATCCTCAAAGCGAAAGATTCTGAAGGCAATATGATTGTTCCTGCATATTGGAGCGACAACTTCTTCCCTCTCCTTCCGGGTCAGACAAAGACCGTAACCTGCAAGGCAGATGTCGCAGGTGCGAAGATCGAGCTTGATAAGTAATATGAAGAGGTTTCTTTTTTCTATAATCAGCATTCTGTCCGTGATCGTTTCTTGCGGACAGAATGCTGTACCTGTTATGGGCGGCGGTGTGTCGGTATTTGATGTGGAGGTGGAGGAACTCTCTGGCCTTTGCTTCAATGAGGATGCTACCAAGCTGCTTTCCTGCGGAGATCAGGGAGTGGTGAAGTCAATATCCTTTACAGGTGAAGTGGAGAGCATTCTTGTACAGGGTGCTGATATGGAAGGCCTGACCCTTGATCCGGCAACGGGAGACCTGTACCTTGCCATTGAAGGACGTCAGGAGATATACAGGATGGCTGCACCCGGTTATTCGTCGGCAGAATCTGTTTTCGCCGTAAAGGAAGCTGTCGAGAACAATTACAGGAACGGAGGCCTCGAGGCTGTGGAATATTACAAGGATGACATTCTCTTTGTGGGAAGTCAGACTGAAGCGAATCTGTGGCAGTATCGTTTCGATGGTACGATGATCTCCAAGATCTCGCTTTCATCCTTTGCCTCGGAAATCGCCGGATTATGTTATGACCCGGTAGCCGGTCAGTTATGGGTTACAGACTCCAACAAATGCGTCATCTACCTTTGCAGTGTAGACGGAACTCTCCTGGCCACATATGAAGTTCCTTATATTGAGAATCTGGAATCAATATGTGTTGACCGTCAGAGAAACTGTATCTGGGTCGGAAGCGACGAAGATTCTCCGAAGCTTTATAAGATTGACTTTACGTTCTGACGATAGCTTTGTCAGGGCAGCATAGCCTTTCGAATATCATCTATATCCTGCTGGCTTACTCCGATAGTCAGCAGGTATTTTTCTACACATTCTGCAAATGTAGGTGCTCCGAAGTTCCAGAGATATTTGCAGGCCGCAACGAAGCTTCCCTCCTGTGTGCGGATGTGCAGGTAGGTGTCAGGATCTTCCTCCACCCACATACTCCAGTCCTTAGGAGAGAAATAGGTAAGCTCGTAATCCTTGGAGATGTCACCTTCCGATACTCCAAGAAGCCCAAGTACCAATATGGCCATGGTGCCTGTGCGGTCGCGACCTGCAGAGCAGTGGATGAATACAGGCTTGTTCTCTCTGAGACACTGTGCAATAAATCCGAAGCACTCCTTTATCCCGGGCTGATAGTCTCGCATCATGCCTCGATATCCGTGAGGGAATCCCGGGGCGCAGAATGCTATATCGTCTCCTACAGGAGACTTTGACGGTACGGATTCCTTTTCTCTCAGGTCTAGTTCGGCCTTGAGTCCGGTCGCTCTGAACTCTTCAATTCCTTTGCTGTCGATCCTGCCCTTGACCCCACCGCCGCGATACAGTTTGCGGTATGCGACTGTCTTTCCGTCAAGCGTCTTCCAGCCGCCCAAGTCGCGTGAATTGCGGACTTTATTTGAAAAATAGACCTGGTGGATGGAGCCTGTAGTATTGAATGAACCCTGGTCGACAATATCTCCAGAGCTGTTCATGACCATATAATCATAATGGCTTCCAGGGACGAGATTCACCAGTTCCTGCTCGGTAGAACCGGCTGCCACTCTGTATTCGCGGCTCCAGTCACTGTCCCATACACGCAATGTCAGAGGCCCGTTTTCCTTCTTCGCAGACCATTTCAGATATACCGAAGGCGGAATGTCTGCTTCTCCGGGGCCGCCTCCTGGAAAATCATATATCAATGTATATGAATAATCCCTGTCGCGATATTGTACCTGATCCATAAAGTCCTGCATATACTGGTTTGTCACCAGGTAAGTCTGCTCGCTCTCGGTCACTTCGTCCAGGAGTCTTGTGGATATAGCCTTTGAAAGAGTCCATGAGTCGTCGTCTGCTTCGATGTTCCAATACATAGCTCCCTTAAGCCCTCTGCTCTTTACGTAGTCGGCCTTCATGCCTACCGAGGTCTCGTCGTCATAGCTGAGCACCATAGTGCCGGACGAATTTACCAGATATGGAACCATTGCGAGATTATCCCATCTCTTGGTGTATCCTGTAGCTGGAATTTCATTGTAATCAACGCTTTCTGAAGTGAATTCCACCCCATCCCCGTGCCCGTAGAACGGGATTCCGAGTACGATCTTTTCGTATGGGACTCCAGCCTGATAATGAAGATTCACAGATTCGTTACAGCTTCTCTTGGTCATTGAGGAATTGTACAGTCCTGCATTGTGATATGGAGGTTTGCCCATATCATATGTCATGATGTTCACGAAGTCCAGATATTGCATTGCAGTCTTGAAGTCCACATATTTCGCATTGGCGGAAGATGCCATTGTCAGCAGCTTCTCTTTCCCGAGTACGGCTCTGAGGTCGGCAAGAAGCAGATTGAAATTCTTTGTGTCGTTCGGGGATGACGAGATTCCGGCAGAACTGCTTGTAGGATATTCCCAGTCGAGGTCGATTCCGTCCAGATTATGCTTTTTGACAGCCTCAAGGCAGTTCGCGCAGAAATTCTTGCGATGAGTCGCATCAGCAGCCATCTCGCTGAAATTGCCTGCACCCCAGCCTCCCACTGAAAGCAGCACCTTCAGGTCAGGATTGGTCTTTTTCAGAGCTGCTATCTTTGCCAGACGGTCTTCTTTCTTGATGTCAAGGCTTTCGAAGTCGTCCTTGATATGTGCGAAGGCATAGTTGATATGCGTAAGCAGGGACGGGTCAGGCATCTTGTTTTCCCAATATGTGGCATACCCTACGATGATATATCCCTCTTCAGGAGGTGTGGGAATGACCGGATTCTCCTCCTCTGGTTTCTCCGGAGTCGGCTTTTCTGTATTGTTCGATGGGGGCGGAACCCAGAAGCCCGGATCCGGCTTGTCGCAAGAGCATAGTACCGCCATAAGGAGCGGAAGCAGGAGAGTCGTAAGGTGTTTTATCATGATGGTCTTATCTTATGTTCGCAAATTTAGTTTTGAATCCCTATTGACTATGCGCAATTTGCGTCATATCTTACTCGTAATGCGCTAAAATTTTCATTTTCCTCATTTTTTCGATAACTTGCTCTCTGAAATGCCGCTTGACTTTCGGATCTTCGATTCTCAACAGTTTGGAGAGTGCGGATATTATAGGTTTTGATATGAAGGAGTTACAGACCAACAATCAGTCAGAAACAATGCCAAGGAGAGTATTTGTCACAGGAGGAGCACATGGAATCGGCCGTGCCATAGTAGAGGCCTTTGCAGCGGAGGCGGACCGTGTGGCATTCTGTGATATTGACACTGAGCGCGGAAATGAGGTGGCGGCTGTTTCCGGGGCGCGCTTCCTTGCCATTGATGTATGCGATAAAAGTGCTCTTGAGAGGGCTGTGACCGCCCTTCTGGATGAGTGGGGCGATCTGGATGTCATAGTCAATAATGTAGGTGTCAGCAGCTTCGAACCCATCACTCAGACCAGCGTAGAGCATTTTGAAATGGTGCTTAATACCAATCTTCGCAGCACCTTCATCACTTCCCGTCTTCTGGCAATGCATCGTGAGAAGTCCGGCTCCGCCAATCCTTACGGCCGTATTGTCAATCTCTGTTCGACCCGTTATCTGCAGAGCGAGCCTGGTTCTGAGGCTTATGCCGCGTCAAAGGGTGGAATCTGGTCAATGACCCACGCACTGGCAGTATCATTGGCTCCATATCATATTACGGTGAATTGTATTGCTCCGGGATGGATAAGTGTGAATGAGGATGAGGTTCTGCGTGAAGAGGATCACGATTTCCATCTTTCGGGACGTGTGGGGCGCGTGGAAGATATAGCCCGCACCTGCCTTTTCCTTTGCGAAAGGGAGAGTGATTTCATAAACGGTCAGTGCATTACTGTGGATGGAGGAGTCACCAGGAAGATGATCTATCCGGAGTAGTCGATTGCTTTCCGGATGCAAACAAAAAAGCCGTCCCTTGTGCACAAGGACGACTGACATATGATGGAACCCCGTCGGGTGAATATTCTTGAGCCGAAGCTCTTTTCAAAATTTAAGGTCATCCGAAGATGACCTGTTTTGGAGCGGAAAACGAGACTCGAACTCGCGACCCTAACCTTGGCAAGGTTATGCTCTACCAACTGAGCTATTTCCGCAATTTTCTTCGAAAATTTCGGTTTTTTGGGCTGCGCCTCGGCAATGTAAGCGAGCTTTCATTGCTCTCAGCTTGCACCAAAACTCCGCGTTCTTTTCGTTTGGGATTGCAAAGGTACGCATAAAATTTAAACTTCCAAACTTTTTTAGAAAAATTTTCAAAAAATATTGAAAAAAGTGCTTCGAAAGCTCAAAATAGGCCTTTTTTATGCTTTCGGACGTGAAAAAATGACTCAAAAGCACGAATATGACCGTTTCTGTTCTTTCGAAAATAATGCAGGGCAAGGTGTATTTCCAATGGAAAAATCATTATATTTGTAGGGAGCCGCTATGGTGGCTCATGAAATTCTAATAACCAATGCTATGAAAATGAAGTTCACTCTATTGACATTGGTGGTGGCGATGCTGTCGTCAGTGTCCCTTTTTGCGCAGGATCAGCGCAGCTCTTCAGACTATGCTTATGATCATTATGAAGGTCAATGGCCGGAAGGCAGGGGAATCTTATACTCTTATAAGGACGGACTCATATTTGGCACCTTCAGCAAAGGCAAGGCTGAAGGAAGATGTATCTGCTACCTTCCTAACGGAGAGGTTTATTGGGGAGATTTCAAGAAAGGAAAAGCTACCGGCAACGGCCGAATCTACAGAGACAACGGCATCGTGATGGCCGGTCAGTACAAGAACGGAAAATATCACGGTATCGACACATTGTACAGGTCTGACGGTACCATGATAGTCGCCAAGTTCAGGAACGGAAAGCTCAAAAGCAGAATCGCGGATGTCAAGGATCTTGCAAGTGTTCCGCGGAAACCTCAATATCCTCGCGTGGACCTCAAGAGAAAGCAGGAAGAATTCCTGAAGGAGCTGGAGCTTATCTGGGAAGAGAGAAATATCCGTATGAGGGAAAAGGCCGGTCTGATAAGTCCGAAATTCCAGGGTGGCACAGTCGAAGATTTCGCTCTTTGGGTGAATTCGAGGGTGGAATATCCTGAGTCGGTATCTTTGAACGATGGTTCAAGGACTGTGATTGTGGAATTTATAGTGCTTAAAGACGGAACAGTATCGGATGTTCATGCTGCATTCGGATCGAATACGCTTCTTAATGATGCAGCCGTGGCGGCAGTCGCTAAATCTCCGAAGTGGGAACCGGCTGAGTATAACGGTGAAAAGAGGAATGTGAAAATGACGGTTCCGGTCGTATTCAGCAACGAATGATCATTATAAAGGAAGGTTTAAAAAGTACTTCCGTTATATCGGTAATATAATAAGAAACTGCTATCTTTGCATATTCAGGCCGTCTGTGGTCTGAGCATTGCAGAATAGCAGTTTTTATATGAGCAAGGATAAAGAAATATTAGACAATATAACCGAAAAGGAGTATGAGCACGGTTTCGTGACCAATGTCGAGCAGGAGTTCATACCCAAGGGACTGAATGAGGACATAATCCGTCTGATTTCAGCTAAGAAAGATGAGCCTCAGTGGATGCTGGACTTCCGCCTGGAAGCTTTCCGCCGCTGGCAGAAAATGAAACTCCCTACCTGGGCCCATCTGGATATTCCTGAGATTGACTTTCAGGATATCATCTACTATGCAGCCCCTAAGAAGGATGAGGACCGTCCGAAGGAGATCGATCCCGAACTTGAAAAGACATTCGACAAGCTCGGCATTCCTCTTCATGAGAGAGCTGCGCTTGCCGGAGTGGCTGTAGATGCCGTATTCGACTCAGTATCAGTCACAACTACATTCCGTTCGGCATTGGCCGAGAAAGGCATCATATTCTGCTCGTTCTCGGAAGCTGTCAGGGAGCATCCTGATCTTGTGAAGAAATATCTTGCTTCGGTGGTTCCTGTCGGTGACAATTTCTATGCGGCTTTGAATTCAGCAGTATTCAGTGACGGCTCTTTCGTGTATATTCCAAAGGGTGTCCGCTGTCCGATGGAGCTTTCGAGCTATTTCCGTATCAATGCGGCCGGAACCGGTCAGTTCGAAAGGACTCTGATCGTAGCTGACGAGGGTTCGTATGTAAGCTATATGGAGGGGTGTACCGCTCCTATGCGTGACGAGAACCAGCTTCATGCTGCCGTGGTGGAGATTATTGTGGAGAAAGATGCTGAGGTGAAGTATTCGACAGTCCAGAACTGGTATCCGGGTGATAAGGAAGGACGTGGAGGTATATATAACTTTGTGACCAAGAGAGGTATATGCAAGGGTTCGGGAAGCCATCTTTCGTGGACACAGGTGGAGACAGGTTCGGCTATAACCTGGAAATATCCTTCGACCATCCTGAAAGGAGACAATTCTTCATCGGAGTTTTATTCAGTGGCCGTTACCAATAATTTCCAGCAGGCTGATACAGGTACGAAGATGATTCATATCGGACGCAATACCCGCAGCCGTATCGTCAGCAAGGGTATCTCGGCCGGTCGAAGCCAGAACAGCTATCGCGGACTTGTGAAAATGCTTCCTGGTGCAGACAATGCCCGTAATTTCTCCCAGTGCGACAGCCTTCTGATCGGAGACAGATGCGGAGCCCACACTTTCCCGTATATTGAGAATGCAAACAAGACTGCCGTAGTGGAGCATGAGGCTACGACTTCAAAGATAAGCGAAGATCAGCTCTTCTATTGCAACCAGCGAGGAATCGGTCCGGAAGAGGCCGTGGGACTTATCGTCAACGGATATGCCAGAGAGGTGCTTTCGAAGCTTCCGATGGAATTTGCTGTCGAGGCTCAGAAGCTGCTTCAGGTATCGCTTGAAGGTTCTGTAGGATGATGGAATTCTGGAATATAATACTGTTTGAAATGGGCGGGAAGCCGGTGCTGTTGATCGATCTTCTTTCGGCAGTGTTCGGCCTGACTACGGTTTTTCTTGCAGGAAGGAACAATAAGAGCAATTTCTATGTGGGTTATGTGTACACAGCATTGCTCTTCTTCATGTTCTGGCAGAAGAATCTGTACGCCAATCTTATATTGCAGCCGATCTCATTAGGTATCAATATATTAGGTCAATATCGCTGGAGCCATCCGAAGAAATCTCAGGAGAGTTCGTCCGGAAGTGGAGAACTGAAGGTGTCGATGCTGACCTGGCCTCAGAGGGGATTGATAGTGGGTCTTGTGTTGATATTGGCTCTTGCGTGGGGATGGCTGATGAGTATGATGGGAACACGCTGGTTCGTGGGGTATTTCCCTGCCAATCCGCTTCCTTATCTGGACTGCTGCGTGACTGTGCTGATATTGACGGCTCAGCTCCTTTCGGCTCTGAAGAAATGGGACTGCTGGATAGCATGGCTCTTTGTGAACATTGCGAACCTGACGCTTTATCTGAAGGCGGGTCTGGTGTTCATGCCGATTGTCAGCTGCCTCTATCTTGTGAATGGTGTATGGTCGCTGTTCACCTGGTATAAACTTTATAGAAAAAATGCGTAAAATAAAAGCTATATGGCAAACGATATATTATTGAAAATTGAAGGCCTGAGGGCCTCTGTAGAGGATAAGGAAATTCTGAAGGGTGTGGATCTTACTATCCGTAAGGGTGAGATTCATGCGGTCATGGGGCCGAACGGAGCTGGTAAGAGTACTCTCTCGGCGGTTCTTGCAGGAAAACCTCAGTTCACTGTCACTGCTGGAACCATCGAGTTCCTCGGGCAGGATCTGCTGGCAATGTCTCCTGAAGAGCGTGCCTGGGCGGGAATCTTCCTTTCGTTCCAGTACCCTGTGGAGATTCCGGGAGTGACCATCACTAACTTTATGAAGACAGCTGTCAATGCGCATCGTGCTGGAAAGGGACTCGAGCCGCTCAAGGCCGGTGATTTTCTTAAACTTCTTCGTGAAAAGATGGCATTCGTGCAGATGAAGCCTGAGTTCGCAAAGCGAGAGGTCAATGTGGGATTCTCCGGTGGAGAGAAGAAGCGTAACGAGATTTTCCAGATGGCGATGCTGGATCCTACTCTTGCTATCCTTGACGAGACTGACAGCGGACTTGATGTGGATGCACTCCGAATCGTTGCAAACGGTGTGAATGCCCTTCATACCCCGGAGAAAGCGGCTATTGTAATCACTCATTACCAGAGACTTCTGGATTATATTGTACCTGATGTCGTGCATGTGCTCAAGGATGGAAAGATCGTAAAGACTGCCGGCAAGGAGCTTGTGGCTGAGATCGAGGAGAAGGGTTACGATAATCTGTAGGAGGGCTTCATCATGACTGAAGTTATTATAGTTTCACAGGGACAGCTTGTCCGTAACATAGAAGTGCAGTCTGGTCAGAGATCAGATATGGTGCTTCTGGTGTATCCCGGTGTGAGCTGTGACATCAAACTGGATGTGACTCTTGCAGGAGAGGGAGCAGAAGCTAATATCTATGGCGCATATGTTTGTGGTGGTGACGAGAAGGTGAAGATAGCTGTGGATATGCATCACGATCTGCCGCATTGCAACTCCCGTCAGCTTTTCAAGGGAATCGCCGGTGGAAAGTCCAGAGTGGATTTCTACGGAAAGATAATTGTGGCTCAGGATGCCCAGAGGACTGAGGCATATCAGGAGAATCATAATATCCTTCTCTCCGATGATGCCAAAGTGGATACCAAGCCCCAGCTGGAAATCTATGCCGATGACGTGAAGTGCTCTCACGGAGCTACAATCGGCCGCCTCAATGAAGAGGAGCAGTTCTATATGCGTTCACGCGGTATAACCCTCGAGGATGCGAAGGTACTCCAGATGATTTCCTTCATCGCTCCGGTATTGGAGCAGATTCCGGAGGCTGATCGCGAATTTCTTGCAATACAGTTCGAGGATTCAATAAGAAAGATTTAGATTTCCCGACAATCTCGAAATGACAGTATTATGATTACTAATCCTAATGTAAAGATAAACCTTGGCCTTAATGTTCTGCGTAAGCGTGAGGATGGTTTCCATGACCTTGAAACCCTCTTCGTTCCCTATTCGGGCATTACGGATACCCTTGAGATAATCGTAGGAGATGACTATAGCCGTACGTCAGCGATTCTTTTCAGCAAGTACGGCTCGTCTATCCCGGCATCCCAGGGCAGTGTAAAGCCTGAAGGATGTTTCGGAGTGGAAACGGAAGAGTGCACTGCTCCGAAAATAGTCCAGGGGATATCCGAGGACGGGAAGCTTATGATTACCATTGCCCGTGCGGAAGGTGTGGATTGGGACCCGATGAAGGATCTTACTGCGAAAGCCTATTATATTCTGGCAGAGGATTTCAAACTGCCTCCGGTGAAGATTTTCCTTGAGAAGACTTCTCCTGTAGGTGCTGGCCTTGGCGGTGGCTCCGCTGATGCTGCATTTGCTTTGAAGATGCTGAACGAACTCTGCGCTCTGGGGCTGACAGAGGATCAATTGGCCGGATATGCAGCCCGTCTTGGCAGCGATTGTGCCTTTTTCATTTATAACCGTCCGATGATCGGTGAGGGAAGGGGCGAGGTGTTGACTGAATATCCGGTTGACCTGGATGGTTTTGACCTTCAGGTTCTGACTCCCGAAGGTATCTCCGTTTCTACAAAGGACGCATATGGCGGGATCAGGCCCCATCTTCCTGAAATTCCTTTAAGAGAGGCACTTTCGAGGCCGGTGGAAGAGTGGGACGGTATTCTGGTCAATGATTTCGAGGAAACTGTATTTGTAAAGTATCCTGAACTGGCCGCCATCAAGCGCTCGCTCTACGATTCGGGAGCTGTATATGCTTCCATGTCCGGCTCCGGTTCTGCCCTGTTTGCACTTTACAGGAAATAAGGCTCCGACAGATTTTTACCTCTGTCTGCTTGTCAGCGGGAAGCCTTGATGTCCGCTAAAGTGCAGCGGCGAACTTCTTTATCTTTTTAAGTTTTTCCATAAAATCAGCCTTGTTTTCAGCCTTGATCCGGTCGTATCTGGTCTGCATTCTGAGCAGGAGGTCGGCCGGAATGCCTGTGGCTGCCTCCGTAAGCAGGGCAAATTCAGTATTTACCGGGCGCTTCCCTTTCAGGATCTGGTTCACCTGAGAGCAGGATACCCCTATCCTTTCTGCAAATTCTTTCTGGGTAATCTGCATATACTCGATTTCATCCATAATGACCTCGCCCGGATGGGTTACATATTTGGGCTTCAGATTATTCAATATCATCTGAGGGTCCACTCCTTCAATTTCTACCATATTTCTTTTTATTTATAATGGTTCGACAATTCTATAATATTGCATATGGTAATGGATTCTTCTCCATTTATCTGCTGTTCTTCAAATTCGATGCGATATTTATCAGATACGCGTACAGAGGATAATCCATATTTATTCCCTTTCAGTTTTTCGTACCTTAATGAGTTAATCTGCATAAGATCTTCAGGCTTGATGGCTTCTGCTATCTTGTCAACTGCTTTTCGGTATCTTTTTATGATATCCTTTTGAAACCTATGCTTTTTTTCGGAAGATTTCCCTTCCATGTAAAGCTCTTTTAAATAATTTTTAGCGAAGATAACCTCCATATTCCAGTGCAAAATTAATGATTATTATAAAATTTACAAATTTGTGAATTTGCTCATATGCCGAAATTTTGCAGAAAGGTATGTACATTTATAATTATGCCCGATTTTATGTGGTGGAATGCAGTGATGTTTTTCTCTTTTTTGTGTATTTGTAATCTTTTTTATGTGTCAGCCCGCAAAGATGTGCAGCAGAATAAATACATAAGAAAAGTTTAAAAAGGATAAGAAAAAGAAAAAGGTGACGAACTGCCCGGATATGGGGTGAAGCGAGAGGCTGGTTTCGGGAATTATTCCTTCCTTTGGAGCAAAAAGAATTATGAGGAAAGATTGGTGGATGACGGGATTGGCGGCGTTGGCTCTCCTTTCCTGTTCTGTGGAAGAAGTGGGGCGCAGGCCTGTGGGTAATCGTGAAGATGTGTGGACAGGACCGGGGATGAATGCCGGATCAGGGGCAAAGGAGGTGTGTTATATCACTTGTCTTGATTATCCTCAGGACTATGACTGGAGGACGGACCCGGAGAAGGGCAGCGTGAAGTGTTCTCTGGTGGTTTTTGCGGACGGACTTCCGATGATGAAGATACCGGTCGGAGACGCATATGAAGTGAGTTCGGATCCTGATATGCACAGGATGATCGAGGGACATCTTTATACTGATTATTGTACGGGTACCGAAACTGTCATCAAGAGGGATGGAAAGACTCTTCTGCGATATCCGGGCTGTGAAGATATTTGCGGAATGGTCGTGCAAAACGATACTGTCCATACATTGGGCCATCCTCGCACAGGAGAAGGCTTCGCTTACAGGAAGAACGGCAAAGTGATTCTTGAAAGATCATCCGGAAGAACTTTTGGACGCCTTCATTGTGACGGAGGACGCATCTGCTTTGCCTTTACGGAGCCGGTGATTTCCGATAAAGAGACTATAGAAAGATATTATCATTGTACGGACGGCGAGGTCACCCAGGCAGCTTTGCGTGATGATATAAAGAAGGTATGGGACGTCATATCCTATAGGGGAGAAGTCTGCTACATCGCATCTTTGAAAGGAGTGGACAAGCCCGTCTTGTTTCTGGATGGTATAATGAATGCTTTGGCGACACCTGAGGACGGGAGGCCTTTGTCATTCAGAATGATGACCGGGGAAGACCACCTTTTCTGGGAGGGTCTTTTCATAGCTTCCGACAATACGGTGGCAAGCGCATTGTGGCTTAGCCCGGGGCAGTTCACGGCATTTGCAGACGGGATGGTGGCTAATTCCTGTTTTGTCTCGGGAGACGGTATCTGCTGCGCATTCAATCCAGCCTCACTCAGAGGAGTCATATATCGCTGCGGTGAGGAATACTTCATGCCCTGGGACTATGTCGTGATGGGTACTGATTGCGGGGCAATGGTTAACGGAATCCTTCACATCGGACTATCCTCTGTCAAAGGAGGACGTCCTAATGTATGGAAGGATGGAAAGCTTGAGCCTTTGGACGTATGCGGATATATAGCCTCAGTAAGCGCTTGTCCGAGTCTATGATTCCCAGGAAACGGTTCTTGACTGGTCCTGGTTGACGGTTATATGCACTTTCAGGGTCTCTTCCGGCAGAAGATCCTCAATGTTTTCCGGCCATTCCATAATGCAGAGGCATCCGCTGTCGAGGTAGTCGTAAAGACCTATCTCGATGGCTTCTGAAAGCTTGTTGATTCTGTAGAAATCGAAATGGTACATCGGATCACCGTCTGCCCTCATATATTCGTTAACTATGGCGAAGGTAGGAGAGCCTACGGGATCAGTCACTCCCAGAACCTTGCAGATGGCTGTAGTGAATGTAGTCTTGCCTGAGCCCATCGGTGCAAAGAAAGCGATGAGCGTATTGTTTCCTATCTTTTCAAGGAACTCGCCGGCAGCCCTTTCGAGATCCTCTATTCCTCTGATGATGATTTCCTGTTTCATGCGGCAAAGATATGTAAAATCCTTGCCATGGCCAAACTATCCCGTTCAGTCCAGAATATTCTGTTTGTCCAGGAACCTGTATCCTGCAGCCTCCGATATATGTTCCATTCTGATATTGTCTGCACCCTCCAGGTCAGCAATTGTACGCGCCAGTCTTATGATCCGGGAACAGGCTCTGGCTGACAGTCCCATCTTTTCTATTATTCTTTCCATAAGTTTCCTGCACCCCTCATCCAGAGGACAGTATCTGTCTATTAATTTATTGTTCATGGAGGCATTGCAGAATATACCGTCTGCTGCAAATCTTTTCTTCTGTATCTCCCTGGCTTTCAGTACCCTTGCTGCAATGACGGAACTCGGCTCGGCAGGTTTTCTCTCCACCAGTTTCCTCGCATCGATCGGATGCATCCACAGCTGTATGTCTATCCTGTCCATTATCGGACCTGAGAGTTTGGACATATATGCTATACGCCTTGACGGAGTACAAGTACATCGGTCTCCCTCTCCGTAATATCCGCAAGGGCACGGGTTTGTGGCTGCTATGAGCATAAAGTCAGCCGGATATTCCACCTTTGCCTTCAGTCGTGATATCGTCACCTTGCGGTCTTCCATCGGAGCTCTGAGTACTTCCAGGACTTTCTTAGGTGCTTCACAGAACTCGTCGATGAACAGGATACCGTTATGTGCCAGAGAGATTTCTCCCGGCATGATGTTGTCTGATCCTCCTCCCAGAAGAGCTGCTATGGAGGCACTGTAATGCGGGGCTCTGAACGGTCTGTGCTTCATCAGCCCGCCGAGCGGATTTCCTTTTCCTGCTACGGAATATATCTTGCTTGTCTGGAGGGATTCCTGAAAATTCAGGGGTGGGAGGATTGTCGACATTGCCTTCGCCAATGAACTTTTACCTGATCCCGGTGAGCCGATGAGAATGGCGTTGTGGCCTCCTGCGGCTGCGATTTCCAGTCCTCTTTTGGCTCCCTCCTGTCCGATGATTTCAGAAAAATCCATTGCCCCGGATATCCCTTGTCCGGCCCCGGTTCTTGCACCCGTGCGAATATTTCTGGCAAGAAGATCTTCCCTTACCACTTCCCCGGAAAGGATCTCCAGCACTTCCTCCATTGTCTCCACACCATATACGTCAATGATGTTGTACTCAGAAGCCTCCAATGCAGACTGCCGAGGGAGGATGCAGCCCATCATTCCTCTCTTGGCCGCCAGCTCCACAGTAGGTAGTGCTCCCGGGACTTCACGAATCGTTCCGTCAAGGCCCAACTCTCCCATTATCAGGAATTTATCCAAAAGTGGAAGATCACGTTGGGCAGAGGCTGCAATTATTCCCAAGGCAATCGGAAGATCGTATCCGCTACCTTTTTTATGCATGTCTGCCGGAGCCAGATTGATCACAATCTTCCTTCCCGGTATTCTGAATCCCAATGTCTGCAGAGATGTGACTATTCTCAGCAGACTTTCCTTTATGGCGGCGTCTGCCAGACCTACAAGATGTATCCCGATTCCGGTAGCGACATCTACCTCCACGATTACCGGTATCGCGTCGATTCCGACGCATTTCGCACAATGAATGTTTATCAGCATAATCAACCCTTTTTATCAAATGTCCGTCATAAATCCGAGAAGGCCTTTAAGAAAAAGAAAA
This sequence comes from Candidatus Cryptobacteroides sp., assembly GCA_045118995.1. Lineage (GTDB taxonomy): Bacteria > Bacteroidota > Bacteroidia > Bacteroidales > UBA932 > Cryptobacteroides. The sequence continues at coordinate 41,163 of JBGVCR010000086.1, forward strand.
ATGTGGCGAAATCCAGGACATAAAAAATATTTTATGTGACCTCAAATTTATTTTATGTCATTCATAAACAATCAAAGTCTGCTTTTAGAATAAAACATTGTACCTTTGCTGGGCAAAACGAAAATGATTATGATAAAGAAATCTTTCGAGTCGATCGGACGATATCTTCTTTTTCTGAAAAAGGTTTTCAGAAAGCCGGAGAAATGGAGAATTTTCTTCCGGCAGTTCATAAATGAATCGGATAAACTCATCCTGTCATCCATTCTTCTGGTGGGAGTGATTTCTCTCTTTATCGGAGGAGTACTGGTCATTCAGACTGCATCCAACCTTGAAAATCCCATCATCGACAAGATGTACATCGGCTATATGGTGAGGGAAAGCCTCATTCTGGAGTTCTGTTCGACTATGGTGGCTCTGATTCTGGCTGGAAAGATGGGATCTAACATTTCTTCTGAAATCGGAAGCATGCGTATCACAGAGCAGATCGATGCAATGGAGATGATGGGCGTGAATTCGGCAGGTTTCCTCGTGCTTCCGAAAATCGTTGCCACGACGCTTCTGAGTCCGCTTCTGATGCTTCTGAGTCTTGTCTTAGGTCTTATTGGAGGTTATCTTGTGGTAGAGACGACGCAGATTATCCCGACAGCCTCATATATCACAGGCATCAAGGCCTTCTACAATGGCTTCTATATTTTCTACAGCTGCTTCAAGATGTCCCTTTTCTGCTTTATGATATCTTCCATCTCGGCATTCAACGGATATTATGCCAGGGGAGGCTCTCTCGGAGTCGGACGTTCGAGCACGAAGGCTATCGTGGTCACCAGCATACTTATCCTGCTTGCCGACCTTATTGTCACACAGTTAATGCTTTACTAAAATGATCAAGGTAGAGAATCTCAGCAAAAGTTTCGACGGAGTACAGGTTCTGAAAGATATTTCCGTGACATACGAGCAGGGAAAATGCAATATGATAATCGGAGCCAGCGGTTCCGGAAAGACAGTTCTTCTGAAGAATCTGATCGGTCTTATGGAACCGGACAGCGGAGAGATAATCTATGGCGACAAGAGTCTCTCCCGTATGGACGAAAATCAGAAGAGACAATTGCGTCAGAACATCGGCATCCTCTTCCAGGGCAGTGCTCTCTTCGATTTTGCGACAGTGATCGAGAATGTAATGTTCCCTATGGAATTCTTTACGGACTGGTCACCGGCTCAAAGAAGGGAAAGGGCGCAATATTGTCTCGAAAAAGTCAATGTGATCGGCTCGGATGACAAATATCCGAACGAACTCAGCGGTGGCATGCAGAAACGTGTCGGAATTGCCCGTGCAATTGCCCTGAATCCTAAATTCCTCTTCTGTGACGAACCGAATTCCGGCCTGGATCCATATACATCCATTCTCATCGACCGCCTTATAAGCGATCTTACAAAGGAGTTCAATATGACTACTGTGGTCAACACCCATGACATGAACTCCATTCTCGAAATCGGAGACAGGATCGGCTTCATCCATCAGGGAAGAATGCTCTGGCAGGGGGATAAAAAAACAATCCTTCAGCCTGATTGTCAGCAGCTGAAGGATTTTGTCTGCGCCAATACTCTGGCGAGAAATATCATTGAAGGGAAATAGGCTAAAGTCTTGCCCTGAATCCCATTTCGAATCCCAGCATAAGAGGCTGCACCGTGCGGATACTCTTAGGCTGGTCGCAGTCGAAATAATATCTTACTGACGGATCAATATACAGTCCGAGGTGCTTTCCAAGCATAAACTCCACTCCGATGCCGGCATTGGCTGAAAGCTGGATTCCCGGTACTCTTTCGGTGTGGCGGATGAAGGTGCTCAGCACATTGTAATTGTCTGCAACACATTTCTCCACGGTACCTCCCGCATAAGCATAGAGGTTCACTCTGTCCTTATTGATGATGTCATAATAGGCATTGACAGGTATTCCTACATAATGCTGGGTGTTGCGGATGTCTGATGAAGTGGACTTCTGGATATTGCCCCTGTCATCTACCTTTGTGTATTTGCCGTAGAATTGTCTGGTGAGAATAGTGTAGTTTGCTCCGACTCCGATTGACCACCTTGGGGAAAGACCGATCTTCACTCCTGCTCCGAATGAGACCGGAAGTCCGTAAGTGGAGCTGGTACTGGTTTCGGTGATACCTGTCTGCTCTGGAGCTGAAGTTACGGTCGGCGCCTTCATCAGTCCGATTCTGTTCCTGCTCTGAGTGCTGTTTGTGCTGGCCAGACCTGAAACTATAAAGGAAACATCTCTCTTCCTGACAGTCTCCTCTACCTCCCAATCTTCTGGAAAAAGGGTTGCAGACGCATGAGACTTAGTATCCTTTGCTTCTTCATTCCTTCCAGCGCTCTCGCCTTCTGCCTTTTCCGGTTCGGCAGCCGCTTCGGTCTCCGATATTTCCATTGCCTGAGAAGCTGTCTGAGGAATCATCTCTGCAGCTGACGGGGCAATTGTCTTCTTTGCCGGCTTGACCTCTGCCACGGCGGCAAATTCAGCGATCCTGATATTCTCGGGAGTGAGAGGCTCTTCCAAAACCTCATTTTCCGGCTCCACGACCGCGATAAGTCCGCTGCCTCCCGCCATTGGGACGATGTCGGTTTCATGATTGATGTTGAAGATCACGCCAATTGCAACGGCTGCAGCTGCCGCGAAACCTATGGCAGTGCGTCTGAACCACAGCACTACTGTCTTTCTGCGTGCAGCATTATCCAGACCTTCAGACACAGCATTCCAGACGCGGGCAGGAACCTCTTCCTGTCCTTCATCCAGAATTGACTTCATCATCTGGTCGAATTCGTTTATATTATCGTGTTCTTCAAACATTTTCTCTTTCTTTTATCTTGTTCTGCAGCCAGACTCTTGCCCTGCTGAGCTGAGTCCTGGACGTTGTCTCCGATATTCCAAGCATATCCGAGATCTCCTTATGAGAATATCCTTCTATCGCATACATGTTGAATACAGTCCTGAATCCCGGAGGAAGCTCCATCACCAGCTTCATCAGTTCCTTGTATCCGATGTTCTGGTTCTGTGAGGGCAGTTCATCCTTCATTCCTCTGACGGACTCCAGTTCCTCGCTCATCTTCAGCGCATCCTTCTTGCGAAGGCTCATAAGTGCAGTGTTTACAAAGATCTTTCTTGCCCATCCTTCAAAAGAGCCTTCACCCTTGTAGTCCCGCAGTCTGGTGAACAATGTTATGAATCCATCCTGCAGAATGTCTTCCGCCATTTCCCTGTCGCCGATATATCGTATGCATAAAGGGAACATACGAGGGGCCAGACGGTCGTACAAAACCTTCTGGGACGCTCGATCTCCTTTTATGCACAAATCAATAATCTGTAAGTCAATGGTTTCAGCCACGGTTCTCTCTTTTGGGTCCCGAAGGTTCTTTTGTCGTTTGTGCCCCTAATAGATGCATGCGGGACCCGGAATGTTGCATCTGGGGCACATTTTTTCCAAAAATATGGAATTTCCCGAAATTGAATGTTATTTTTGTATAATTTCTTTAGAAACAATTGAAATGAAAAGGAATATACTGTCAATAATATTTTCTGCCCTCCTGCTTTTCTGCCTTGCAACAACAGCTCGGGCGCAGACTATAAGGCCCGAGGCGATCGGAAGCAATCTGATCCTTTCCGCCGTAGAAAAGTACAATGAAAGAGACATTGAAGGTGCACTGGCCCTTCTGAAGGAGGCCGTGGCTGAAAATCCGGAAGACGATGCCGCATGGTATTATATCGCCCAGTGTGCGATTGCGAAGAATGATGCCGAGATGGCCGAGCAGGCCCTCAGGATGGCTTCCGAAATCGATCCTGACAATTTCTGGTACCGCTACCGTCTGGCCAGACTCTATTCCCTTACTTCCCGTCCGGAACTGACGGTCGATATGTATGAAAAGCTTCTCGAAGATTTCCCGAAGAAGAGCGAACTGTATTTCGACCTTGTGGAGATGTATGCATCCCAGCGGGAATATGAAAAGGCCCTGGATACGTTGAAGGAGATCGAGACTGTCTTCGGGATGACCGAGTCGATCGCGATGTACCGCTTCAATCTTCTCCGTATGATGGACAAGCCGGAGGAAGCTTTTGCATCATTGGAAGAATATAATAAGGAATATTCATCTCCGTACGTGCTTTCTACATTGGCTGATTATCAGATGTCCATGTACAATGACTCCACAGCCCTGGCTTATTATGATGAGGCTCTGGACCTGGCCCCGGACTACGCTCCGGCGTTGCTCGGTAAGGCTGAGACATTGAGATTGACCAGAAAGTATAATGAATATTTCGAGATTCTGGGCCGATATGTGGCTGATCCTGAGACACCGGCTGTGGCAAAGAGTGATTACCTGATGGCAGTCGTTCAGAGAACAGAACCGAAGTTTCTGTCGTCGTTCAGACTGCAGATAGATTCGGTAATGAACAGTGCCCTTCAGGTGCATCCGACTGACAGCATGATGCTTCAGACAGCTGCCGTCTATTACTACTCGACAGACAGAAAGGATGTGGCGAAGAAGCATTTCAAGGCCAATATCGAGGCTTGGCCGGAGAGTTTTTCTGCCGCAGCCAATTATGTGGAGTTTCTGATGTATGCCGAGGATTGGGAGGAACTTTCTGCCCAAGGCCGTGCGGCATTCGATAAATTCCCTCAGGAGACAGGTTTCCTTGAAATGGCAAGTGTGGGAGATTATAATCTCAAGGATTACGACAAGGTACTCGACATATGCCACAAGGTGCTGGAAGTCGCTCCGCGTGACAGTTCGAAGACATTGAGGGCATGGTCGACAATGGGAGACATCTATCATCAGCTCGGAGATGACAAAAAGGCATATAAGGCCTACGACAAGGCTCTCAAGATCAATCCTGACTATATCTATGTCCTTAATAATTATGCTTATTACCTAAGTGTCGAGGGTAAGAATCTGAAGAAAGCCTACAATATGAGCAAGCGCACCATAGAGGCTGAGCCTGACAATGCCACATATCTGGATACTTTCGGATGGATTCTGTATCTGCAGGGCAAGCCTCTGGAGGCCAAGCCATTCTTCAAGCACGCGATGCTTTACGGTGGCAAGGAAAGCGTGGTGATCATGGATCATTATGCGGAGGTTCTCTATGCCTTGAAGGAATATGACCTGGCGATGGTATATTGGAATATGGCTTTGAAGAAGAACAACGGTGATATTCCTGATCTGGAGGCAAAGGTGAAACAGAGGAAGCAGTCGATGAAGAAATGATGAGGCGTATTGTTGAAATATCGTTGATGCTCATTGCTTTTCTTGCCTTTGGCGGGAGAGCCTATGCTCAGGATGTAAGCGCGCAGGAAGCGAAGAAGGCAAAGCTCGAGAGAGAGATTGCCATTATTGACCGCCAGCTTGCCGAGAACGCATCCCAGAGCAATACCATGCTTTCCGATCTCACCCTTATCCGCAAGAAGATATCCAACAGGAAGGCACTCGTGGCTGAGGCTGACAGGCAGGTGCGGTTTTACAATGACAGCATTTATCTGACCAACAGAGAGATAAATCGTCTGAAGGTAAGAATCGACACCCTGACTTCGCATTATTCTAGACTGGTCAGAAGTGCGTATAAGAACAGGGATGCCCGTGTCTGGTACATGTATATGTTCGCGAGTGATAACCTTGGCCAGGCTTTCCGGCGATTCGGATATTTCCGCAATCTTTCTTCTCAGATGAAGGACGAGGCTCAGAAGATCAGGGATATGCAGGAAGAACTTGGATGCAAGAAGGAAAGACTTTCGCAGATGAAGAAGGAGGCCGAAGCCGTCAAGAAAGCCAGGCAGAAGGAAGTGGACGAACTTCGCAAGGATGAGACCAAGGCCGATTCGGTGGTGAAACGTCTGCAGAAGGACAAGAAGAAATATCAGAATCAGCTTGCAGCCAAGAAGAAGGAGGTCAATGCGCTGAACAGAGAGATCGCCCGTATCATCGCGCAGGCAATAAAGACCGACGACCAGAAGAAGAAGGACCAGCAGAAAACACAGGTGGACATGAAGCTGGACGGCGAATTTGCGAATAACAAAGGTAAGCTTCCATGGCCTGCGGAAGGACCGTTGGTAGGCCGTTTCGGAAAGCAGTATCACCCTGTGTATAAGAGTCTTGAACTGCCTCAGAATAATGGAATCGATATCGCTGTCGGAAAAGGGGAGCAGGTAAAGGCCGTCTTTGCGGGAGTCGTAAGCAAGGTATTCGTCATGCCTGGATACAATCAGTGTGTTCTCGTTCAGCACGGTAACTATTTCACATTGTATTGCAAGATGAAGGCACTGTCTGTCAAAGCCGGAGACAAGGTGAGCATCGGACAGGACCTTGGAACAATCGATACTATAAACGGCCAGACGCAGCTGCATTTCGAAGTCTGGAAAGGAAGTGCTCCTCAGAATCCGGAGCAATGGCTCAGATAAGTATGAAGAAGACTGTTTTCATTACCGGCGCGACTGGAAATATGGGTTGGGCCGGATTTCAGGAATTGTATAGACGCAAGGATAAGTTCAATATAAGGATACTTGCAAGGGACAGCAGGAAGAACAGGAAGAAACTGGCCCCTTATCTTGCTGATCCGGCCGTGACGGTGATCTGGGGTGACCTGATGAAGTATCAGGATGTGCTGGAAGGCGTTACAGGGTCTGATTATGTCCTCCATGTGGGTGGAATGGTTTCCCCTGCAGCGGATTATTATCCTGAAAAGACCCTGAGGGTCAATGTCGGTGCTGCCGAAAATGTGGCCAAGGCTGTTACGGCTCAGCCGAATGCGGCGGATATAAGGTTGGTATATATAGGATCAGTGGCCCAATATGGTGACAGGAATCCACCTCATCACTGGGGAGATGCGGACGATCCTCAGACTCCTGCTCTTTTCGATATGTATGCCCTTTCGAAGATACGTTCCGAGGAAATATTCGCCTCGGCCGGCCTCAGGCGCTGGGTCTCGCTCAGGCAGAGCGGAATCCTCTATCCCGGAATCCTGAGCGTGGTGAACCCTACCGCTTTCCATGTGCCTATGGGAGGTGCCCTGGAGTGGGCTACAATAGAAGATTCAGGCCGTCTGCTGGCCAATGTCTGTGAGGACTGGGTTCCTGAAGATTTCTGGAACAAGGCATACAATATCAGCAGCGGCGGGCAGTACCGCATGACCAACTATGAGTTCATGAACCGTATGCTTTCTTCGCTGGGCCTGCCTCCTGCGGAGAAGGTCTTCGAACCTCAGTGGTTCGCCCTCAAGAATTTCCACGGAATGTGGTACAAGGATGCGGACAGGCTGGATGAAATCCTGCATTTCAGGGCCAATATCCCTGTGGATGAATATTTTGCATCGATGAAGTCGAAGCTTCCTTGGTTCTATAAGCTGGCTTTCCTTGCACCGGCCTGGGCGGTGAAGATGTTCATGAAGCCTTTCGCATTCGAGAAAGGGCTCGGTACCCAATGGTGGGTGGAGAATGACGAGGAAAAATTCCTGGCTTACTATGGTTCGCGTGAGGCATATGATGCCATCCGTTCCTGGGATGACGTGCGCCCGGCTCCACTCTCTAAAAAGGAAGACGAATAATTCCTGATGGTATATACTTTTCTATGAAAATAAGGATACTGGATATATTGGAGGAGACAATGGCCGACGGCCCGGGATTCCGCACATCGATCTATTGTGCGGGATGCGCCCATCATTGTCCCGGCTGCCACAATCCCCAGTCATGGGATTTCAACGGCGGCAGGCTGGTCAGCGTGGATGAACTCCTGGAAGTAGTCAAGGCCGATGAATTCGCCAATGTCACCTTCTCCGGTGGCGACCCTCTCTATCAGGTGGAAGCCTTCACGGAGCTGGCCCGTCGCATAAAGGAAGAGACCGGCAAGAATATATGGTGCTATACCGGCTTCACTTACGAGGAAATCCTTGCTGATGAGCGTCTGAGCCAGATACTTCCATATATTGATACTCTTGTGGACGGCCCTTTCAAAGCTGAACTGAGGGATCCCGATCTTCATTTCCGTGGCAGCTCCAACCAGCGTATCATCCATCTTACCGAACAAAAAGACGATGCCATAGCCGGCACCGTCTCGGTAATACCATATAAGTAGACTGCTTCTGTTTTAGAGCTCAGACAGCAATGACAGCCATTTTCCGGCAGAAGTCACCCATACCTCCTTGTAGCAGGCATTCGTAGTCTGAGGCCAGCATGGCACATCTTCATCCCCGACTGTCTTTATTCCCACCGGAATGGCGCCGATGATTTCACCTGACGAAAAACTGTCCATAGGTGGATAATATGCTCCTTCCCCATATATCATCGACTGATTGAACGGGTTTCGTCCGGCTATCCAGTAAAGCTGGTAAAGGGCGATTTCCTTCAGGCGTCTGTCGTTGAGTATATTGCCGCAGATAGCAGCCGCTTTCGCTGTGGACAGGATGATAGCATTGTTTCCGTTGAATATGTTGAACCAGATAGGGAAACGCTTGATATAGAATTCGTCGGTGATTCTTATACCCTTGCGTATCTGACGGTCATATCTTTCCCTGGCATCCGATGGAGGGAAAAGATGCAGTGCATAAAAGGCTTCGGTGTCGGAAGGTTCGTCGATATGATATATTCCGCTCGGAATCATATTATAAGGAGCGGTATAGCCGAAAACAGACAGAATATATCCTGCGTACAGGCGTACTGATTCATCCCATCTGGATCTGTCCTTGTGCTCCGGCAGGATATTGATCAGGCTTTCCATAGCCATCATATAGAACTGCTCTCTCGACTGATGGATATAATGTACGATGGACTTTCTGGACTTATCTCTCCAGAAGAAACCGTTTATGGCCTCTTCGCCTACCGGATCAGTCTGCTGGCATTCCAGTACATACTCTATGAATTCTACGGCCTTATCTGCATAATATTGATTTCCGGTCAGAAGATACAGCTGGCTGGAAGCCCAGGATGCCGTAGCCATGAACTGGGACTGCGATGTGTTGTACTGGTGCTCGTAAGGTTGTCTGAATCCTGCATATCCGTCCTTGAGATATTTTTCCATTGCGAAACTATAGTCTTCTTCCGCTATGGTGACAAGGCGGTCATAAGTCTTTCTGTCCTCTTCCTTGAGAGTAAGTGCTGCATAAGCCTCATATCCGGAATAAAGGAAATTGTCGAAAGGCAGGTTCTGGATGCGTACTGTCTTGATATCATCCTTTGATCCTACGACTCCGTCAAGCCAGTGGAGAAGTCCCATGCTGCTGGCTCTGTATCCGTCGGAATATCTGTTCTCCATTACGAACTCCAGCCCCCATCTCGCTTCCTCCTTCAGTCTGGAGGCCAGGGCAGGGTTGCTTTGCAGAGCCTTTCTGTATGATTCCAGCAATGCAAATGTCACGTCGGCCGTCTGCAGAGTCTGCTGAGAGAGGTCGCCGGCATCATGCCAGCCTCCGCTGTATGGAATCCTTGTTCCGTTATGCTCGGAATACAGGTCGGTGTGACAGGTGGAGTGGATTCCGGGCACATTGTAGCCGCATCTCTGACAGAATATGAAATTCAGAACCTTCCACTGGGAGTTTTCCCATATCTGCTCTCCGATTCTGAAGTAAGGGGTCTTTATGCCGCCATATTCAATGGCATATTCTCCAGCTTGTTCAAAATCAGTGAAATCGAGAATGCGGTGCTTTCCGATGCTGGTCTCGATATCACGGCTTTTTCCCTTGTATGCGGTCGAGCCGTCTCTTCTGACAAGCCTGAACTTCGATCCGTTTCCTTCAGCTGCAGTTATGGCGGTCTTCTCATAACCGTTGAGGTAACCGCTCGTAGAATATGATATTATACCTGTGTCCGGAGTCCATCCTGATTCTTTATAAGGATGAGTGACTTTTTCAAATCTGAGACTGTCAATCCTGTAGATGGCCTTGTCCCCATAAGTGAGATCCTTTCCTCTGGCTGTGGAAGAAATCCTGATCTTGTCTGTCTTGCAAAGTATTTCAGGGGAAACTTCAAGAGCGCAGAAATTCCATTGGCGGTTCTTGAGATTGATCAGATGTGATATTCCGGGAAGTTCAAGGTAGATGTTTGTGACTCCCATTCCTTCGCAGTCGGGATATGCCATAAAGGCAATGCGATTCCATTCCTCACTTTTAATAGCTTCCGCTATAGGAATCTCGATGGCAAAACTTCCATAGGTAGCATAGTCGGGATCATCTGGGCTGCCTTTGGGACGGATGCCGGTATCGTTCGGCAGTTCCAATGTCCAGGTTCCGGAAATCCCGGCCGATGATGACACAGTTTTCTCCCGGACAATCATATTATTGTATGAATATTCCTCTGATAGAGACAAGGGCTCGTGAATATAGCCGCTTCTGACCAATGCCTCTGCCATTTCTCTTTCCGGACATTCCGTTTCCCGGCATCCGGCCAGACCTGTCATCATGGACAGACACACCATTGCCGTTATTAACCAATGATTTCGTAACATAGAATCAATATTATTTGTCAAGAGTCCATTCCAATGCGTTCCTGAACATTTTCAGGAAATTTTCATCCTCGTACAGTATTTTGCTGTGACCGAACTGGAAATATACATTTTTCGCCTTGACATTTTCGTTCACCCATACAACGGGATGATCGCCCATCTTTATCTCAGTCGGAGGATAATACGTACTTTCGTCGGCAGAAGCAAGTACTTTTACATTCCCACGAGGAGACCTGTCGTAGATGTACCACTCTTCATCCTGAAGAGGGAATCGTGGTTCCACTCCTTGCATTACAGGGTGGGTGGAATCCTCTACATAAACGTCACCGTCTGTGAGTGTGGCATTGTAATTCTGGTATCTGATACCTCCCATAAAGTCGGAAAACCATTCCCACATAGGGTATCCGTCGAACTCTCCGAGCAGTGTGGCGTGGTGGAATCCGATCCACCCTCCCTTGCCGTCTTCAATATATGAAATGAATGCTTCCGCAGCTGTGTCAGTCCAGGTATAAGGGGGAAAATCAAGCTGTACGATCAGATCGAACCTGTCCAGATATTCTTTGTCAATAGGTTCGGTAGAATTGATTTCAGTAACTGTGAAGCCCATTTCCTTGCCGGTTTCGTTGAGCCATTCAAGGCCTGCCGCGGCGAAACTCTCGTGCTGGCCTCCTCTCTCGGTAATGACAAGTACTTGTTCTCCGGCACATGATGTCAGCAGAGCCAGAAAAAGAATCAATGTTGCAAAGATTTTCATAATATTATAGTTGATGGGTTATTCGTTTATCAGTGATGCGGCTGCGCTATCCAAAAGGAATTCGCAGTCCGGATGCCTCTGGAGCAGGGATGCGGGAAAATCTGTCGAAACATTCCCTTTGAGCATAAGCTTTACAGCATTGGCCTTGTGTGCTCCTTTCGCCACAAGGATTATACGTCTGGAATTCATAATCATTTGAAGCCCGAGTGTAATTCCTTTATAATCACCGTTTTCTCCGACTTCTCTGCGGACTCTGTCCAAAAGCTCGGGGTCCATGTCAGTCACCCATGCATCCTTTTCATATGGAGATTGAGGCTGATTGAATCCGAGGTGACCGTTTTCACCTAATCCAAGGATAAGCAGATCAACTCCTCCTCTTCTTTCGATCTCTTTGACAAAATCCTTGCACGCCTGATCGAAGTCGTCGGAGAAGGTAGGCAGCATCAGGAAATTCCTGTCATCGAAATCCATCTGGTCCAGCATTTCCGAGCGTATCATCCTGTAACAGGAACCGTAATACTCTCTTGGAACATCAGTGATTTCATCCACTCCGAAAAATGTCACCCGGGAAGTGTCTATATCTCCTTTCCGGCATCTGCCTGCAATAAGTCTGTGCATATTACCCGTGGTTCGTCCAGTCGACAATCCTATTACGGAATCCGGCTTGCTGATGATCTGGTCGGTCACTCGTGATGCAGCTGTCTGGTCGAATATCTGCTCGTTTTCTGTTATGGTTATCATAGGACTCAAAGTTATATATTTATAGTGTCAAATAAAACAAAAAGGAGGATGACAATGCGTCATCCTCCGATAAAACAGTTTTCCAGTCAGGCAGGAACTGGTGTTATTCATGTACTACTCTGTCGCGAAGCTCGGCAAGCTTTCCACCGTTCCAGCGGCTGGTTGTTCCCACAAGGTAACCTGTGATGCGCTGGAGCTTGTCGATATTGTGGCTTCCGCAGTGAGGGCATTCCTCAAGTCCCTGCTTGGCATTTTCGAATCCGCAGTCCATGCAGCGGTTGCGGTTGTGATTGACCGAGCAGTAGCCGATGTCGTATCTGTCCATCAGATCCACGATATTCATTATCGCCTCAGGATTATGTGTTGCGTCACCGTCGATCTCTACATAGAAGATGTGTCCTCCTCCTGTGAGAGCGTGGTAAGGTCCTTCGATCTCGGCCTTGTGCTTAGGTGTACATTTATAATATACCGGCACGTGGTTCGAATTGGTATAGTAGTCCTTGTCTGTCACGCCAGGGATAATGCCGAATTTCTTCTTGTCAGAGCGTGTAAAGCGGCCTGCAAGGCCTTCTGCCGGTGTGGCGAGGACGCTGTAATTGTGCTTGTATGTCTCGCAGAACTCATTGACCTTGCTGCGCATGAATGTCACGATGCGGAGTCCGAGTTCCTGGGCTTCTGCTGATTCTCCGTGATGCTTTCCGATCAGGGCGATAAGTGCCTCTGCAAGACCGATGAATCCGATTCCGAGGGTTCCGTGATTGATTACCGATTCGATTGTGTCGTTGTCAGAAAGCTTTTCGCTGTCCAGCCACAGGGCACCCATAAGGAGAGGGAACTGCTTCTTGAGGGCAGTCTTCTGGAAATTGAATCTTTCGTCGAGCTGTCTTGCGGCGATCTGAAGCGCCCAGTCGAGCTTCTTGAAGAATTCGTGGATCCTGTCTTCCTTGCCCTCGATACCCATACATTCTATGGCGAGCTTCACGATATTGATGGTAGTGAACGAAAGGTTTCCACGACCGATGGAAGTCTTAGGTCCGAAACGGTTCTCGAACACGCGGGTGCGGCAGCCCATTGTAGCCACCTCCCACTGGTATCTCTTAGGATCGTCTGCCTTCCAGAGCTCGTGATGGTTGAACGGTGCGTCCAGGTTCACAAAGTTAGGGAAGAAACGTCTTGCGGATACCTTGCAGGCGAATTTGTAAAGATCGTAGTTGCGGTCTTCCGGAAGGTAGCTCACTCCGCGTTTCTTCTTCCAGATCTGGATAGGGAAGATGGCTGTAGAGCCGTTTCCCACGCCTTCATATGTGGTGTTGAGGATTTCGCGGATCACGCAGCGTCCTTCGGCTGAAGTGTCAGTTCCGTAATTGATCGAACTGAATACCACCTGGTTACCTCCGCGTGAGTGGATGGAATTCATATTGTGCACGAATGCCTCCATTGACTGGTGCACTCGGCTTACTGTCATATTGATTGCATGCTGTACTACGCGGTCGTCTCCCTGTATACCCACAAGATCACGCTTCAGGTAATCATCGATCTTCACATCATACAGACGTGCATAGTTTTCGCCATTGATCTCGCCGATCTTGTCCAGTTCCTCCTGGAATGTCCTTCTTACGAACGGAGCCATATAGAAGTCAAATGCTGGAATAGCCTGACCTCCATGCATTTCGTTCTGGACTGTCTCCAAGGAAATACATCCGAGAATGCTCGCAGTCTCAATTCTCTTGGCAGGGCGGGACTCACCGTGACCTGCGAAGAATCCATCCTCCAGGATCTTGTCCAGAGGGTGCTGGATGCAGGTGAGACTCTTGGTAGGGTAGTAGTCCTTGTCGTGGATATGGATGTAATTGTTCTTTACAGCTTCCTTCACATCCTCTGAAAGTAGGCACTCATCCACATATGACTTGGTCGATTCCGAAGCGAACTTCATCATCATTCCCGCCGGTGTGTCGGCATTCATATTTGCATTCTCGCGGGTGATTTCAGTAGCCTGAGCGTCGATGATTTCCTGGAAGATCTCGCGTGACTTAGCGCTTCTTGCCAGATTTCGCTGGTTGCGGTATGCGATATACTTCTTCGCCACTTCCTTGCGCGGGCTGTTCATCAGTTCGTACTCGACCTGATCCTGGATAGCCTCCACGCTCATATTGTCAATATTGATCTTGGAAATGGCCGATGCAATCTCGGCAGCAAGTACGATATCCTCTCCTTCCTCGGTAACGTTCATTGCCTTGAGGATGGCATCAACAATCTTTCTGTTGTCAAAAATCACGATCCTACCGTCGCGCTTAACTACGTGCTTTACCATAACTGTATGAGTGTCAATCCGACAGGGTCCCTCTGTCGAGAGATCCGTCAATTTTAATATTTATACTTGGGAGTTTCCTTTGATGAAGGCCGTTCTCAGACGGTCAGACAAATATATGTCAAATCTTCTTATCAGTCAAGTGGAAGTTATTAACAAAAACAATAACACTCTGATAAACTACTGCTTATCAGAGTGTTACAATGTTAATAATTTTTAAATATTAAAAATTGCTAACCAACGAGCCATACCAGCACGTGATGGTCGAATATCATGTATTCAAGCTCGAAATCCTCCTCGTGCTCATCCTTGTGGATGAATGTGGCTTCGAGTTCTCCCTCCTTGCGGACATTGAATTTCTCCACCTCGATCTGCTCGGCGAAATCCACTCTGTTCTGGGACATTCTCTTGAAGATAGCTTCCTTCGCGCACCAGTAGATTGCAAGCTGCTCGTTTCTCTTTTCCTTCTCCAAATCGTCGATCTCATCTTCAGAAAGAGCCTTCTTCTCCACTACAGAAAAATCCCTGTCAAGAGACTCTACGTCGATTCCGAGCTCATCGTCATCGCTGATGATAATAGCAACATATTTGTCAGTGTGAGTGATGCTGATGTTTGTCACACTGTTCTCGAGGTAAGGCTTTCCGTTGTCGTGATGGTTGAGGTACATCTTTTCCTCGAAGAGTTCATTCAGAAGCGCTCTGACAGCGAGCTTCTGTCTTCTGTGGTTTTCATTTCTGTAAAGTGAGATCTCTTCCATCTCGTCCGTCGGTACTGATACCAGACTTCGCAGCTCATCTTCGGTCTCCGTGACCTGCCATACGGCGATTTCCGCCTTGTTTTCAAGTTTCTTTCTTAAATATAGTGCCATATATCAATAATGTTCTATGAATGTGTGGAACTTGGCGTGCCTATATACGACAACCCCGTGCGCGCCGACCAGGCACACACAGAAAACACCTCCTGACTCTCGTCAGAAGTACTGCCCATAACCATAAATACACTGTTGGACAACGGATCGTCAGAAGTCTGATCCGCGTTGATCTGCTGATTATTTACTATAGGACTGGGAGGTTCCACGGTCTAAATCACTAATAATTAGGCTGCAAAGATAGTAAAGACTTTTGATATCTGAAAATTAATTTATTCCTGAATTATTGCTAACTTGCAGACAAAATCGTGATGCTTATGAAAACCATATTCAAACTGTTGCTTCTGTGCTGTCTGTGCAGTTGCTCGATAGAAAGTAAATATCAACGCATTGAGAGGGCTCTCAAGAACGAGAACAGCCTCTATATGAAGATAAAGACAAGAAAGCTTTCGCCCTTGTGTTACACACCATGGGTACCGGTGCACAGACTTGCGGATCAGGCACTTGAAGAGCATATCCGATATCTGAAAGACAAGTATAAGTTCTCCGGACCGTTCTATGTCAATATCGATGAAGTCCCTCCGGGCTACAGACCGCCTTCTGTCATCGACGGAGAGTGCATCACACCTGTAGACGGAAGCGTGAAACGCAATTTCAGAAAAGAGAAACGCCTGACGGACATCAGGGTCATAATTTCGCCTGAAGACAGTCTGACGATCAGAATGGTCGAGCGTTTCTATAAAAAGAAAGGACGAAAACTTTATGTCGGACTTTCGGAAGGGCTGTACACCGAAGTCATATGGACGCGGGGTGAAGCAGAATGGAATCTAAAGGAAATCAAGCATTCAGGCAGATGAATACAATGATCATAAAAGGAGGAACAGTTCTCACCGGAGGCACTGAGTTTCGGGCGGATGTGGTGATACGCGCAGGAAAGATCGCCTATATCGGTCAGGACGGGGAATCCTGGGCTCAAAAGGATAACCAGTACCAGCCCGCAGAAATCATTGATGCCGCAGGAAAATACGTCGCACCGGGATTCATTGACCTTCACACCCACGGTGGAGACGGTGCCGATTTCGGTGACGGGACGGTCGAGGCCTTCCGCAAGGTCCTTGCATTCCACGGCTCCCACGGCACGACATTGCTCTACCCTACATCGATGGCAGGCTCTCTCGAATCACTTCATAAGTCAATAGAAGCGTTTAAAGTGGTGAAGGCTCTCGGAGCGGATGGTGCCGCAATGGGAGGCTGGCATATGGAAGGCCCCTATTTCTCAGCATCCAAAAGAGGAGCGCAGGATCCCCGCTATCTGAAAAACCCTGATCCTGAGGAATATATGGATATAATGAAGCGGACGGACGGGCAGGTCGCGAGGTGGAGCCTGGCTCCGGAACTTCCCGGAGCCCACGATATGGCCAGGACTCTCAAGGCCAGGGGAGTACTGATGGCTTACGGACATACTGACGCATCTTTCGAAGAATGCGAGGATGCATTCAATGCCGGTTTCACCCATATGACCCATTTCTTTTCGGGGATGAGCACGGTCTCCAGAAATGGTATTTACAGACGTGCCGGAGCAGTCGAATACGGCTACTACAATGATGATGTCACTGTGGAGCTGATCGGCGACGGCATCCATGTTCCTGCATCTATGCTGAAGATGACCTACAAGATAAAAGGTGCGGACAATATCGCTCTGGTGACAGATTCGATCCGTGCCGCAGGTCTTCCTGACGGGGAATATGAACTGGGTGAAGGAGGACTCCGCATCCGAGTGGCGGAAGGAATGGCCTGTCTGGCTGACTCTCAGACATTGGCCGGAAGCGTGGCGACAATGGACCTGGTGGTCCGGACGGTGTGGAGGCTGACCGGCCTGCCATTGGCGCAGATCGTGAAAAGTGCGACCGAGACTCCTGCCAGGATAATGGGCGTGGACGGCAGCAAAGGTTCGCTCAGGGAAGGCTTTGACGCCGATATTGTCATTTTTGACAATGATGTCAATGTTTCTGAAGTAATTGTCGGGGGAAAGCTTCAGCATTTTGAGCGGAAAAATCGATAAAACTCGCTCGTTTTCACTTAAAAAATGAGTTTTGAGCGTAAAAATGCCAAAAACTCGCTCGTTTGCAGGATATGTTTTATTATATTTGCCAAGATTTGAAAACTAAATGTTAACATTATAGAATAATAGAACAATTATGAACTTTTTGACTAACGACAAGCTCGTGATCGTAGGTGCCGGTGGCGCTATCGGATCTAACATGGCTCAGACAGCTCTTATGCTCGGCCTTACTCCAAACATCTGCCTTTATGACATTTATGGTCCAGGCGTGAACGGTGTATGTGAGGAACTTTATCACTGCGCATTCGAGGGTGCCAACATCACTTGGACTACAGATCCTGAGGTTGCTTTCACAGGTGCCAAGTACATCATTTCTTCAGGTGGTGCTCCTCGTAAGGAGGGTATGACTCGTGAGGACCTTCTCAAGGGTAACTGCCAGATTGCAGCTGAGTTCGGTGACAACATCAAGAAGTATTGCCCAGACGTAAATCACGTGGTGGTTATCTTCAACCCGGCTGACGTAACAGCTCTCACAGCTCTCATCCGTTCAGGTCTCAAGCCAAGCCAGCTTACTTCACTTGCTGCTCTTGACTCTACTCGTCTTCAGTCAGCTATCGCTAAGGAGCTCGGCGTTCCTCAGTACAAGGTGGAGAACGCTCGTACTTATGGTGGTCACGGTGAGGCAATGGCAGTATTCGCTTCTAAGATCACTGTTGACGGCAAGCCACTCGCAGAGTACAACATTCCTGAGGACAAGTGGGCTGAGATCAAGCACGCTACTATCCAGGGTGGTTCTAACATCATCAAGCTCCGTGGCCGTTCATCATTCCAGAGCCCTGCTTATCAGTCAGTTCTCATGATCCAGGCTGCAATGGGTGGCGCTGAGTTCCACTGGCCAGCAGGATGCTATGTAAACACTGAGAAGTATCAGAATGTTCTCATGGCAATGCCTACAACAATCGACGCAACAGGTGTTCACTTCGGTGAGGTTACAGGTACTCCGGAGGAGATCGCCGCTCTCGATGCATCTTACGCTCACCTCCAGGTTATGCGTGATGAGATCATCTCTCTCGGCATCATCCCGCCGGTAGCAGAGTGGAAGACTCTCAATCCAAACCTTTAATGATTTATTCCTGCCCCCGCAAAGGGCAGGATATTATTTTATGGCGATGTCCGGAATATATTTCCGGCCGTCGCCTTTTCGGCAAATAAATACCCATAAAATACAATGAAACGTTTTATTCCAATCATTCTCGCTGCAGCGGCATTGGTCCTTGCAGCAGTGTCTTGCGAGAAGGCGCCCCAGAAAGTAAATCTCGAAATAGCATCATATGAGCTTCCGTCATCTGCAGCCTTCGGTGACAAGGTCAATTTCACCATCAATGTTCCTGAGGGTGCTGATCTTTCAAGCGTTACAGCCGCTCTGATCAAGGACGGAAAGCAGCTTGCTTCCACTACAGTGCCGGCTTCAGTCGTATCTACTCCGGCATCTTATGGAGTAAGCGGACTTCTCGAGATCCCTTATGTAAAGAACGCTTCTGCGGGAAACTATGACGTAATGCTCGTGGCTACAGGCAGTTCTTCAGAGCGTGCAGAAAAGACCGTGCAGATCAGTCTTTCTCATCCTGCCTTCGATGCTGTGGCATTCGTAGCTGACAACGGTACAAGATACGATCTTTCTGCAGGCGTTGGAAGCGTGTGGTCATACACAGGAACCCTTCCGGCCGCCCTTACAGGTTATTTTGAAGGCAAGACTGCTGATGGCAGGACATATGACTTCGGTGGCGCCAATATTGACAATGTGGAGTTCGGCAGCAAGACTGCAATGGAACTTTACAAATATGAGGAGGAACTCCTTGATGCTACCATTTCATTCGATGTGGTTTCGTTCAAGGTGGTTTTCCCTCTCGATGTAAAGGTGGTTACAATTCCTGAGACAACAGACCCTGCATATCCTGGTACAATCGACGTTACCTTCAAGAAGGGCCAGCTCGTAGATTTCAGACAGCTCGGTGATCTCTGGGTGGATGTGGACTTCTTCCAGTATAACGGTGACTATACTTATACATTCATGGCCGAGGGCGGTAACTATCGTCTTACAAACCAGTCAGACTGGGGTTCTCTCCGTGTGGAAAGACTCTCTTCAAACGGAGATCTCGGAACATTTGGCTGGGATGATTCCGGAAACATCACTGTGAACGAAGCTATCTGGTGCCTCGGAAACTATAACTTCGGAAAGCCTGATATGCGTCAGGTAAGAGGTGGCCGAGTGTGGAGCGACTGGGAGACATTCGACGGTTACTGCATGGCCAAGATCGATGATTACAAGTATCAGATCACTCTCCGCGTATATAACCTTGCTCAGTACAAGTTCTTCTGCACCAAGCTCAACTGGGGCGATATCTATGGTACTCAGTATGATATGTCCAACAGCCAGCTCAACGGATGCACAAACATCTATGCGAACGCTCTTGTCGGAAACGGAAACTTCCAGCAGGGTATGAGCCCGAGCGATCCTAATGCTATCATGTATCCTGAGACCGGTATCGTGATCCGTTTCACATTTGATGTGACAAATCCTCAGTCTATCATCGTGACTGCAGAGGATGTTACCGACCAGAACCTTATGTAATATCCTATGAGGAGAATTGTTTCAATACTGTTTTTCCTGAGCCTTGCTGTTTCTGCAGCGGCTCAGGAAGGCTGGATCATGACCGCCGATTCCCGCAAGGACTATAACGGCGCGACTATGGCCAACGGTCGTCTCGGAGTGGTTACCGATGACCGTCCTTTCACCGCACGTGAGATCGTGCTCGCTGGAGTTTTCGACAAGGAGGGATACAATGGCGTGAGCCGTGTGGCTCGCGGCCCTGTGTTCCTTAATATGGAACTGACCGTCGATGGCAAGAAGGTGGAAGACAAGGATTTCACCGGATGGAACCAGGTCTTCGACATGAAGAAGGCACAGCTTACCACAAACGTGGATTTGAAAGGTAAGGCTTCCTTCAAATATACGGTGCTGGCTCTCAGACATTTGCCATATAATGCAATGTCAATCGTTGAGGTCGTTCCACACAAGGATATCACACTCAAGGTGGAGAATGTCTACGGCATTCCTGAAGAAATGAGCGACCCTCAGGCAAGCTTCGGGGAAGGTGCACAGCTGGTGTATCAGCTCAATGCTGCCACCCGCACCAAGATGCATCGCGTAAGTTCTTCTTCGATGTTCATGTTCGATGCTCAGGAGCCTGAAGTGAAGCGTATCGAAAAGGATGGACGTGACGGAATGTGGTTTTCTGTGAAGCTGAACAAGGGTGAGTCTTATCGTTTTGCGCTTGTAGGAGCCGTATGCTCTACCCAGGATTTCAAGGATCCTGTCAATGAGTCCAAGCGTTTCGCGACATTCGCCTACAAGTCAAGCATCGACTATCTTCTCGAGAAGCATCGTGCGGCATGGGAAGAGCTCTGGCAGAGTGATGTGATCATCGAAGGGGATCCGGAGTCACAGCTCGACATCCGCCACGCCCTTTACCAGCTCTACTCGATCACCCGTGAAAATTGTCCTGTAGGCATCGCTCCGATGGGCCTTTCATCTAGCGAGGGTTACAACGGACACTATTTCTGGGATACCGAGCTGTGGATGTACCCGCCGATCCTGGTGATGAATCCACCTGCAGGCCGTTCCCTTATGGACTACCGTGCAAATTGTCTCCCTCAGGCGGTGCAGAATGCCGCAAATCATGGTTATAAGGGTGCCCAGTACCCTTGGGAAGCTGATTCCTCAGGAGAGGAATGTACTCCTGTATGGGCATTGACCGGTACTTACGAGCATCATATCACGGCAGATATCGGTATTGCGATGTGGAATTACTATTGTGTCAGCGGTGACAAGGATTGGCTTAGAGAAACAGCCTGGCCGGTGCTGCGCAATATCGGTGATTTCTGGGTGAGCCGTGCTCAGAAGAATGAGGACGGCAGCTACTCGATACTGAATGTGGTGGCGGCTGATGAATATGCTGAGAATGTGGATGACAATGCATTTACCAATGGTGCTGCGAAACGCGTCCTGAATAATGTGGTCCGTGCGGCCCAGGTGCTTGGCTGCAATGTAGATCAGCGCTGGAAAGAGGTTGCGGACGGACTGGTCTTTACATACAACGCTGATGGTGTGACCATGGAGTACACCGGTTATGACGGCCAGCTGATCAAGCAGACCGACGTGAATATGCTTGCATATCCTCTTGGAGTCGTGACAGATCCTGAACAGATCATCCGTGACATCAATTACTACTTCGACCGTATCGATCCTAACGGCCCGGCAATGAGCAATGCCATCATCGCAGTGCTTCACGCCCGTCTCGGTGATCCTGAGACTGCCTTCAAGGTCTTCAAGAAGAGCTATACCGACAAGCTTCGCCCTCCTTTCGGCGTATTGTCGGAAAATGCCAATAACTCCCGCGTTTCGTTTGCTACGGGCCTTGGAGGAATCCTTCAGAGCGTCATTTTCGGATTTGCAGGAATCGAGATCACCGAAGACGGAATCATCCAGCTTCCTACGAAGCTCCCTTCTCACTGGAAATCATTGACTGTGACCGGAGTAGGAGTGGACAAGCAGACATTTACAGTAACAAATAATCAATAATATGACGATAAAACATTATCTGGCTGTATTTGCAGCCATGATATTGACCTTTGTATCGGGCATTCCGGTCTTCGGATCGGATGCTCCTGACAAGGTGAAGGTTTCGGGAAAGGTCATCGATGAAGCCGGCGTGCCTGTCATAGGTATCGCAGTCATTTCATCTGACGGATCCAGCGGAACTATCACCAATGATGCGGGACTCTTCTATATAACAGTTCCGAAGGGTGATGTTCTGACTGTTACCGGCATCGGCTATCAGGATCAGAAGGTCGCTCTGGACGGAAGGACTGAGCTCTTGATCAGGATGGAGACCGACACAGTGCTTGAAGAGGCCGTGCTGGTCGGATTCGGTACTCAGAAGAAGGAAAGCGTAATCGGAGCAATTGCATCCATAGCTCCCGAGACTCTGGCGTCAAATCAGACAGCCAATCTTTCCAATGCTCTAGCGGGACAGATCGCCGGTGTGATCGGAGTCCAGCGCTCAGGAGAACCCGGATATGATGCATCGGATTTCTGGATCCGCGGTATCAACACCTTCGGTGCAAGTTCTAATCCTCTCGTGATCGTCGATGGAGTCGAGCGCTCTCTCGATCAGCTCTCGCCGGAGGAAATCGAGTCGTTCTCTGTGCTTAAAGATGCCTCAGCCACAGCTATTTACGGTGTGAGAGGCGCAAATGGAGCCATTGTCGTAAAGACAAAGAGAGGTTCTGTCGGCAAAGCCAAGGTCAATATCAAGGCGGACTACGGAGTTACAGCTCCGCTGAAGATCGCTCAGTTTGTGGACGGCGCCAAGCATATGGAGGTCATCAATGCGGCCGCCCTCCTTTCAGGAATGCCGGAGCAGTTCTCGCAGACACAGATTGACAACACTCGCAATGGTGTGGACCCTGACCTGTATCCTTCTACCGATTGGCTTGACCTTGTGACCAATGACTTTGCGACAAATTCGCATATAAGCGCAGATGTAAGCGGAGGTACGGAGCTTCTTCGATACCGCTTCATCCTCGGTGTGTACAACGAGTCGGGTATCATTGCCACTGACCCTTCTGCGGCATTTGACTCGGAGCTCAAGCTGACCAAGTACAATGTCCGAAGCAATATTGACCTGAACCTTACAAAGTCGACGCTGTTCACTTTCAGCATAGGTGGTTATATGCAGGACAGACATGCTCCTGGATCGAACGTCAGCAGTATCCTCCAGTACGCCCTCGAGATCCCGCCTATTGTGCATCCTGCAGTCTATTCGAATGGAAAATTTCCTATCCAGTCCAACCGTGCCAATCCTTACGTGATGGCTACTCAGACCGGATACAAGGATAACTATAAGTCTCAGCTTCAGAGTGTTGCGACTCTTGATCAGGACTTCGGAATGCTTTGGGAACCACTTGAAGGCCTTCATGCCAAGGTTACTTTCTCATTCGACGTATATCAGGATTACTGGTCGGAAAGAACCAGAAGACCGACCTACTACTATGCTACCGGACGCGATGACCAGGGTGAACTTCTCATGGAAATCGTTTCCACCGGCGATGAATTCCTGGGATTCTCGAAGTCATTCGGAGGAAGCAGAAGTACCTATTTCGAAGCTCCGGTTTCATACACCCGTACCTTTGGAAAACATAGTGTGGACGCCCTTCTTCTTTGGAATATGAGGAGCTATGTGGATCAGAACGCTTCTTCGGCCATCTATTCCTTCCCATATCGTCATGCAGGTCTTGCCGGCCGTGTAGCATATGACTTCGACAGCCGTTACTTTGCGGAATTCAATTTCGGATACAACGGTTCAGAAAACTTCGCAAAGAAGTATCGTTACGGTTTCTTCCCATCGGGAGCCATCGGCTGGATGGTCTCTAACGAACCTTGGATGGAAGATGTGAAACATATTGTCAATCAGCTCCGTATCCGCGGTTCGATGGGTATTGCCGGAAATGACCAGATCTCCGGAGGCCGTCGTTTCGGTTATCTTACCACCATCAATGGAAATGCCGGCGGACACAGTTTCGGAGACAATAACAGCGTATCTTATCCGGGTGTCGCCGAGGATCAGTTCGGAGTTCCTGACCTGACTTGGGAGACAGCCACAAAGACCAATGTCGGCTTTGACCTCGGTCTCTTCGATGCACTCAATGTCACAGTTGATTATTTTACCGAAGTCCGCAAGGATATATTCATGCAGAGAAAGATCTTCCCTGAAACCTCCGGTTTCCAGAATGCCCCTTACGCCAATTACGGAAAGGTGTTCAATAGGGGAATCGACGCCTCTCTGACCTTCAACAAGGCATTCTCCCGAGATACATATCTTTCTGTAATGGCCAATTTCACTTACGCTCATAACACCATCCTGGAATATGACGAGGCTGCTGGAATCGTGGGAACCACCCGTGCTCGCACAGGTCACAGTATCAATCAGAACTTTGGTCTGGAATCGCTCGGACTTTACACCGAGAATGATTTTCTCGATCCTGTAGCAGGAACTCTCAAGCCGGGCCTTCCTGTACCGTCATGGGGCAAGGTCAGGCCAGGTGATATCAAGTATGTCGACCAGACCAAGGACGGCAGGATCAATGATGAGGACGTGACTGCCATCGGAGGCTCATCGGTACCTGAAATCGTCTATGGATTCGGCTTCTCATTCCGCCATAAGGGATTCGATCTAAGTGCATTGTTCCAGGGTGTGGCCCTCACTGACTTTGTGGTAGGCGGTGACTATGACGATGCCAGAAACCAGTATTATATTCCTGGTGCCGGTTCAGGTGCGGTGGCGAACATATTGGCCAATGTGGATGACCGCTGGACTCCGGAAAATCCTTCGCAGGATGTGTTCTGGCCGAGACTTTCCCTCGGAGTCAACGAGAACAACAGCCAGTCTTCAAGCTGGTGGCTCAAGGACGGTTCGTTCATGCGTCTGAAGAACTTCGAGATGGGTTATACCTTCCTCAGAAGAGGAACTGGCAAGGATAGGGCGGTGAACAATCTCCGACTTTTCGTCAGGGGCACCAACCTCTTCACTATCTCGGACTTCAAGCTTTGGGATCCTGAACTTTCCGGCTACGGTTTCGCGGCATATCCTATTTCCCGCGTGGTTTCTCTCGGTCTTGACATATCGTTCAACTAAAACTCAGGCTTATTATGAAAAAGACAATATATATACTTATTACAGCGTTTGCCCTCTTTTCTGTGGCAGGCTGCCATTATCTTGATCAGGAGCCTGACGACCTCATCACAGAGGAAATGGTTTTCAATGATATTGTAAAGACAAACGGATGGCTTGCGAACCTCTACAGCTATCTCCCTGATCCATATATGGGATGGAATATGAAGTACGGACTCAATACCCTCGTGGATGATGTCCAGATTCCGCTCGAGTGGTCAGGTTTCGGCTGGTGGTCAGCTTCTGCCATGAAGGGCAACTGGAGTGCTACTTCCAACTATTTCGACCTATGGGGAGATGTGTATAAGGCTGTGCGTGCGTCATATATATTCCAGGAAAAAGTGAAGCCTCTCGGTGCCGAGCAGACAGCTGAGGATGTGGCCTACATGAAGCTGCAGGCCCGTTTCCTTGTGGCATACTACTATGCTCAGATGCTTGAATTCTATGGCGCTTTCCCGCTGGTGACTCAGTATTACGGCATTGACTCCACTTATGAGGAACTCATGCTTGAGCGTACTCCGTTCGAGGAAATCGTCGAGTGGCTTGATGCAGAGCTTCTGGATCTGGCCTCCCAGCTGCCTGTGGAGCTGAAGAATATCTCCGAGGATCACGGAAGAGCCACCAAGGGTATGGCACTCGCAGTCAGGGCTCATGTGCATATGCTTGCCGCAAGTCCGCTTTTCAACGGCAACGCGATGTATGCCGACATCAGGAACGCCGACGGAACTCCTCTTTTCCCTCAGACCTATGACAAGGAGAAATGGAAGAGAGCTGCAGCTGCAGTCAAGGATATCTTTGACCTGGGTGTATATTCTCTTTACAAGCAATACAATGAGGACGGCACACTCGACCCGTTCCTTTCATATATGAATATACATTTTGCTACAGGAACGGCCAATCCGGAACTCATATTCATCAACAACAACTGCAATTATGCAGAGGCTGACCAGAATATGGCTCCTCACGGCTATGGAGATGGTAATGGTGCCTATGGTGCCACTCAGAATCTTGTGGATGCCTTCTTCACACGCAATGGTCTTCCTATCGACAAGGACCCGTCATATGTGGCAGATGGCTACAGCACAGAGGATATTCATTATCCCTCAACTGCATGGACCCGCTCCAACTCGCGTGATATCAAAGGCTTGATAACAGAGGCCGGTACGCCTAATATGTACTGCAACAGGGAACCTCGTTTCTATGTTTCGATAATGTGGCACAAAGAGTGGTCTACCCAGATGTCCGGTTATGTGGATTTCCTTTACGGCGGAGCTAACGGTGGCCCTACCTACGATTCCCCTCAGTGCGGTTATCTGATGAGAAAGAGACAGCATCCTCAGGCAACCGAGATCGGAAACCAGAACCATCCATACCGTCACGGAATCATCTTCCGTCTGGGAGAATTCTATCTCAGTTATGCGGAAGCCCTTAATGAATATTATGGAGCTTCAGCTCATGCAGAGGTCCTGGAATATCTTAATGCTATCCGTGAGAGAGCAGGTATCCCTGCATACACCGGCTCATATTCTCAAGAACAGATGCGTGAAATGATCCGTATGGAGCGTCGTATCGAGCTTCTTGACGAAGGTAAACGATATACTGACCTGCGTCGCTGGCTTCTTTCCAAGTCTGTCTTCAGGGAGCCTATCAGAGGTCTGAATGTAAAGGCCAAGACAGACGATGCCTACTTCTTTACCCAGCGTGACTTCATGACCCGCTCGTTTGAAGACAGGAATTATCTCTGGCCGATCCGTCAGACTTATATCGATAATAACCCGAAACTCGTTCAGAATCTCGGATATTAGCGCCAAAAAATCTGTTTTTAATAAAAAAAGTGCAAAATTTCTTAAAAAAGTTTTGCACTTTAATTTTTTGTGTCTATCTTTGCAATCCCAAATGAAAGGGAAACCATAATCGGGGTGTGGCGCAGTTGGCTAGCGCATCTGGTTTGGGACCAGAGGGTCCTGTGTTCGAGTCACAGTACCCCGACTTACAAAGGCTGATCTTCGGATCGGCCTTTTTTTGTTTTTGTATATTTATTATTTTTGTTCCGGGAAAATAACAGGCTAAGATGATACAGGCAAAAGGAATAGAAAAGTCGTTCGGCAGCTTGAAGGTGCTGAAGGGAGTCGGTATGGAAGTGAATAAATCCGAAGTAGTCTCGATCATGGGTGCTTCCGGTGCCGGTAAATCGACCTTGCTTCAGATATTGGGAACTCTTTCCACTCCGGAAGCAGGTACTCTTGTCATTGACGGTGTGGATGTGTTGCGCTTGGGAAGCCGTGAGCTTTCTGAATTCCGAAACAAAAGAATCGGCTTTGTGTTCCAGTTCCATCATCTGCTGCCGGAATTCACTGCGGTGGAAAATGTGATGATTCCTGCATTCATCGCCGGTCGCTCGAAGAAGGATGCTGAAGCTGCAGCTAAGGAACTGTTGACGGAACTTGGTCTTGCTGAGCGCTTTACACATAAGCCTTCGGAACTTTCGGGCGGAGAGCAGCAGAGGGTGGCCATTGCCCGGGCTCTTATCAATAAGCCTGCTGTTCTTTTTGCGGACGAGCCTTCCGGAAACCTTGATTCCAAGACCAAGGACGAACTCCATAAACTCTTTTTCAGACTCAGGGACAAATATGGGCAGACAATAGTGATCGTTACTCACGATCCGGATCTGGCGGCGATGTGCGACAGATCATTGTATATGGTGGATGGTCAGTTCGTCGAGGAGTAATCATGGGGGTATTCAGATTCAAGAAATTCGAGGTCGTCAATGAACGCAGTGCGATGAAGGTCAATACTGACGGCGTCCTGCTCGGTGCGGCAATGACAATTTTACCTTCTGACAGGACAATGCTGGATGTGGGTACCGGCACGGGGACAATCGCGCTCATGGCCGCTCAGAGATTGTCTTCTGTCATTCTGAACTCCTCTTCTGTCATTCTGAACGAAGTGAAGAATCCCCGCATCGACGCCATTGACATTGACGAGGCTTCAGCATCGGAAGCTTCCGCCAATTTCATCAATTCCCCTTGGAACTCAATTCTCAAGGCCCATCATCTGCCGTTAGAAGAATTTGCGGCCTCTGCAGAGACAGTTTACGATCTTATATTTTCCAATCCACCGTATTTCGAGGACTCGTTGACAGCGCCGGACGAAAGGAAGAGCACTGCCAGACATACTTCGGACGGCCTTTCTTACAGAGATATATTCGAATTTGCAAAGGACAGATTGTCCGAAAACGGACGCGTATCCCTCGTCCTGCCAGCTGATCAGGAGGCTGCTCTGACCAGATATGCCAGAATGTGCGGACTGTATCTTTTCCGTATCCTGCGTGTCAGGACAGTCCCTCGCAAGGCTCCTTCGCGCATCATAGCTGAATTTTCCAGAACCAGATGTGCGGAATTGTCGGAGGAACTCCTCACAATACAAGATGAGGGAAAGTATACTCAAGAGTACCTTTCCCTCACCGGAGATTTCTATCTGTTTGCCTGATTATTTCTGACCGGGTCTGTTGCCGCCGTGAAGCTTGCGGATATGCTGTCTCCTGAATTTTTCTTCCGCGACATATAGCTTTGCAAGCTTTTCCACCGGTAGGACTTTAGCGTATTCCTTGTATGCCTTTTGCTCGACTTCTCCCTGAGCCTTCAAGGCTGCAAGATACTCGTCCAGAAGCTTGTTCAATTCCTTTTCGCCCTTCCCGGCTGCTACAGCATCTTCCACTGCCTTGTATGAACGGAATACACTGCGTATTGCCTCGTCTCTTTCCTTGTCCACCTGATTATATACAGGCCAGAAAACCTGAGCCTCTTCAGGGGTGATCCCCATTTCCATTGTCAGGAATGCGATCTTTTCGCTCATTATCTTTTCCTTCCAATTGTCCTGGAATCTCTCTTCTGCGAATGCTGATATTGCTGAAGTCAGAATGAGAACTGATGCGGTGACTATGTAAATTATCTTTTTCATATGTGCTGTTATTTAGAGAGTTCGATTTCTTCTGCACTGACTCCGCTGTAGATCAGATATTCTACGATGTCTTCGTCTGCAATGCCGGCATCTGCGATATGGTCCATTTCCTCGTAATAATCCATTCTGGAAACGTCGCTTGAGAATACGAGGAAATCCTCCTGAGTGAATTCTTCAGACGGGGTGGTGCGCTGCAGGAAGAAAGTGCCGGCTGTGACCATAAGGATGAATGTGGCCGCCATTGAAACAAACGGCACGAGCTTTTCTGTCCATTTCTGCTGTGCCTCACGGTACGGATTTATCTGCGATCTGAACTCCTCAAAATAACCGTCGGGAGCAGTGTAGGCTTGCTTGCGAAGCTGAGGGTTTTCGCTCAATATGTCTCGTTTCATTTCTTTCATACGATTGTTAGACACTATTTTAAGTCAATGGTTTATAATCTGTCAGAACTTTTTCTGCAGTTCTTCTTTAATCTTGTTGTATGCGTGGTGGTATGAGGCTTTGAGGGCTCCGACCGATGTTCCTGTGATTTCAGAAATGTCTTCATATTTCATTTCATCGAAATATCGGAGGCTGAATACTATGCGCTGCTTTTCCGGCAGTCTCTGGATGGCCTTGTGAAGCTCTCTCTGGAGCTGGTCGCCATTGAAATATATATCCTCGTCGATTTTTCTTTCGAGCATTGCGGATGCATTGTCAAAGGAAATCAGGGCTTTGAACTTCTGTTTGCGGAGGTAATTAAGCACTTCGTTGGTCGCGATCCGGTAGAGCCAGGTGTACAGCCTTGATTCTCCTCTGAATGTGGGCAGGGCCGACCATATCTTGATGAATATGTCCTGCAGCAGATCGTTCGAATCCTCGTGAGAACACAGAAATCTGCGGATGTGCCAGTAAAGCCTTTCAGTGTAGGCATCGACAATCCCTCTGAATGCTTCTTCCTGCATCCCGCAGCTGTAAAATTCTATGATTCTTTCGTCGCTCACGTAAGATAAGACAATCAAATTGCTCTTTGGATTAAAAGCAAATGTACGAAAATTGTTCTATCTTTGCACCGATTAT
Source organism: Candidatus Cryptobacteroides sp. (assembly GCA_045118995.1). Taxonomy (GTDB): domain Bacteria; phylum Bacteroidota; class Bacteroidia; order Bacteroidales; family UBA932; genus Cryptobacteroides. Next base: position 71,186 of record JBGVCR010000086.1, read on the forward strand.
ATACTTAAGATGAAGAACACAAGAAACTTTTGCATCATCGCGCATATCGATCACGGAAAGAGTACCCTCGCAGACAGAATGCTGGAGGTGACAGATACTCTCAATGCGCGTGATATGGAGAATCAGGTCCTTGATTCAATGGACCTTGAGAAGGAGAAGGGCATCACGATCAAGAGCCACGCCATCCAGATGGATTATAATTATAAAGGTGAGAAATACACACTCAACCTGATCGACACCCCGGGTCACGTAGACTTTTCGTATGAGGTCTCGCGTGCTATAGCTTCCTGCGAAGGAGCACTGCTCGTGGTAGATGCCACTCAAGGTATTCAGGCTCAGACTATTTCAAATCTTTATCTGGCCATCGAGCACGATCTGGAAATTATCCCTGTGCTGAATAAGATCGATGTCGAGTCGGCTATGGTGGATGTGGTGACTGACCAGGTGATAGATCTTATCGGATGCAAGGCTGAGGATATCCTGCTTGCTTCGGGCAAGACCGGAGAAGGCGTCAAAGATATTCTGGATGCCATCATCGAGAGAATTCCGGCTCCGCAGGGTGATCCGGAGGCACCGCTCCAGGCCCTTATCTTTGACTCGGTATTCAATTCTTTCAGAGGAATCATCGCATATTTCAAGGTTATGAACGGATCCATCCGCAAGGGTGACAAGGTCAAGTTCTTCAATACCGGAAAGGAATATGATGCAGATGAGATCGGAGTGCTCAAGATGAAGATGCATCCGCGCGATGAGATTCCTTGCGGAAGTGTGGGATATATCATATCAGGAATCAAATCGGCTGTCGAAGTGAAGGTGGGTGATACTATCACGCATCTGACCAGGCCTTGCGCCGAGGCTATTGCCGGCTTCGAGGAAGTGAAGCCTATGGTCTTTGCCGGTATGTATCCTGTGGAGACTGACCAGTATGAAGAGCTCCGTGCTTCGCTTGAGAAGTTCCAGCTCAATGATGCTTCATTCGTATTCGAACCTGAGTCTTCGCTTGCGCTGGGATTCGGATTCCGATGCGGATTCCTCGGACTCCTGCACCTGGAAATCGTTCAGGAGCGTCTTTTCAGAGAGTTCAACATGGACGTGATCACTACTGTACCTAACGTATCTTATAAGGTATATACCACTCAGGGTGAGGTGCTTGACGTGCACAATCCTTCAGGACTTCCGGCTCCGACACTTATCGACAAGATCGAGGAACCGTATATCAGGGCACAGGTCATCTCGCGTTCGGATTATTACGGACCGATCATGAAGCTCTGTCTTGACAAGAGAGGTATACTCATAAACCAGCATTATCTGACTTCAGACCGTCTCGAGCTTACATACGAGATGCCGCTTTCAGAGATTGTCTTTGACTTCTATGACAAGCTCAAGTCGATATCAAAGGGATATGCTTCGTTTGACTATCATGTGATCGGCTTCAAGGATGCGAAGCTTGTGAAGCTTGATATTCTTCTCAACGGCGATCCAGCCGACGCCCTTTCGTCGCTCATCCATGCAGACCATGCGTATGACTTCGGCCGAAAGATGTGTGAGAAGCTCAAGGAGCTGATTCCTCGTCAGCAGTTCGACATCGCGATCCAGGCTGCAGTCGGAGCAAAGATCATCGCCCGTGAGACTGTGAAGGCTGTCCGAAAGGATGTGACCGCGAAGTGTTACGGTGGTGATATCAGCCGTAAGAGAAAGCTCCTCGAGAAGCAGAAGCAGGGTAAGAAGAGGATGCGCCAGATCGGTACGGTCGAAGTACCGCAGAGCGCTTTCATGGCAGTCTTGAAACTTGACTAAAAACAAAAAAGGGAAATCATCACGACTTCCCTTTTTTGTTTCTCATTTGTGAATGAGTGTCTTCTGACGGATCTCGTAGGAATTGCACATTTTCTTAGAAAATCGAGATCCGCAGATTGAGACGAATAAGATTCTTAACCGA
>JBGVCR010000087.1:0-4367 GCA_045118995.1 Candidatus Cryptobacteroides sp.
GCATTTTCAGCACATTGCTACTCCAGCCCATTTCTACAGCCTGTTTCATATACCAATATCCTATGCCTAACGGTAACGAACCGTTAAGTATGACCATTTGGCTTGCCCAGTTTATTTTGGCAACAGGGGATTTCAGGAAAACTTTTTCTATTTCCCTAATCTCCATCCTGTAAATGGCAGAAACTGTTTTCTCCACATCCTGAATTTGCGCAGGAACTTCCTGCGTAATTTCTAAAGATTGACAATCAGCGGATTGTATTTGCGCAGTAAGTTCCTGCGTAAATTGTCCGTTGTTCAGTTTCAATACTTCATCTGTAACATTCTGTATGCTTGGAACAGACAGCCTTGTGTCTGTATCAATGAAACTTCGTAGCACGTTCAACGGATATGACCGTGCAAATTGGCACATATAAGTAAGGTTACGCTCCGAATAACCTTTCTTTTCGGGGTAATTGAACCGGATAGCCTTTGCCAGTTGCTTGATGATTTTGCTTCCCCAGCCTTGCAAGTTCTGATGATACAGGATATAGTTGCCCATTTTCCAGTAATGGAACAGCATTTGCGCATTGGCTGCGGCAATCAGCCGGACTTGCGCCTGTTCTATTTCCGAACCGACGGCATGAACAAATGCGTCAAAGTCCGTTCTTCCTATATGATATTCTCTGTTATTTTCCATTCTAATGTTTATTGTTGTCGCAAATATAATTCAAATAGCTGATAATCTATGAAACTGATTGATACTTTTATAGTTGGTTAAACTTGTTCATGGCATTTGCCTTAATATCATCCGCTATGTCAATATAGGGTTTCATGGCTTTATAGTCACTGTGCCCCGTCCATTTCATCACGACTTGTGCCGGAATACCGAGAGCCAGCGCATTACAGATGAATGTTCTTCTTCCTGCATGGGTGGTTAATAATGCGTATTTCGGGGTGACTTCATCTATACGTTCATTTCCTTTATAATATGTTTCCCGTACAGGCTCGTTGATTTCAGCCAGTTCCCCCAGTTCTTTCAGATAATCATTCATCTTCTGATTGCTGATAACAGGCAGTGCCATGTGGTTTTCAAAATGGACTTCCTTGTATTTTTCGAGTATGGTTTTACTGTGGTCGTTCAGTTCAATTATCAGGCTGTCTGCCGTTTTGACTGTGGTAACTTCGATGTGGTCGGGTTTCACATCGCTTCTTTTCAGATTACGAACATCTGAATATCGCAGGCTTGTGAAGCAACAGAACAGAAAAACATCCCTGACACGTTCCAGATATTGTTTGTCTTTCGGTATCCGATAATCTTTCAGCCTGTTCAATTCGTCCCAAGTCAGGAATATCACCTTTTTAGAGGTGGTTTTCAATTTGGGCTTGAAAGTGTCGTATGCAATATTCTGATGATGCCCTTTCTTGAAGCTCCAGCGCAGAAACCATTTGAGGAATCCCATCTGTTTGCCGATGGTGCTGTTCCTCATATCCTTTTTGTCACGCAGGAAATTTACATACTCGTTCAAGCCGAACTCGTTGAAGTATTCAAAGGTTACATCTTCCTTGAACTCTTTGAGGTGGTTTTTCACTGCTGAGAATTTCTCGTAGGTGGATGCCGTCCAGTTATTCTGATTGCCACACTCCTTTACAAACTCATCGAATACTTCCCAAAAACTTATTTGTGTTTCTTCCTGCTGCTCTTCGCTGGTGTCTTTCATCCGCAGGTTGAACGCATCCTTTAGCTGTTGGGTGGTCGGTATGGTTTCCTGTACCTCAAACTCCTTGAACACGTTTTGAATCTCGGCATAATATTTCAGCAAGTCCGCATTGATTTCGGATGCGCTTTGTTTTAGTTTGTTGGTGCATCCGTTCTTTACCCGTTGTTTGTCGGCATCCCATTTGGCTACGTCAATCCGGTAGCCTGTTGTAAACTCGATGCGTTGGCTTGCGTATATGACACGCATACGGATGGGTGCGTTCTCTACGATTGGCACACCGTTCTTTTTCCGGCTTTCCAATGCAAAAATGATGTTACGTTTGATATTCATAATTGGGTGCGTTTGAAATTCTACACCCAAATATACACCCAATATTTGGAATAGCAAAAGATATTCAGAAAGATTTAGATTTACTCTGCGCTTTAGATAGTATATGATTATCAGTGATTTGCAATTTTATGATATTTCTTGAAAGCATAGGTTCGAGAGCCTCTCTCTCCGCAAATAAAAACAAAAAATGGCGTCGAATTCATTCGAACGCCATTTTTCGTTTTTATTTGCAACGCCCCGCCGCAGGCGGGGAGGGATGTGCGAACGCAGTGAGCAAATCCCGGAGAGTGAGGGATTGAGCGATTGCCGCACCGGATGTGCGAAGGATATCACTCTCCTAATAACTGAATGTCCAGCTGTCAGCCTTAGAAATGTTTCCCTCAGCATCAGCGGCCACTACCACGATTATGTATTCCTTTCCGGCGATCATTCCGGCAGGAACCGCCTCGGGCTCACTTGTATGGCTTATGTAATACATGCCGGGGTCGAGGTACATCTTGTCCTGTGCAGTGGTGACCGAACCTTCCAGAGTGTTGTTCCAGAGATAACTGTCTGTTTCCTTGAATATATATCGGTACTCGGCTGGAGATCCGCCGGAAATTGTCCAGCTTATTGCGGAAGAAGTCCTTACCTTTTCGACGTCCCTGTCGATTGATACTTTCATCGGATTGTAGTGAATAGGATCGGTTAAGAACTCTTCTGTAAACAAAGGTCCGTATTTTCCCGATCTGTCTATTGCTACCGCCACCAGCATCATGCTTGATCCTGGCTTCAGGAACTTTCTTTCGAAAATGTCAGACTCGCTGTCGAAGACCGTGCTTCTGTTTCCGGGAGCCAGAAGCATACGGATCAATTCGTTCTCAGACATATATTGTCTGTATTGCGCCTCAGTAAGCAGCTGGCTGTAGATATGTCCCGCTCCGGTGGAACTCAATCTCATTGATATACTTGTGTAATCAGTCTTCAGGTCAGAGTATGTCACGACCTTAGTACCGCCGGAGGTGTAAGCTCTTGTCATGGTCTCGACATATGTGATGTCCTCTGCAGTGTATGTTCCGTTTTTCTTGTAAGGAGCAAACCATAATACATAGCTCTGGCCTGGCTCGATGAGGACGTCGCTGAAGTCTGATTGGAATGATTTTACGCTGCCGCTGAATGCCAGAGGACCTGTGTAAGGCGTCGCGTACGGAATGCTGCTCAGAAGATATCCCGACTCCATATCGCTCATGAATGACTGCTTGGTCTGGAAACCGCAATAGTATGAAGTCACGTTTTCCATGCTGACGTCGATGTTGATGCTGTCGAACGATGCACTTATTATCTTCGCGTTGATCTTCGGCTCGCCGACTTCTGAAACGGATGTCACCCTGAGAGGAATGGTGGCGATGCTTGAACGCTCTACGACGATTTCCTTTCCACCCTTGAGAGTGAAGGTCTGCTGACGATAGTCTGTAGTCGTTACCTTTATGCTCAGGTCACTGTACGTCTGATGCGGAACCACTATATGAAAAGCAGTGGCTTCCTTTGAAAGGGCTATGCCGTCTGGACAATCCAGGATCATTTCATTGCTGCTCTGCATCGAGTCATCAAAAAAGATCTTTCTGCTTTGGGGAATGTATCCGCATTCTCCGCCTATCGCTCCTGATGTGGTTAGGCATATGGATGAAACCTTAATGCCCTGAAGCTCAGTGGAAAGCATCAGTCTGATGACGCCGGCTGCATTGAAGAAATTCAGCTCTGCCTTGTCGGCGATTTCGCTGATCATCGGCATCGCTCCCGAGGCGAATGACCCCGGTGCATATGTCTGTACCTGAGGGATGGTGAAGTATACTTCCTTATCTGCATCTGGCGCTCCTAAATACATGTTTTCTACAGGATAGCCGGCGATGGCCCCATTGGAAAAATCTGCCGCCTTGTCTTCCGGGTAGAAGGATGCGGAAGGAGTTCCATGGTCGGAGGTGGTGTAGACCGCCTTGTCTTTGCTGGATATTCCTGTAGAGATTATGATCTGGTCACCGGAGTTCCATACTACTTTATATGCGTTGCCGTTTTTATCCCCGATCATGGTGCGGGTCTCGACTCCGATTGTAGCTGTCACTGCTTCCTGTGGCAGAGAGTGCTGCTCCTTATCGGCGAATGTCGAACAGGAGGCTGAGAGGACTGCAAGCCCTATCAGACTATATATTGAGCGTTTCATAGATCAATAGTTCGGTAAAATTATAAAAGTTACACCGCGGCGCGAACGCCGTAGAATAAAAGTTCTTTGAAATCAGTGTTATTTAATCGCATGTTCGGAGATTTTCCGGACATTGCAATAAATCGATCCACCATTGCAGCGTT
>JBGVCR010000088.1:0-10769 GCA_045118995.1 Candidatus Cryptobacteroides sp.
TCCGGAGCCAACCTCTACTCCCGCCTCAACTTCTGGATCGTGAAGTGTGGCGGTGTAGCTCTCGCAACTCCGCCTAATCTTGTAGGTGTAGAGGCTCCTGCAGAAGCAGAGCTCGATCTCTCTGCAGAGGCATTCACATTCCAGCTCACAGACATGCCGGAGGCAACAGACGACATCAAGCTCGTCATTCTGGCATCAGCGCCGCAGAGCAATGGTGTGACTCGCGCCTACAGCAAAGCTGTTCAGATCGGTGATCCTCGCGATGTAGTTGATGGTGCAATCGACATCAAGACAGACTACGAGGCTGTTCACGGTGCTGTAACAGAAGCCGCTCCGAAAGTGTTCGTGAAGTATTTCTACGTAAACACAGCTACTGGAGAGAAATCCGGAGAGATGATGGCCATGATCACCCTCAACTAATCAGTAGGGGAATCACTTCATCTTCCTGAACGAATCGCCACCAAGGAAAGAACCAAGGTGGCGATTTTTATGTCCGGATATACTGAAATTAACGTCAAAATACCCTAAAAAAAGAAAAAAATACGCTTTTTTTACATTTTTTTCTTTGCGTTGGTAAATCGGTTGGTAAACTTTGTAACTCATTGATACACAAGCTTTACTATACTCCCTGGGGGAGCACATAAAACCCCTCTACAGGTATCTGTGGAGGGGTTTATCTGTATAAATGTTCCTAAAATGTTCCTATTTTTCAAATAGTTTCTGAAATATACCCAAGGACCCCCGTCTAGATTGCTCAGGACGGGGGTCGGTGGAATTAAAAATCTGTCCTTTTTGACAGAACTTTTGCAAAGTTAAAGAGTCATTTAATAAAATCCAACAGAATTTTTGACTTGTTTTTGAGAGCTGATAGGAACATCATAGGAACATTTCTGTAGTGTGAATAGGAACATTTTTGGTCTTTCTTGTCCGAAATCGTGGATCTTTTTATCTTTATAAAATGGAATCATTAAAAATAATGCCCCTAAAACAACCCTATTTTAAGCTGATTTAGGAACATTATAGGAACATTTTTTCATGAACTTTAGGAACATTTATCTTTGTTCCTTTCTTCTTGCATATTTGATTATAAGTTTCTCTTCTACAGCATTTTGTACTTCTGATGTTTTCAATAATGAGCGTCTTCCGAACTTGTATATCTTTAGTTTCCCTGCCTTAACATTCCTATGTAGTGTTGAAAGAGAAATTTTAAAGAGAAGTGCAGCCTCGTTTCTAGTCATATATTCGGGGATTTCAGCCGTATTGTGCATATATCCGGACATTGCTTTCTCTACAGCCTTTATCACAGTATCTTCAAGCTCTGCTTGGCTGAGTATGACAATTTTTTCATTCATAGCATTAGTGTTTAGTCGTCCATTCCAGTCTCGAATACTGACTTCTTGTGATTGTTCCTGAAGAAGCTCTCGATGTCTTCATCTGTGTAGTAGTATGTGTTACCTACTGCTGAGTATCCGATCAGCTTCTGATCTCTCCATTTCTTCAATGTTGCAGAAGAAATTTCAAGCAGGTCTATCACCTCCTGGTTTGAGTAGTGGGTTTTCCTGCTGTTGGATAAGATCATTCTGATGCGTACCATCTCTCTTTTCATATCTTCGATGGTTTCTGTCAGATATGTGAGTCTGTAGTCGAGTTTCTCTTCCATAGTTTATAGTGATTTTTTGATTGATATCTCGTTGATGTCGTATCCCCGGCAGTTCTGCAGCATTTCATTAAGGTCCTTGTGCTGGGCATATAGTGATGACATATCTTTGACTTCCTTGCCGGGAAACATCTTTCTGATGTCTTCGAGACATTTGCGTCCTGCCTGGTCGTTGTCGAGGAAGCAGATGTATGAGTCGTGCAGTCTGAGATAGCCGGTTGCTTTGTCAAGGTTGTTGACTGAATTAAGAACGAGTATGTCTGTGGTGGGCGTCTTGGCATTCTGGAGTACTTGCCACGAAAGGAAGTCGAAACTACCCTCAAAGATCGACACGGCTCTGGTTGACGGCATTACCGTCCGTTTGCCTTCGGTATTTATGGTTGTTATACCTCCTTTGCTGCACGATTTGAATCCATACGGCGCGCTTAGATTATAGCCTCCAGCATTGTTCTCAAACCCCAAAGTCGTGTAATCTTTCCCTTTTACGTGGTTTCTTAGGATGACTTCTTTGCAGTATTTGTCTGCTATGCTTATAGGAATCTTCCTCTCTTCAAGGTACTTCTTGAGGTAATAGCTACAGATGGGCTTTACCTTTATGATTTCTGTGGTCGGAGCAGATTCGGGTTTTGAGATTGATTCTGTTCTGCTGGCTGCAGCAGGATCAAGTGTTTTGATGTATGACTCCGCTTCTTCTTTACTGCATTTCTTGACGGCCATTATCAGCTGTACGTTTGTTCCTCCGATGCCGGCTCCGTGATCGTACCATACATTGTCACGTTTGTTCACGTGCAATGATGGTGTCGTCTCATTTCTTAATGGAGAATAGTACATTCCTTTGCCTTCCTCCTTGCATCCAAGGTGCTCAAGAAGAAGGTCAAGCGGGTAGTTATATATTGGATTATCGAACATTTTGATGAAATTTCGTCTAATTCTATCGCATTTAATCGAATTTTATATAACTTTGTGCTATATCACTAACCTATTGGTGATAATGATTTCTTTGTTGGTTGTTGTATTATACCTATTGGTAATGAAATAATACCACGCAAAGAAAAGAATTATATTTTAGAAAACCAAATTACGAGATAATTATGTCTGATAAATTGAACCAAGAGACCCCGGATGTGGCAAAGAAATCATCTGTTGTGATACCACAGAGGCAGAGGACTCCTATCGAGATGCAGACTGGACCGAGACTCAGCGGAATCCGTAAGTATCTGGCTGAACTGGGCATCACAGGTGCTCAGCTGGCTGCGATGTGCAATGTGGACCGTCATATAATGAGACGCTGGTTCCAATCAGATGACTGCAAGATGTCAGAGATGGAGAAGATGGCCAAAGCTGCAGGATATAAATTCGAATGGCGCTGGGTAAAGGAGGATGAATAGAATCTAACTCCTGGATTTTGACAATTCATCTCTTATAAGATTAACTATCTCCCTCTTGATACGGAGGTAGTTGTTTGTGATTTCTTCCTCAATCTTGTCCTCGGGCAGGTTGAGGATTTTTGGTATGTCCTCGTTATGTTCTGCTGGAGGAGGCAATATCACTTCTCCGCAGAATATCTTCGGATTGACTTTCTGCTTGAAGGTATCAGCGACGTAACCGCAGAAGGTTCCCTGTGATAAAGATTCTATCTTATGAGCCGGTAGTACGTCCTTGAGTTGGTAGGAGTACGTCACGTGATCGCTGATGTCGCTTTCCTGGTATGACCTTGTCTCCCTCTCTTCCTTGCCGAATGACTTTGACAGAGTCTCGGCAGTACTGCCCTTCACCGCTCCGGCAAATACATTTCCGACGGTATTGAAGATCACATCTGACTCCTTCTTGTCATAATCCTTGACCAGTTGCGTCTTGTCCTGTGCTCCGAGAACTGTGGCAACCATATTCGACCTTGCCGTGTTTATCAGATGATCAAGTCCTTTGAGAAGGATGGTTGGAAGCTCATCTATCAGTACGGCACTATGCATCCTGCCAGGCTTGTTGATCATCTTGAACAGTCGTGAGGTCAGTATAGCCAGCGTTGTTCCATAGATTGACTGTCTCATCGGATTGTTACCGACGCAGATAATCTTAGGGTCATCCGGATTATTGATGTCCAGGCTGAAATCATCTCCCGACAGAGTCCAGTATAGTGTCTTTGATGCGAATCTGTTCAAAGGGACTCTGGCTGAAGCGATCTGTCCCTGAAGTTGTTCGAAAGCCTTGTCTTTGATGGCATCAGCAAACGTGTTTCTCTTAACTTCCAGTTCGTCAAACTGCTTCAGCACTTCAAATACATCTCTGTAATCCTGACCCATCAGCTCGATCAGATGGGGAAATGTGCAGTACTTACCTTCGTCGTATATCCTCAGAAACCATATAAGGAGATCCACGTAGCATACAGCAGAAGTAGAGAAGAAATCCTCCTTCTTTTCCTTGCCTCTGCTTACGTTGCTCATTATGATCTCAGCGACTTCCGTGCTATCGATAGGATCCGTAAGATAACGTGGGTGTATCGGGTTGAAACGGTGCGAATGGAGAGGATCATCAAAGTTTACCGTGTAAAACTTCGGCTTTACCTTGAAGCAGTCGTAATGATCCAGCAGTTCGTTAAGGACAATTTTCGTAAGATCCGGGTATTTGTAATCGTACACGAACAAGGCATATCCCTTACTCAGCATCTGTCGGATGAAATGGCGGTATATGGCTGCGGTCTTGCCACTTCCGGGAATTCCGAGAATCAAGGTGGCACGCTGTGGCGAGACTACATTGGCATAACCGTTACGGATCTTTCCTTTATACTGATACCGGAACGGAATGTTCACACTCAGATCATTCTCGATCAGCTCTTCACATTGCTCGAATGTATCCCAATAATCCGGCAGATTGGCATTGAAACTACGGAACTTCCTACCGAGAAGTACTGACCCTGCCAGAAACATCACATATCCGGTAAAAGAAGCCAGCAGAAACATCCCCCTATTGCCGAGAAATGTAGATGCCATAAATACCGCGAGTCCGGACAGCAGAGGCAGAAGTATCTCTGCCCAACTTGAGTCCTTCGAGTTTCCGGAACGGACTACAAATGACAACAGACAGAAGAACAGACAGATGCCTCTTGCAGCCATCTGTGAACTCATAACACCTGACCTGTAAATCTGTATCATCAGCGTGTCAGTCATCGTCGATGACACCCCGATACTTACCCAGAACGGATAAGCATAATAGTATAGAATAACAATCAAGATGACTCCTGACAACATCAGGAACATCGAAAACATAGGTTTTGTTCTTGCATCCATCTCCTCAATCCTTGTCTTAAACAAACCTTACAATATGTAGATAACTCCCTCCGTTACAGCTTCTGGCCTTGACTATTGCGTCCTTGTTTCATATACACCTCATCATCCCTCCTGCGGTTCCTTTCCGTTCCTATCGCAGCCATCACGATGGCTGCCAGATTATCTGCAGCGGAAGCTGCATTCCCCTTTTCACCATCATTTTCCTGCCACCGCTGATCGGCACAGTCAAGGTCGTTCGCAGTGATGCCCTTCAATTCACTTGCCTTGAAGCAGCACTGCTGTTCGTGATCGATGAACGTCGCACCGAAGATACGGCCTTCCGAATTTCGGGAGAACTCCACGGAGATACCGAACTTAGCCAGCAGGCTCCGGAAATGCCTTTCCGATGTGGCGTTGCCGAAACAGAACTGCACGACCTTGCCTGTGCGCTGCCTTTCGTCGTTGCACTTACTTTTTCCGCAATCGAAGGAACGCAGATGTATCTGTTCGTAAACGGGAGTGTCAAGATTCTTCTCCTTTATCCGACCGGTACAACGCTTACCTGAAGCGGGATCAAGTCCATAGAAACTGATTTCAATACGACCGCAACGGCTTTTGAAAACCATCTCGACACCAAGGCTTTTCATCGCTGCTTGAAACTGGTTGACAGTCGTGAAATGATATTTCATCACATTTTTCATCAGTGATTCTATCTGTCCGGAGTAGTTTGGCTTTGTCGGATCAAAGCGTCTCACATTGATTGCATCGCTCTTTCTGAAGTCATTAGATTTTCCGACAGTAAAGCCGTATTTCTTCGCTAACTCTCGTAACAGTTTAGAGCTACGGCGTCCTTCAAAACTGTCGTTGATCTTCTTGCCGTTCTTATCGACTCTGACCGACACGATGTGATAATGCTCGCGATCAATGTCGTTATGCTTGTACAATATATACGGCTGGTCGCCATAACCCATACCTTCCATATACTCCTTGACAAACTCGATCATCTTGTCTTTGTCAAGTTTCTCTCCTGGGGCTGGATTTATACTGGCGTGAAATGACAGCTTTTCGGTACGGACACTTGCATTCTCATATAGCTGAAATGTCTTCATCGGGTCACTCTTATCTTCTATGTTAGAGCAATAGGCCACCGAGGCTGTTCCCTCGGAGACCTTCTGCTCATTGTATCCTACCGTGACAGAAACACTTGAAGCAGCATCTGCAATGACTATTACCATAGTAATGAATCCATATCGATATGATAAGTGTGTTCTATTCAGTTCTCCTTTACTCCTGGTGATATGTCAAGACTATAGACCCTGACATCAAGATTAAGATGGGTCTTCGTCTCTGTGACATTCAGGGATACACGTAGTTCTCCGGTGACCGATACGTGTCTGCCTTTCTTCAGGAGTTCTGCTGAACCGTTCTTCTTCATCCGGCAGGTGTAGTAGGTTGGCTTGCTTTCCTCACTTCCAATCTTTGGTGAGTTCACAGCAACTGTAAATCTGACCATTTCAAGGTCTCCTTTGATTTGGAACGTCTCACAATCTGCTGCGAGATGTCCCGAAATAATGATTGTCTGCATAATAGTTTAAGTTTATGAAAGTTCTTCCTTGATTTCGCATACCTTGGCAAGTATGCCTTCCATCAGAGTTTTCATTCCACTGAGTTTATACTCCATAGAACGAGTGGATACGACAGGTCTGCCGTTGCTCCCTTTGAGCTTTACGGCTGTATTGACTGCCTTTACGACTTGATTGTAGTTTACTCCGATTTTCTTGATATCTGCCCTTAAGATCTCAATTTGTTTGCAGATATTCGCTTCGGAACTAATGAGTTTTCGCCTCTGGATCTTTCTTCCGAACAGACGTTTTCTGATGAATTTTGATCTTGATCTGAAGCCTTCAAGCGACATCATTGTCGCAAGATCAATGGCTTCCTCATCCGTAATGCGGAATGTAATTCTGACTGTCTTGTTCTTTCTCACAATGCTCTCCTCCTCTAACAGTTTAACTATATCTCTATCACAACCTCCTGACCGTTGTCTGACAGGAGCGACTTCGGAGCGTACCCTGTAATGGGCAAGATGAGCCCCTGCGGGGCGGAGCGAGCGGAAGACTTTGTCTGACGAACGCACATCTTGCTTTTAGACCCAAGATCTAAAACAGGATTTGTTTCCTAAGTCTGGGACAAATATGAGAAAAAATATTGATAGTTGGAAATAAATATAAACCTATTGGTTTGTTTGTAATACCAAAGTTGTATATTTGCAGCGTAGTAATGTGGTTGTATGGTAATGTGGTAGCATAGTAAAGTGGAGTTGTGGTAATTACCATTCGTGGTAAAGTGGTATTGTGTAAACATAGTATTTACCATTAATTGTAATGTGGAAGTATGGTATAATGGTAAAGTTGTAATATGGTATAATGGTGATATAGACTTGAATTATGAATCAGATTGACAATTTCAGACAGGTATTAGGACTTGATGCTGACACTCCGAAAGAATCGGTAGAACAAAGTGACTCCTCTTCAAGGGCTCAGGTGAAAAAGGAAAGGGAACAAGGCAGTCAGGAAAGACTGAAGCCCGTGAAGCGACAGAGCGGTAATGACTATGCTAAGTCTATCCGTATATCAAGCACGGTGCATAGGAAGATACGGTTGCTTGGGATATGGCTTGACCAGAATGGCGTAATGCAGTCTCCTTCTGTGAGCGATATCGTGGATGATATGCTGGAGTGTTATGTAGAGACTAAGTACCCGAAAGCCAAAAGTATGATTGGGAAGAAGTAATTGTATCAGGTATCGATAAAACAATTAACTTTGTATGAAATACAAAAAACGAAGGCATATGCTGACAGTAGAGGAGGTAAAAGAATTATTGCTCGATCTTGAGAATGAAAGAGTTGAGAGGACTATATCGACAGATAATACGGAAAAGTTCTCACAGGCGATATGTGCGTTTGCAAATGATATTTGCAGCACAGGTCTGCCGGGATATCTGTTTATCGGTGCGTTCGATAAGGGAACGTTGAGCGGTCTGAAGGCTACAGATAAACTGTTGAAGAACCTTTCAAGTTTACGTAGCGAGGGCAATATACTTCCGGCTCCGTCTATGAGTGTCTATAAAGTCTCGTTTCCAGAAGGAGATGTGGCAGTTATCGAGGTGCAGCCATCTAAATTGACACCGGTCAGATATAAAGGACGTATTTGGATCAGAGTCGGGCCAAGAAAGGCTATTGCGAATGAGGATGATGAAAGAATCCTGATGGAGAAACGTGTTGCCAACTTCCTTCCTTTTGAGACCCAGCCTTGTTATGGCTCAACAATAGATGATTTGGATCTTGATGCATTCAGAATTAAGTATTTGCCAAAGGCAATAGATCCTGAACTTCTCAAGAACGACACCCGGGATGTCAAGTCACAGCTTGCTTCTCTTCGACTATATGATAAGTCAGAGGATTGCCCGACTAATTTCGGCATGCTGCTTTTGGGTAAAGCTCCGACATTGTTTATCGGAGGTGCATATATTCAGTATGTGAGGTTTGAAGGAACACATAGAGCGACAAAGGTACTGAAAGAAGTCGCTTTCAAGGGCAATCTTCTGAAGACTCTTGAGGATATTGACAATTTCGTACACTATAGCATCGAAAATCAGCGTCCTGTGTATGTAACGATGATGAGAGAGGATATGAAGATCAATTATCCTTATCGGGCTATGCGAGAGATTGTGATGAACTCCATTATGCACCGTAGTTTCGAGGGAACAAATTCTCCGATACGTTTCTATGAGTACAGTGACAGGATTGAGATTGACAATCCCGGCAACCTTTATGGCAGGGCGAATATTGAGAACTTTCCGAATGAGACAGACTACCGTAATCCTTTGATTGCATCCGCGATGAAAATTCTCGGATATGTAAATCAGTTCGGAATGGGTCTCAAGACAGTAAGGGATACTTTGGAACAATATGATTGTAAACAGGCAGAATATATTTTAGATGACTATACGACATTTAAGGTTGTAGTATATAGTTCTGATTATGAGAATAGTAATGTTGATGTCACAGGTAATGTCACAGGTAATGTCACAGGTAATGTCACAGGTAATGTCATAGATAATGTCACAGGTAATGTCATAGATAATGTCACAGGTAATGTCACAGGTAAAAAACTGACTGCTGACGAGAGACGTAAATATATTCTTCAAAGGATGTTTGATGACAAATATATATCAGCTTCACAATTATCTGAAGCTTTAGGTGTCACCCCAAGAACAATATTCCGTGATGTGGATATACTGAAGCAAACCGGAAAATTGAAACGCGAAGGCGATGAAAAAACTGGATATTGGGTAGTTCTAAATTATGATTAGACATTATATATGCGATAGATGAAAATTTGTAAATCGACTAATGGTAATGAATATGATGAATATGCGAGAGCTGATAAACCAAATGTTGAAGCTTACTAATAAAAAAGTACATGTGTATCATATGCAAGGCTCTTCCCAATTCTTAGCAGAGGATTACGGATATGATTCTTGGATAGCTTATTGGTCTGAGTTTGCGAAGAGACCGAAACCTACTTCTAAGTATTGTTGTCCTTCTTGTAGACAAATGAAAGATAATATTATTGGAGGACACGTAATACGGTTGGACTCAAAAGAGTGTTTTATAACCCCAATTTGCCTAGAATGTAATTCTCGGGCTGCACGTGATGAAAATTTTCGACAAATTCCGTTTTTAGTTCAGTACAGAGATTTAGTTAAGTTCGTTCCTAAGAAATAAATTTCGAGGAGACTCACAATTTCACTTCTTATTTTATCTATTATTAGTCTTCGAACTCGTTGCCAACATATAATTATGTTTGTTCAACGAAGAATAGTGTTTAAACTTTTTATTTTCGTATTACGATGTTATTAGATTTCAAGGAAATTCCTCAGGCCAATACCGGAAGTGGGCTGCAGGATACATTTGAATTGTTTACGAGAGACTTTCTTCAATATCTTGGTTATAGAATTTTAGAGAATCCCAATAGGGGTGCAGACGGAAAGAAAGATATGATTGTTGAAGAAGTATTCAAAGGGGTTTGTTCAGAGCATACTGTGCGCTGGCTAGTAAGTTGCAAGCACTTTGCACATACCGGTGCGTCAGTAAAAGATCGCGATGAAATTAATATTGCCGATAGACTAAAGCAGCATTCGTGCGATGGTTTTATGGGAGTATATTCAACATTGCCATCAACTTCACTTAGCGGCCTGCTGACAGGACAACCGAATAGCGTAATATATGATCATGAAAAGATTGAGTCTTTACTCTTACGTGATTCGGAAGGCCAAATTATAGCAGCTAGATATTTTCCAGAATCTTACAAAAAATATCAGATAGAGAATCCTGTGCCATCAAAGATATTTGCAGATAGTAGTCCTATATGCTGCGAAGTATGTGGTAATAATCTATTAGATGGTTCAAAACAGGGAATCTATGTGTGTTTAGAACCGTGGGGAGATATTGAAGATCAAATATATGAGAAAAGGACAGAAGAAATCCATTTTGTTTGCAAAGGTAAATGTGACCAGAAATTTTCTAGATTAATAAAAGATAAATATAGAGATACATGGAATGACATTAATGATCTAAAGAACCCAACATTATGGATTAGTCTTTTAATGGCTTTTCTTAATGGTATATTTTATAATCATGAGCTAAGCAATACTTCGTTAAAAATTTAACAATTATATAGTTTTCAATTACTTACGTATACAATAGCCCGTTTTCGGGTAGCTTTACAGCACCTCGCAGACGGCATAGAACAAAGCCAAAAAAAGTGTTAAAAAAGATGAAAATA
>JBGVCR010000089.1:0-52610 GCA_045118995.1 Candidatus Cryptobacteroides sp.
AAATAAATTTATTAACCTCTAATTTTTTCTAACAATGGCTGAATATTTGGCACCAGAGAAAAAACAGGAGCTTTTCGAGAAGTACGGAAAGTCTAATACTGACACAGGTTCTCCAGAGAGCCAGGTGGCATTATTTTCCTACCGTATCGCTCACCTTACCGAGCATCTTAAGAGCAACAAGCACGACTACGTGACTCGTCGTTCACTTCTTAAGCTTGTAGGTAAGCGTCGTCGTGTACTTGATTATCTCAAGGCAATTGACATTGAGAGATACAGAGCTATCGTTAAGGAGCTTGGTCTCCGTCGATAAGCTACATCATAGTAGGAACCGACGAAGGGGGAGCACTCAAAACAGTTTTGGGTTTCCCCCTTTTTTCACGCAATGACGCTTCCTGAGCGCTAAAAAATCGACCTGCGGCGCTCGAGCGGGGCAGAACAATATATATACGTAACTGTATTTAGAAGCCATAGGGGCTTCGTATGGGCGGAAAATGATCAAATAAAAAACAACTCCCATAGGGGGAGGCAGGTTGAAGACAGAAAAAATGAATATCGTAAAAAAAACAATCGAATTATCCGACGGTAGGGTAATTGAAATCGAGACCGGCAAGCTTGCAAAGCAGGCTGACGGTTCTGTAGTCGTAAAGATGGGCGGTACAATGCTCCTCGCTACTGTCTGCTGCGCAAAAGACGCAAAAGAGGATGTGGACTTCATGCCGCTTCAGGTAGACTACAAAGAGAAATATGCCTCTGCAGGCCGCTTCCCAGGCGGTTTCATGAAGAGAGAGGGCAAGGCATCTGACTATGAGATCCTCATCTCACGTCTTATCGACCGCGCACTTCGTCCGCTCTTCCCAGAGGATTTCCACGCAGAAGTATTCGTAAACGTAAACCTCATCTCTGCTGAGAAGGATATCCAGCCTGACGCACTCGCAGGTCTCGCTGCTTCATCAGCACTTGCTGTCAGCGACATTCCGTTCGATGGCCCTATCTCTGAGGTACGCGTTGCAAGGATCGGCGGTGAGTTCAAGATCAATCCTAACTTCAGCGAGATGGCTGACACTGACATCGACATCATCGTTGCCGCTACTTATGACAACATCATGATGGTCGAGGGTGAGATGAAGGAGGTAAGCGAGCACGACATGCTCGAGGCTATCAAGTTCGCTCACGAGGAGATCAAGAAGCACTGCAAGGTTCAGATGGAACTTATGGAGGCTGTAGGCAAGACTCAGAAGAGAACTTACTGCCACGAGGAGAACGACGAGGAACTTCGTCAGGCTATCCAGGAGTTCTGCTACGACAGATGCTATGCTATCGCTAAGTCAGGATCTGCAAAGCACGAGCGTTCTGACGCATTCGAGGCCCTCAAGGAGGAGTTCTATGCAACACTTCCGGAGGAGGAGCAGGAAGAGAAGAGGATGATGATCGAGAGATATTATCACGCTGTCGAGAAGGCTGCGATGAGAAATATGATCCTCGACGAGGGTGTACGTCTTGACGGACGTGACACTACTACCGTACGTCCTATCTGGTGCGAGACTGACTACCTCCCTTGCGCTCACGGATCAGCAATCTTCACCCGCGGTGAGACTCAGTCACTTTCTACTGTGACCCTTGGAACAAAGCTCGATATGAAGGAGCGCGACGAGGTTCTCATCCAGGACACTGACCAGTTCGTACTTCACTATAACTTCCCTCCGTTCTCTACAGGTGAGGCTCGTCCACAGCGTGGTATCGGCCGTCGTGAGATCGGACACGGAAACCTTGCATACAGAGCTCTCAAGCCAATGATTCCGATGGCTCCGGAGAATCCATACGCAGTCCGCGTGGTTTCTGACATCCTCGAGTCAAACGGTTCATCATCAATGGCTACCGTATGTGCAGGCTGCCTCGCCCTCATGGACGCAGGTGTGAAGATCAAGAAGCCAGTAGCAGGTGTGGCAATGGGTCTTATCACAGACAAGGACAATCCTAACGAGCGCTACGCTATCCTTACAGATATTCTCGGTGACGAGGACCACCTCGGAGACATGGACTTCAAGGTGACTGGTACTAAGGACGGTATTACAGCTACCCAGATGGACATCAAGGTGGACGGACTTTCATATGACGTCCTCGAGAAGGCTCTCGAGCAGGCACGTCAGGGTCGTCTCCACATTATGGGAGAGATGATGAAGACCATCAGCGAGCCACGTGCAGAGTACAAGGAGTTCGTTCCACGTATGGTACAGATCCGTGTTGCAGGCGAGTTCATCGGCGCTATCATCGGAAAGGGTGGCGAGACTATCCAGCGCATTCAGCGTGAGACAGGTACTACAATCACCATTACTGAAGAGCAGGTGGACGGCGTATCACAGGGCGTTGTAGACATCTTCGGTCTTGACAAGGAGTCAATGGACAAGGCTCTCAACTGGATCAATGGCATCACTGCAGTTCCTGAACCAGGCACAGTATACCACGGAAAGATCGTTTCAATCCTCGAGTTCGGTGCATTCGTAGAGATTCTCCCTGGTAAGGAAGGTCTCCTCCATGTATCAGAGATCGCTTGGGAGAAGACTGAAAAGGTAGAGGATGTCCTCAAGGTAGGTGACGAGGTGGATGTAAAGCTCCTCGAAATCGACGAGAAGACAGGCAAGATGAGGCTTTCACGCAAGGCCCTTCTCGAGAAGCCAGAGGGATATGTAGAGCCTGAGCGCAAGCCACGCGGAGACAGAGGTCCACGCCGTGACAACGACCGTCGTGACAACCGCGGTCCACGTCGTGACGACAACCGTGGCCCACGCCGCGATGACAGAGGCCCAAGAGGTCCACGTCGCGACCGTCAGGCTGATGCTCCAGAGCAGAACAACGAGCCAGAGATGTTCTAAGACATCTTAAAATGATAAAAAAACCGGCAGACTTTAAGTGAAAGTCTGCCGGTTTTTTTATTACTTGCAACGGATACTTAATCGCAGACTCTGTCCAGGAAATCGGTCATAGCCTTGAGATTGGCCTCGGTGTACATACCCATTCCGTGTCCTGCCCCTTCCTCGAGATAAAGTTCCGTATCCACACCAGCCTTGTCAAGAAGCTCATAGAAGTGAATTCCCTGGCAATGAGGCACCACATTATCGGCTGTACCATGGAATATCACGATCGGCGGATCGGAAGGGTCAATATAAGTAGTGGCGTTGAGAGCCTTGAAGGCCTCTTCGTTTCCTTTGAATGCAAATCCCATCACTGTTTCTTCCGGCATATGGTTCCAGTCATCGACCTCCTTGCCGCAGCTCATGTAGTGAAGGTCGACAGGACCTGACCAGCAACATGCCGCATCTACAAGACTGCTGCAATCCGTATATGCACCGAGAGTACCGTCGAGCTCAGGGACGCCGTTACTTGTAGCGGCAAGAGAAGCCAGATGAGCTCCTGAAGAAAAGCCAGAAGTGGCTATGAAAGAAGTGTCGAACTTGTACTGGCTGGCATTACCGCGTACATAACGCACTACAGCCTTGATATCATGGATCTGGGCAGGAAACTTTGCATCCATAGACGAACGATGATTCGGAGTCACGACTGCATAACCGGCATCCAGAAGGGCATTGACAATTGTACCAAGATCTGCCATCCCTTTCGAGTTATTTGAAAACCATGCACTTCCGTAAATATGAATCACTACAGGGTAAGATTCTTTCTCGACCTTCGGAAGATAAATGTCGAGTTTGTGATACACCTGGTCGTCACCGACATAATCCAGATCGATGAATTTTTCTGAACAACGTACTTCGATCTCAGGCATCTGCCAGCCGCCGAAACCTTCCTGAGACTGAGCGTAGATAGTCATGGTGCATAGCAGTAAAACTATTGTCAGTAACCTTTTCATACTAATTCAATTTTCTGAAATTCCATTTGCAATTGTCACTTTCGGGATCGAAGGCTGCAAGGGTAGGTGTGCTGTCAGCTATTGAGACCAGGACATATGGTTTGTCGCAGCCAGGGATCGACTTTGGCATTATGCGATATGAGCCGTCTGTCAGCTGCTCGATCCTCCAGAGCTGCTCCTGTGCGCCTGTGAAACCCTCGACAGCAATAAGTTCTGCCCCTTCTGCAGCAGCAAGCACCCTCTCGGTTCCTTCGATACAGATCTTGTAATACTGACCTCCAAGATAACCACCGGCATCTGGTACAGCCACAATCGACCATCTCTGATGAGGACGGTTCATCCAATCTCCGATACGGATGTCCACCTGGCCTGCCGGCCATCCTGCCGCTACTTCCTCGAGAGTCTGGTTCGGATACGATACCAAAGGCTCGTCAGGATCCATACGCCAGCTCATACGCGCAATCTGCTGTCTCTGGAAATCAACGGCAAGCTCCAGAGCATATCCACGGCGTACAGAAGTGATCTCATAAACACCATCAGCGAAAAGCTCGCCTCCTACAGGCCAGTCATTGACCCAGAGAAGAGGACGGATAGCGAGAACGCTGCGGCCACTTCTGTCAAGGTCAGCCTCCCAGTGGAAAGACATCTTCTCCACTCCGTCAGTCTCGATATATCTTCCGAAATGGCCGGCACCGAACTGGCGGTCAGCACCGTCAATCACCATCTTGCCGCCACCTGCAACCATATCACGACCAACATTATCAATATAAGGACCTGTTACATTGCGCGAGCGTCCCACCACAATATTGTAGGTCGAATTCACGCCATCGCAGCAGGTTCCGTGAGTTCCGAGAAGATAGTACCAGCCGTTACGGTATGTAATGGTGGTAGCTTCGCAGTCAATGGCAATATCGACAGGCTCGTTTCCTTCGACACGTGCTCCGGTCGCAGGATCAAGCTCCACCACCCTGATAAACCCGAAATATGTTCCGTAGGTACACCACAGACGCCCTGTCACAGGATCCATGAAAAGGCCGGCATCAATAGCATCGCAGTCTTCATCCACCTGGGAAGAAGCTACCTCGATCGCCTCTGTAAACTTGAAGTCAGGCGAAGATGGATCAAGAGTCTTGTTCCACATCGTGAGGATTCTTCCGGCATGACCGCCACCCAGTCCTCCGCCTGTCGAGCTATAAGCCACGAGATATTTATCACCTATTTTCAGAGCATCCGGAGCAGCTCCCCCACCGGGACGCTCCGCACCAGGATACCAGTTCCATCCATCCTCGGATATGAGTCCGCCGCCACCGGTTCCGAATGTATAATACTTTCCTTCACATTCCATAATGGTAGAAGGGTCGTGGATCCACGGTTTGCCCTCCTGGGCCAATGCAGAAACTGAGACAAGGGCCAATGAAGCCACTAGCAATGATTTATAAAGAGTCTTCATGACGGCTAATTGTTTAGAATGTTATAATTAAGGACAGGGGCGCCGTTTTCATCAATGAAACGGACACAGAAATCACTCATGCCAGGACCATTGATGACAGCACCGGTAATCACATGGCGGCCCTTCTTGAGCGTGAGTCTCTTCGAAGCTCCGTCATCCATAACCATTCGGCGGTCACCCGAAAGTATCAGGGCTTCCTCGCCGTCAATCCACCACATAGATGCCGAGTTCGACCCCACGGCAAGGCGCACATTCTCAAGATCTTCAGGCACATCGATGACAGTCACGGCACGGAAGATCGCACCATAGCGGCCGGTCCCGGTTCCTACAGCATAACGATATAACTTTACATTAAAGAGCTTGCTGTCAAGGGCATGCCAGGTCAGCTTAGCCTTCACGATCTTTATTTCAGGAGCTTCGAAAGGATTGCGGGGACGACCTGCAGACATATCCACCGGTGCCTGGAACTCCACATCCATTTTCTCTACCTGACCATCTGCAGGCACCTCGAAGTCTCCCTTGTTCCAGCCAGTGTCAAGATTTGCTCTTAGATAGCTGTCCACAAAGACAGTATTGGTGCGGTTCGGCTTGCTGATAGGTTCAAGAAGAAGCCAGCGACGGATGAATCCTTTATCATCCGGCTGCACAGTATCCTCAACCGGAGTGCTGAAATATGCCTCCAGAGCAGGATAAGTCTGTACCAGGTCCTTTTTCTTCCTGGCATCAGCAGTGAAAGATGCTGCGGCTGCTACAGCCACGGCAATAGCCAGTGTACGAAAAAAGTGTTTCATGGCGATATGATTTATGTGGTTATTCCGGGAAAACTATCTGATATTTTCCGCTCAGATGCATGAAGGCAAACAGTCTGAGCAGACCATCATAATAAGCGTCAAAATATCCGTCCTCATAAGGAACATTTTCAGAGTTCCAGAGAGCGTCGATGAATTCACGGCTGATCTCATGCTCACACATGAGCGAAGCAGCTGCCACTGTAGAAACCAGTCCTACTGAATGTCTGAGAGCCTTTGTCCAACTTCCCGCAGGAAGAATCTCATCCTCAGAAGGAAGGGTTCCGTCCACACGGTACTGGTCCACAAAGGAATCAATGCCCTGGCCATAGAAGAAATTCTGAATCTTATGGCCGTATGCACGCTGCCATTCTATATCCTGGCATGCCCATGAATAATCCATCGCGATATTCATTGGCACTCTCCAGGAGTCATAACGGAAATTAGCCGAGCCGTTGCGACGACCGCCGAATGAGAATACTTTTCCGTCGTATCCGCACATATCCGGATTCAGACCGGTAGTGTCATTGACAGCAAGGTGAAGGAATTCCCGCGAACGGGAAGCACACTCCCTCCAGAAATCCTCGCGTCCGTCATCCGCCCATCTTGCCCAGACCTCATAGAAGGCAGGAACATGATATGAAGGATCTGTGAATCTGTAACCGAAGCGGTCAGGGGTAAAGGTTATGAGCTTGTGCTCGGTATTTATGAAGTTATTGACACCCTCTGATCCATCCTTGGCAAAGGCGCAGTCAAGTATGTACTGCGCTTCCTTCTTATAATCTATTCCTGTGGCATCTCCCCAGCGGTTCGACGCAAAAAGCAGAGCTGTCACATAGTAAAGTTCTCCATCCGAAGCAGGCCCCTGCGCATTGCGGGTACCGTCGATCTTGCAGCTCCAGGCGAAATATCCCTCCATCGGGCCTTCCTGATGCTGCATATACTTCTTGCACCAGCGGAAAAGTTTGTCGAAAATATCCTTTCGGTCCATCTGCACTGCCACCATCATTCCGTAGGACATTCCCTCCGTGCGCACGTCATTGTTCTTGATATCAGAGACATAGGCAAGGGAATCCTCCACCTCGAAATACACCTTCGAAGGACCAAAGAAGACCTCTTCGAACACTTCCTGGACTTTAGCATCGACCTCTTCAGGAGAATATCCTGCCTCGACGAAGACATTACGGTACTCGCGTGTTTCAAATGCGCCTTTGTCCCAAGGCTTGAGGACTGATGGCGTGCAGGATGCCAATATAACGGCAGCCGCTAAAAGATTAAAGATTTTCATAATCGTAAATTTATTATTTTCCTCTTAGACCGTCCGCAAAACCTGCATATGCATACTTTCGGTTATAATTCATATCCCAGAGACCGACAGGTTCGCCGCCTCTCCATCCGGAATTGTCCGGCGCATCGGTGATGCACCAATGGGTGATGCCATACTGCTGTGCGGGAGGCACGATCTCGAAATACTTACGGACAATGAACCTATAGTAATCCGCCATCAGTCTGTGCTGTCTGTCAGTCAGCTGCGATGTCTTGAGGGTATTACCGTTCCTGTCGACATATCCCATATCCAGCTCCGATATTTTCACAAGCTTACCCGTATTGGCCATCAGCTGCAGCATTCTGACAACATGCTGCTCCTTGCTGGCCTGAGTACCTGCATCTTCATAATAAGATATATGCATCTGCGTGCCGATTCCGTCGATCTTTGTCACGCCGTCAGACTCCCATACTTCTATCCAATGTATGAGGCTCTTGAGCTTTTTATTGTCATCCCAGTCTGATTCCAGATTGTAATCGTTTATGAAAAGTTTCAAAGGAGCCGTTCCGCCATACTCGGCATAATATTTTCGGGCAGCTGCAATCACAATGCGGACGTAATCTCCGGATCCGAGGTAGTCCTGCCAATAGAAATTGTTTGAACTTCCCCATGCGGCTGACTCCAGTTCATAGAAACCGTCTCCGTTATTGTCCCTTCCTGAAATAGATTCATTTACAGCATCCCATGCCGAAACCCTGGTGGCGGTAACTTCCATCATGCCCTTGATCCACCTTTCCATAGCCTGCGTGAGAGCTTCTTTCTTTTCCTCTGGAGTCATATCCACTATCTTATAGTCCGCCCCTAAGGCAATGAATTCAAAATCATCGATATAGATATCTCCGACAAATTCTCCGAAACTGAAGATCAGTCGTGTTGCTCCCGAAGCATTGCATTGACATGTTATCTCCACATCCTTCCACTGCGTATTGAACTGAACGCCGGGGAATTCTCCAGCCGATCTGTATCCATCGGTAATCTGGAAGCCTGAATCAAGACGGCCCGCCGATGATCCTTTAATCCTGAACTTGAGTTTGTACTCACGGCCATTCTCAAAAGGAGTCTGCACATCATAAGCAAACTGGGCCTCCCAGCTGTTCACGGCTGATGGATTGGACACCTTGAAGACGCCGTTTTCCACACCTCTGGAAGAATTGTTGCCCCAGCCATTGAAAGGGTGCCTGCCGTCATTGAAGTCCAGATCAAGTATCTTTTCTTCTGCCGTCTCCCCTTCCGGAAGTTCTACTCTTTTACCCTCGATCAGGCTGTTAAGATATTGAACCGGCTGCTGTGAATGCCATGCCAATGTATGTCCATAGACTGTCATGCCTGCAGCTTCAGCGACATCAAGAAATCTCTTCACGGTGCTGAAGTCCATTGAACCATCTTTTCTTACAATCGATGCTCCCTTCATTGCATTTCCTGCTGTCATTTCATCCAGGTTCTCCACTGCGACATTGTACATCTTCGACTTATTGAGGAAGTCATTGACATATACCGCCGCTCCCATCTTGAAATCCGGTGAGACTGCACGATTCACATATGACTTGAGAGGGCCATAGGCAGAGAGATTGTCATAATTCAGACCATCTTCAGGCTCGGGATCTGGTTCCGGTTCCGGCTCGGGATCCGGCTGAGGCTCTGGCTCAGGATCCGGTTTCGGAGGCGCCACGACCGGCTGATCATCAAGGTAATCATCCGGAAAACATCCTGTCCAGCAGATTGAAGCCAGAACGGAAAACAAAAGGACTGTGATATATCTTTTCATAGCTACTGAAGTTTCTTCAAGGCAATACATTCCATTTCCACCAGCCAGCCAGGACGGCATACAGGCGCCCAGAGATAGACCTTAGGCATATCCGGATAACGGCTGTCGAATATATGTCTGACGTTCTGATAGTCGGATATGTCACGAAGATAAACGATCATACTCATCACATCCTCGAAGCCGCATTCTGCTTCCGAGAGCAGGACTGAAACATTCTCCAGAAGCCTTTCGCACTGCTTCGAGACATCGCCCGGGTGCACGATCTGACCTTTATTGTCAATGCTGGCAGTTCCGGAGATGAAGACCTGACGACGGTCCGGATAATCCACCGCTGTTCCCCTCTCGAATGTAACTCCGTATTCGTATGTAGGATTCAGATGGGTAGAGCCATAAATATATCTTATCTGATCTTTGGCAAGTCCTGCCACGGCATAGGCATCCATTATCACGGACGAATCCGGATAAGCATTCCTTCCTGCAATACCTGTGCTGGCTATATAATGAGTCTGAGCCGTAAGGCCCTCATCTTCAAAAACTTCCCTGCGAGCCTTTACTATACCGGCATAATTCACATCCACATTCTGGACAAAGATCCAGGTCCTGATGCAGTCTTCACTGAGAGTGCATCCGTGGGCTTTCAAAGATGCGATATAGTCTTCAAAAAGCACTCTCATCTGGCTCTCGGAATCCCCTCCTCTGACAAATGAGCCTCCTATCCACAGGTGACGCAGATCTCCCTGGCGCACTTCCCACAGACCGGCTTCAGTCCCTGCGACTTCCACATCCTTCATCAGATATACCCACAAGGCGACCTTGCTTCCGTCAAGGGGCGGCTGCTCGAGTACTGACACAGCACAAACCTGATGGTCGCGGACATATGAATTCACAGTCTCCGCCTGATTGGCAGCGTCGCTGAGAAAATAACGCATGAAGACAGGTCTTGCCCCTTCACTTTCCGATTCCATAAAGCCACTGAACGCTTCATGTATAGCATTCAACTGATTATCAAATAATTCCGATGCATCCGCATGAATCATCAGATGCACTTCACCGCCCTGAAAAGATGCTTGTAGAAAGCATCCGTTATCATATTTTATCATATTTCTTATCATAGTCAATCATTATTCTTATACATTACCTGCACCTTGTCAGCCTCCGCCGCAAAGTCAGCGATCTGACGGCCGTTCAGTTCGATTTTTCCCTCAACAAATTCCGGTATATTGTACGAAAACATCTGTGAGTCATAGTATTTCTTCGGATCCTTCTGAGGCAGGAGGAAAGGCTTGTGCGCCTGACCGAGCGCATCCACATACGAAATATACGGACGGGTATAAAGGCCGTCATCCCTTCTGCTGCTGACCACCATCCATCGGCTGTTTCCGCTCCAGCTGTGATAGCTTTCCACATCAGCGCTATTCAATGCTGTCATTGCAGAGATGCTACCATCCTGAAGATCAATAAAATAAACATCGGCATCCTTGTGCCATATCGAGAAATTGCCGTATCTGCCCAATGTAAATGCGAGGAATCTTCCGTCTGGTGATATGCGCGGGAAAGAGACGCTGCCACCCAGGACAGCTGCATTATACAATGTATCCACACTCTCGCCGAAAGAACAGTCTGAAGGATCGAAGTCCACGCGGCAGAGGCTGTACCTTACATCCTTATAACCTTCCGGCATCGGTTCCACAGCCTTAGCAGAGCAGAAATACAAGCTCCTGCCATCTGGAGAGAATGTCGGGAAGGTCTCGAAAGCATCTTTGCTGCTCAGGTGATCTGCAGTTACGCTTTCATGCTGCTCCACATCATACACCACTACATCAGAAGCCTCGTCAAAGACCTCGATACGGTTCGGATCGGTGGAATGAAGGACCTGATTGGTCTTGTTTACCGAGAAAGCTACATATTGTCCCGAAGCATGCCAGTAGGGATATACCAGCGATGAAATGGTCTGGTCGGTCTTGGTGTCAAGCTTTTCTTTCTGCCCGTTTCTAAAAATATATGTACCGGCAAGCTCAGATCGCATATGGAAAAGCATCTGATCCGGATCTCGATCGCAGAAAGAGTGGCAGTTCACACAATTGCCTTTTCCCTGAGTATTCGAATATATCCTTCTTTCACGGAATGATTCAAGGTCACGCTGACAGATGCTCATTTCCCTCCAGATGCTATAGCCTGGGGTGATAAGACGATATGCGAGATACGGATCTATCTCATCTTCAGCCACATACATCTTGAAATTCTGATAAGCCATCCACTTGGCGCCCCTCTTTTCATATATCCGGACATTCAGCTCATCTGCGGCCGACAAGAGTTTTTCCCATTGACCTTTGCCGAAGGAGACAAGGCCGCTGCCACATCGGATGCTGACAGTTTCGCCCGCAGCAGTAACTTCCGCCATCCAGGCATTACCCTCCGGCGAAATCACCTGGAAATTCATCGGAGCTATGTTGCGCGGAATGGTAACTTCCTTGTAATCAGGGAAGATTTCCGGACACTGGGCAATATCACCGCTGATCTCAGGACGACATGCCACCAAGACCATAAGAACCAATATGATTATATATCGCTTCATCTGCGTTCCTCCAAAGTTTCCAGCATCTGATAGGCTGTATAGAACTGGGACAGGATCTCATTAGACGGATCCGCCTCGAGAATATCCTTCATATCACCCTTGAGGCCGTCATATCGTACATACTCTCCTTTCTGAGGCAGGGCTTCGCGCAGCCTGCGCAGCTCATCAGGTTCACAAGCAGAATCATTCAAAGCTCGGCGCATCTGCTGAGCCCATCCGCGATAGAAAAGAGTTTTATCCAATATATTGACATATTTCTCAGCCACCTCTGGTGCACCAAGAGCCATATTAGTGAGTACCAACACCTTAAGCTGCTGCGGGTTATGCATTCCCGGGGTGACCATATTGGCATCGAAAGCAGCCTGACGAGCCGCTGCGACATAGCCCCATGAAAGATAGACAGCACTCTGAAGGCTCAGACCGGTCTTGAGATTAGGAGTAGGGAACATAACCTTCGAAACAGGCTGAGGATTATAGTAACCGAGCTTTTCCACTAGCTGTCCCTTATGAGCGAGCGCCAGATTAAGATAGCTGATCAGATAATCCGGCTGACGGCGGTCTGCTGTCCGGATAATCTCATCCCACTCCCCTTCTGCGGCCAATTGCTGCTCCTGGATCAGACGATAGTAACTGCGACTGTGGACTGCATTATAGAAATATCCGGCAAGAGCGAGGGCAGCCGCCAGGCCGATTGCCGGGCCATAAGCAGAAAGACGCGAAGAATCCTTTGCAAGAAAACGCGCTGCCAGCATCAGCACCGGTACACTTGCCCACGCATATAGAGGGAAGAAATATGTCGAAGGCCAATCATAATACATAAACGGAGTAAGAGCATGCTCGCAACCTGCTGTCATTGAAGCCTTTACATACACAAACGCTGTCAGCAGGAAAACCACCGGATAAATCAGCGCATACAATCCCTTAAGGCCATTTCTTAGCACTTCCCACAGAAAAGCACAAAGCGCAAAGACCACAGCCACGCTTCCTGCAAAGTGATAAAGCAGAGGGATGAGCACCACTCCCGCAGCATAACGTATCTTTTCCTTAGGAGCACTCATATAGACATAAAGAGCAGTCAGCACCAAGGCAAATGCCACATGCCCCTGGAATCTGTAATAATCATTTTCCAGGCAAAGGTAAAGGAATACGAGAGGAAGAAAAGCTGCTCCCCGGAAGACAGGACGGCCGTTCATCTTGGAAAGCAAAGCCCACGCAAGCCAGGCAACCAGGATATAAAGAGCTGATAATATGACAGTTCCAGCCAACGGAAGGCAGAAGAACTGCGAAAGGAAAGATGCGACCAATGTCGCGAATCCGCCGGTCTCGGCCAATATACCTGCTATCTCCGCCCCGTCATAAATGAAGAGCTCGTTTGCGGCAATATTGTAGAAGCGGAACTCCTGAGTAAGGTGTATTCCGACTCCGAGAAGCACTGCAGCCACGGCATAGAAGATAATATGTC
The DNA here is from genome assembly GCA_045118995.1 of Candidatus Cryptobacteroides sp. Classification (GTDB taxonomy): domain Bacteria; phylum Bacteroidota; class Bacteroidia; order Bacteroidales; family UBA932; genus Cryptobacteroides. Next base: position 13,230 of record JBGVCR010000089.1, read on the forward strand.
TTGTCCTTTCCTTCATAAATCAATAAATATAGGCCCAATACGAACCCGCATATTTTCTCTTGGCGATATTGGTCTTTCCACTTTGCATCTGAGCGGTAAAGTCATTGAAATCACTCCATACCTTTTCGTCGATGTGGTACTTCTCGAGGATTGCCGGCTCGTGGCTGGCCACAAGCAGCAGGGCCTCCTGGTACAGACGCGGAATCCCCTTGCCCTCAGGATAAAGGGTCTGGGCGATTATGCTGAATGCGCTCATAAACGTATTGCCGTCCTTCTGAGCCAATACCGAGCAAAGCAGGTAATCGGCGAATTTCTTATTGTAAGGGTACCTTGTGACAAGAGCCGACATATCCGTTAGGAAGGTGTCAAGGGTGAAAGGCTCGCCTTCAATATGATACTCTGGCTCGGAATTTCTGATGGCCTCCAGCTTATGGAGCCTTTCTTCGACCCAGTCCCCGTGGCAGCAGGTATGGCTAAGGATATCCACATATTTGCTGGCCAGAGCATAATCCTTGTTATCGATATATATGTCCGCAAGGGTTCTGAGGGACTTGTAGCTTATGCCCGGAAGTGACTGCTGGCCCTGCTGATAGGCATAGTAGACAGCAGCATTGTCAATTTCGAGGGAACGATAGAAGAACACATTGAAATTCAGGGACAAAGGTCCGTCGGCCGCCTTGAAGAAGAAGTCATCCTCACTTGTGAGGCCGTATCTGAATGCATGGTCAGCAAGCTGTCCGGTCTGCGAAAGAGCCAGCAATACATACTTTCGCTTGTACTCGTTCTGAAGAGCCTCCTTCGGAGTGACCTCCTTGATGATCTCTCCCCACTCCTGACGTTCTCCGTGATATTCAAGACGTGCTATCGCCTCGTGCTGCCTGCTCAGGGGGCCGACCAGAAGTATGTACAATGAAACAAATACCGCCAATATCGGCATCACCACCAAGATCCAAGGTCTTCGCAAAGCCTTCGGCAGAGGGTTCTTCATCCTGAAGAACAATGACACAATTACAACAATCGCCGCAAGTAATGCCATGAATGCCAATATCATACAAGATTTGGCCAATGTCATATCATCCAGCTGGAGATAGACAAAGTACGGAAGCGGCAGGAAGGCGAACCAGAAAAGTGAGTCAGAGTCTTTAAAAAATCTTTTAATGATGATCCAGAGACAAAGTACGGTCAATATCGGGATCAATGCTTGGATCATCGCACCCGCTGCCGGATGTGCATAGAACTGCAGGAGGAATGATCCGCAATATCTGAATATATCATCCGGGAAATGGAAATGAAGGGCGGTGAAATCAGGCAGGGTCGAGAAACAGCTGAATCCCTCGTACCATCTCATAAGGCAAGGATAGCTGAAGAACCACCCCGCAGCCAGAAGCAGAAATGCTGACAATGTAACTATCTTCTTCATATCATTCTCCTCCATTAGTCATTGTCCATAAACATCTTGCGTGCTTCCTTCGGAAGGTCTACCTTTCCCATTATGAATTCAGGCACATTGAATGATCTCAGACGCCAGGTATTGTATCTCGGATCTTTCTGAGGCAGGAGGAAAGGCTTGTGCGGCACTCCGTCTTCATCCATGTGAGCGATATAAAGGCGGGTGTACCTACCGTCGAGTCTGCGGCTTCCATAGATGACCCATCGGCCGTTTGATGACCAGCTGTGATAACTTTCAGCCTCTTCCGGATCATTCCATACTGTCACATCCACAGGCTCCATTGTCTGAATATCGATCATCTGAAGATCCGCTTGCGCGTGCCATATTGGGAAGGTTCCGTAATCTGCTATTGTATAGAGAAGATGGCGTCCGTCAGGAGAAAGACGCGGATGGGAAACACTTCCGCCCTGCTCTGAGGCATCATAGAAGACATCCACCTTTTCGCCGAAGCGGCCGGTCTGCGGATCGAACTCCACTCGCATCAGATCGTATTGCATATCGAAGGTAAGCTCCACCGGAAGAGTATCCGATGTGTATGACGCGAAATACAGATATCTGCCGTCAGGAGACCACGAAGGGAATGTTTCCAGGGAAGCCTCTGTCATAAACCTCTGATCTGTAATCACTTCATCCAGAACAGTATCGTAAATGACGAGATCCGACGCGGTGTCGAAGACCTCGATAGGTTGTCTTCCTTCAGCAAAGAAGACCTGATGAGTGGTGTTGGCAGAAAATGCGATGAATCTTCCTTCCGGATGCCATGCGGGGTAAGTTACACTGCTTACCGAGCTGGTTCTGGAGAAATCTGCCTTGAAGACCTTGCCGCCATGCCAGAGTATGGTGCCGCCGTCAGTGCCTCGGGCGTGGAACATCATACTTTCAGGTGAATACGACGGGAAATTATGGCAGTTAAGGCATGTGGTGGTCGAATTTTTATTGGTCACGATCTCTGTCTCATAGAAGGATGTGAGATCTCGCTGGTACAGGCCAAGCTGACGCCAGCTCACATAGCCCGGCTCGATAAGACGGTATGCCGCCCAGCCGTCGATCGGATCTGCAGAGACATTGATCTTAAATGGCTTATAGGCTATTCCGTCGGGATATTGGTCATTCCAGAGGGTGACTTCGACTTCGAGAGTCCCTCCTTTGGCCTGGTCGAGCATAGCCTTCCATTTTTTCTGTGGGATGTCCAGGATTCCACCGCGCCCCTTGACTTTCAAACCTTCTGCTCCTTCGCATCGAAAATCTGCGACAATCATATCCGCACCCTCCGCCATGAAATTCAGCGGAGCGATATTGTACGGCACCGTAACCCCCTTGTAGTCAGGGAAGATAGAAGGCTCTTCCTGAGACGACGCACACTCCTGCGACCGATACGAGCATCCGCACAGGAAAGAAAGAAGGCCTAGACAGAAGGCTATGTGTATAATCCTTTTCATCATTGAGCTCTATATGAATATGCCCAGTAAGTATCCTTATATTTCCTAAGCGCCTGACTTCCCTTTCCGGCATTCATGAGCGCCGCATAATCTGCAAAGCGCTGCTGAGTGTCATTGCTTATGTGGATGCCTTGCAGCGCAGAAGGGTCGACCATCGATATCAGGATAAGCGCTTCTTCGTAAAGACGCGGGAGATTCTTGCCGTCAGGATATTGAACCTCAGCAATATACCTGAATATATTCAGAAACTTATCGCCCTCATCATCTGCAAGCAAAGCACACATCAGAAGGTCAGCATATCTGCGGTCCTTTCTGTTGCGATCGACCATCGAGGAAATAGTATGAGGGAACTCAGCGATCATTGCATTGAATTCATCATAGGCGTATGCCGGGGAGGCATTTTTAATTGCCTCAAGCTTAGGAAGTCTGTCTTTCACCCATGCTCTGTGGCATGTACTGTGGGCAAGGATATCCACATACTTCTTAGCCAATGCATAATCCTTAAGGTCTATATAAGTGTCTGCCAGACGTCTGATAGAAGAAAATCCGACTCCTGCAACAGACTGGACACCAAGCTGATAGGACTGATGGATGACGGCGTTCGGCATAGCCATCGACTGATAGAAGATGGCATTGAAATCCAGACACAACGGATTAATATTGTCATAGAAAAGGAAGGAGTCCGAGCCATCCAGGCCATATAGGAAGGCATAATCGGTAAGGTGCCCTGTCTGCGCCAATGCAAGGAGAGCATAATGGCGCTTGATGTCATCATTATGAGCATCAGCAGGTGTGACTCTCTCCAGTATTTCCATCCAGCGTCCGTTTTCTCCGAGATATTCCAGACGGGCATGATCATTCTGCTCATGATTCCTTTCGTCCTGAACAAGGAGGAAATACAGTGAAGTACCAATGGCTGAAAGCATGATCAAGATATTCACCGGCAGGCTGCCCACCCATTTCGGCACCTTTATAGTTACTTTGCGTATCAATGTGAATATCAGCACGATAAGCATAATTCCCGTAAAGACTGCATTATATATGACTGCAAAGTACATATGCAGATCCCAGAACTGGCGGAAGACAAAGTAAGGTAGCGGAAGGAATGCTATCCAAAGAAGTCTGCCCGGGTTTTCAAACAGACGGTTAACTATTACTCCTGTACAGATTACCGGCCACACAGTCATAAGAGCCTGGATCGCTGCACCAGCTGCTGGCCATTTATAGAACTGATGGAGGAATGCACCGATGTAGCCAGGCAAGCCTTCAGGAATAGCTTTGTATAGATTGCTGAAATCCGGAAGAGTCGAGAAGAAAGAAAAGCCCTCGAGCCAGATCAGGAAATAGCGATATGCAAAGAACCATACTGCCCAGAAAATGATAAAAGGCAGCGATGAAGCAATGGCCAGGATTCGGCCCGGGGTAAAGAAAGATCTGTTCATAGCTGCATCAGTTTTCAGGGTCAAACAATTTCACCACCTCATCTGGAAGTTCCACCTTGCCATCAATGAATTCCGGCACGTTATAGGACTTCAGGCGCCAATTATTGTAGCGAGGATCCTCCTGAGGAAGAATGAAAGGCTTATGGGCGCGGCCTTCCTTGTCAAAATAACCGATATAAAGATGAGTATATCTTCCGTCCTGACGGCGGCTGCCATAAACCGTCCATCTTCCGTTTGAAGACCAGCTGTGATAGCTGTCAGCTTCGTCTTTTGCGTTCCACACTGATACATCGACTGGCTCCATTGTCTGCAGATCGATCATCTTCAGATCAGCCTCCGGATGCCATACAGGGAATGTTCCGTACTCAGACCAGGTATAAAGCAGATATCTGCCATCAGCTGATATGCGTGGATATGAAGCACTTCCTCCCTGAGCATCAGCATTATAGACTGTATCAATTTTCTCGCTGAAGCTTCTTGTCTGCGGATCAAAGGCTACGCGCAGCAGGTGATAATGCATGTCTTTTAATTCATCTGGAAGTTTCCTAGCTGATGCGGATGCAAAGTAAAGAGAACTGCCGTCCTCAGACCAAGCCGGGAAAGTTTCAAGAGCCTGATCGGTCATGAAGCGCTCATCTGTGATGACTTCCCCTGTCTGAGTGTCATACAAAAGCAGGTCGGAAACATAGTCATACACCTCGATCGGTTTCTTTCCGTGAAGATAGAAGGTCTGGCGGGTGGTATTGGAAGAGAATGCGATGAATCGTCCCCCGGGGTGCCAGGCAGGATAGGTAGTATTTTTCTTGGGGCCTATTTCATTGAAATTGACCTTTGAAAGCTTGCCGTCATGATACAGAATGGTTCCACCGTCGGCTCCTCTGGCATGGAACATCATGCTCTCGGAAGAATATGCCGGAAAATGATGACAGTTAAGGCAGGTCTCGTTCTCCGTCGCATTTGTCACGATCGCACTTTCCTCGAATGAAGAAAGGCTTCTCTGATACAGACCTATCTGCCTCCAGCTCCTGTATCCGGGCTCAATGAGACGATAGGCAATCCACTCATCTATCGGCTCATCTGTAATATGAATAGGAAAGGCTGCATATTCCTGTCCTTCAGGGCATTCCTTATTCCAGACAGACACCTGTACATCGATAGTACGGCCTGCCGAAGTTCTCAGAATCTCTGCCCAATCCTTACTGTCAATTGACAGTACATCCTTACCAGCACTTCTGGAGAGCTCCTTTCCGTCAAGACTTATCACCGCCTGGACTCTTTCCGAGCCCTCGACCATGAAGTTCAGAGGGGCGATGTTGGCAGGGACAGTTACATCGATATAATCAGGGTAAATCGGAGGCAGCTCATCAGAGTGAGCGGAAGGCTCCTCCCATCCTCCGCAAGAGGATAAAAGAAGGATTCCAGCCAATGACAAGAGTCCGTAAATATGCTTTATGATGGATATTTTCATTGTTTGCGCGCAGGCTATGTTAATCTTACAAATATACTGATTTTAGCATAAAAATAAAAGAGATTTCTCGACTCACTTCGTTCGCTCGGAATGACAATTCAGGCGCTTTGTAAAAAAATAAAATCCGGTCACCAGATATTCTGATGACCGGAAATTTATGGATTGATGCTGTCGTTATTTGCCCTGAAGACCGTTAACGAAACCGGCGTAAGTGTGCTTGCGACCGTAGTTCACATCCCAAAGACCTACAGGCTCACCGCCTCTCCAGCCTGTTCCAAGTTCTCCACCTGGATCAGATGTGCACCACTGAGTGATACCATACTGCTGAGCTGCAGGAATGATCTCGAAATACTTGGAAACGATGAATGTATAGAACTCAGCCATCTTGTGATGCATTTCCTCTGTAACTGCAGAAGCTGCGATACCTGCGCCGAATGCGTTCTCAACGATACCCATATCGAGCTCAGAGATCTTGACGAGCTTACCTGACTGCGCAAGGAGGTTGAACATCTCGACGATTGACTGCTCCTGCTTCTTCTGATCCTCCTCATTGAGGATGTAGCTTACGTGCATCTGAGTACCGATACCGTCGATCTTTGTCTGTCCGTCAGCTTCCCAGATCTCGATCCACTTGATAAGGCTCTTGAGCTTCGCATTGCCATCCCACCAAGACTCGAGGTTGTAGTCGTTGATGAAGAGCTTAAGCTCTGCAGGGTTGCCGCCGAACTCCTCGAAGTACTGACGTGCCTTTGTGAATACGAATCTTACATAATCCACCTCACCGAGGTAGTCCTGCCAGTAGAAGTTAGCTTCCGGATCACCGTTGGCTGCAGACTGAAGGTCATACTTGCCGTCACCGTCACCGTCAGCTCCTGAGATTGCCTCATTTACAGCATCCCAAGCCACGACTCTACCTGCAGTAGCCTCCATCACACCCTTGATCCAAGCATCCATCGCCTTGGTGAGGGTATCCTTCTTCTCTTCTGGAGTCTGTGGAGTTCTTCCGCCAGGGAGTTCGATAGTATAGTGGTCAATGATTCTTGCTCCGCTGCCGGCACCCGCAGGATACTCCTTAGCTATGAAGTTTGCAGTTCCGTTTGGATCGTCACAGTTACCGTTTGCGAGGAGTTCGACACCATTTACCTTGAAGCTGAGATTATCGAAATAGTAATTATTTGCCTCAGCGAAGTCATTGAGGTTGAATGCGATAGCGTCACCGCCATTCATCTCTGCCGCTACTGTACCAGAAGCTGTGTAAGTCTCCCACTCCTCTGTGAAGTTCACATTTCCGATGGCTGCCCAGTGGATATATCCTCCAGGTCCAATATGAGTCTGAGTACTTGAAGAAGCCGGCTTGTCGGCACGTACCTCCATCGATACCTCCCAAGAGTCACCCTCCTTCATAGGGCTGTCAGGGAAATAGAGCCAGAACTGAGTATCCCAAGCGGCAGAAGCCATATCCTGAGACTGAACGAGGATACAGGTCTTCTGTACGTCCTGAGTCTTAGGAACCTCCACCATCTCGACGTACAAATACTGATCAACGATTGTAGCTGGACGTGGAGAGCTGTCCTTACCGTGCTCTACAGCTACGAAGTTCTCGCTTACCTGCGGATCCTCAAAGTCACCGTTTGTAATCTGCTCCACTCCGTTGAGCTTGAAGCTTACGTTGTCAATATAATATGTATTGGCCTCAGCAAAGTCGTTGAGGTTAAAGGCGATGGAATATCCGCCGTTTCCTTCTGCAGGGATCGAACCGGAAGCTGTCCAGTTAGTCCACTCTGTGGTGAATGATGGATTTCCGATAGCAGCCCAGTGGAGATATGCACTTGGAGCAGCATGGATCTGAGTACCAGGAGAAGCTGCTTTGAGAGCGTAGATATCCATTGAGATCTCCCATGAATCACCCTCTGCAAATGTAGTAGGCGAAACGATCCAGAACTGTGAGTCCCAAGGATTTGCCACCATATCATGAGCGATGATTTCCAGACAGTTTCTCTTCTTGTAAGTCACCTGCTCCACGAGCTCAGGAGTATAGTTAGGATCGACTTTGTCCGCGATGAGAGTGTTCAGGAACTTGTTGTTCTGCTGAGAATGCCAAGCGAGTGTATGTCCATAGACAGACAGACCAGCTTTCTGAGCTTCCTCCACGAATGTAGTGATAGCATCGAAGTTCATCTTACCGTTGTTACCCACAACAGAAGCGTGCTTCATAGCATTGCCAGGGGTGATCTCATCAAAGTTAGAGACTGCCATAAGATACTCCTGACCGTGCTCGACGAACTTGCTGGCGGTGACGCCTGCTCCTAACTTGAAGTTAGGAGAGGCCTCACGGTCAACATAGTTCTTCAATACGTCATAGTCATTCAGATATGCATACTGCTCCAGATATTCCGGTTTTTCTACTGGGAACTCCTTCACCTCGTCCATTGCACAAGATGCAAGGCCAGCGGCAGCAGCTGCAATAAGCAATATTCTACTATAGTATTTCATAACTTAGTCACTTTAAATTATTATTCCTGGTATGTAGGGATATAGGTCTCGAGCTTGATCTCGCGGCTGCGTGATACCAGTGTATCCTTGATAGCATACTGCTTCTCACCGAAGTCCACAGTATAGTCAAGGTAGATACCGTCGCGGTCCTTGTTACCCCAAGCGAGTTTCTCACCATCCTTCACATACTTACCTGAACCGCTTGCAGTCATTCCTTCTGTAGCTGAAGTCACTGTACAGTTACCGTTTGCGTCGAAAGTAAGCTTCACCTGACAAGTCTTGGCGTTGACATCTGTCGATTCTACAACTTCTGACTGGATACCGCCTTCACCGGCACCGATCTTCTCATAACCTGCCCAGCTTGCCCAGCCTTCAGTAGTCTGGCCTTCGAAGTCACCGTTGGTTATCAGATTGACATCCGAACCTTTTTCAGTAAGAGATACATCGTCGAGCATCAAGGTAATTGCCTTGTCACCGAAGCACCATGTAAGTCTCTGGTAAACATCCTTATCAGGATTGATAGTGACCTCCACCTGCTTCCACTCTGTAGAGAAGCTCATACCATGGTTATAGTTCTGCACGCTTCCGTCAGTCGACTGAAGGAAGATGCTGCACCAGTCATACTGCTCGGAAGCAGCAGCCTTGCACTTGAGGGTATATGTCTTACCGGCCTTCATAGGCTCAGCAAGCTCATACCATACCTGTGCGCTCCAGTTTGCATCACCCACTGCAGGGTTTACGAAATGGATAGCATAGTTGCTTGTTACAGTAGTGGTATTGACAGTAGTGATGTTTGTTGAAACAGGGATTGTCACAGCGTCGAGAGACTCGGTACTAAGTCTTACCACCTCATCATTCTCCACATACTGCTCATGACGTACGACTGTTCCTGCATCCTGACCTGTAATCTGGTCAACACCGCGGCGGAGCCAGCTACCGTCCCACTGGTTTACATACTTGATGCAATAGAGAGTGTAGTCCATCGGAGCTACATTCCAAAGTGCAGGGTTGGTACGGATCGGGCTTTCACCTTCGATAAGAGGAGTACCTGACTTGATTCTGTCTGCACCCTTGACCACATCTGTCATCACTACAGGGATTACATAAGTGTTCTTGAGAGCTGCAGGATCTGCAAAGAATGCGTCAGTAAGCTGAACCTCGACACCACCGAGATGAGTGCCGCCGTAGTTAAGCTTATCTCCTCCAAGAGTGTAATAGTTCTCAGGCATTGCCTGAACAGGAGAACCGTCTGCGAAATAGAGGTTTTCCACAAGCGAATTGTCTACATCGATGTCGATTACGACGTCCTTACCCTCATACGAACCTCCTATTGTACCGTAGATGATACACTTGTGCTGGTTGTCAAGAGAAGTATCGAATGTCTCAGACTCTCCAAGCACGATGGTACGTACAGGATACTGATAAGCGAAGTAGGCTGAAATACCACCTTCATAATCAGGGAAAATCTTCTCTGAATTATGGCAAGATGCGACAGACGCCAAGACTACGCCAGCAGACAAAATCCTAAAAATATTTCTCAATTTCATAATATTCTATCTTTAATAATGTCTATAACACTTGTTACCAACCTGTATTCTGATCAAGGTTGCTCCACTTTCTCACTTCACCGTCAGGAATAGGTCCGTAGTACATATAGTCCTTATAGTTACGGTTCTCCACCTCGATGACATTATACTTAAGCGCTCCACCTTCCTGAGTAACATCCATACCCTTTGTAGTGGCATTGAGCTGATCCAGATCCACCTTCCAGCGTCTGAGGTCCCAGAAACGCTTGTTCTCGAAGCACATCTCGATACGGCGCTCGTTGCGGATGAGCTCGCGCATCATTTCAGGATTACCTGCACAAGTCTCGAGATAAGGGTCATTTCCACCGACACCAAGACCTGCACGCTGACGGATAGCCTTGATTACATCATAAGCGCTATATCCTACAGAACCGGCATTTCTTGGTCCCCAAGCCTCGTTTGCAGCCTCTGCATAAGCGAGGAAGAGCTCTGTGTAACGGAAGTAAACAGGATAGTGGAACTGAGCAAGCTGCTGAGCTGAGTTAGGGTTACAGTCGTCGCGAAGGAGCTTGCGGAGATAGTAACCTGTACGAGTCGAGTTAGCCACCTTGTTGAGACCATTGTCATCAGCAGAGTAAGAACCTGTGATGATCTCAGTATCACGATATACTGTACCGTTATACATTACATACTCGCTAAGACGAGGGTCACGGTCTGCGTATGGATTGTTTACAGAATATCCGCTTCCTGTAGCATCGATAGGGTAACCGCTTGCCATCGGGAATGCATCCACGAGGTTCTGTGTAGGGTTGATACGTCCGTTTCCGTAAAGAGTCGGAGGGAAGTTGTCAAGCTCCTGTGAAAGACCGAAGTCATAGTCAGCTGTACCGTTGCTGTTACCGCCTCTCCAGATGATTTCCTTAGGATTCTCACCACCTGCGAGACCGTCGATCTCAGCCTTCTGCATATACCAGAGATGTCCCTTAGGGTCCATTCCTGAAATACCGCCGATATATGAAAGAACGTCAGCAGCAAGAAGAGCAGCCTCCTCTGAAGTCACTTCTGTTCCCTCTCTGAAAGCAGGGCTTGATGCAAGGAGTGCAGTCAGAGCCTTGATGGTCTTACAGATCTGTCCGTCCACGCGGCCGAGCATCTTGGCACCGAACATCACATTGTAGTCCACGAAGTTAGCACCGATCTCCTTGTACTTTGCAGGGAGCTGCTCGTTGCTTGTTAGGTCTACATAGGTAAGAGGAAGAAGCTCAATAGCTACATCGATATCTGCATAGATCTGCTCTACGCAAGCCTGGAAAGTATCTCTTGGCTTATTGAAGTCTGTACCAGGGCCCTCAGTATAAGTGATTACTGGGACACCGAGAAGCTGGCCGTTTGCCCATCCACCGTGGTTTCTGAGAAGATAGTACATATTCAAGGCGCGGAGAGCATATGCCTCACCACTTACGTGATCCTTGAACATCTGCTGTTTCTGAGGTACTGCAGACCACTTCACATTGTCTACATTCTCAAGGAAGATGTTGATATACTGAATAGTAGCCTTACGCGCAACCCACTGAGACATAGGGTCGTTTGTAGCTGCCCAAGATCCCTGAGCCATCTTACGATAGCTGCTCTCAAGGTCATTGGTCACCGCGTCATCTGTTGCGACGTCAGTAGTACTCTTGGTCTCGAAAGGAAGATTTGCATAAGCATATCCCAAGATACCCTGAGCACTCGACGGATTCTGGAAGACCACATCCACAGTCTGTGCATTCTCCACAGAAGGCTCGAAAAGGTCGTCGCAGGCGCAGAAGGTGGTTACCAAAGCCGCAATTGCAATTATATTTTTCAGTTTCATTGTTCTCTGGTTTTAATGTTAGAATGTGAGCTTGAATCCAAGGTTGTAGAAACGAGTCTGAGGAGCTTCTCCTACAGACATTTCCATATGCTTGCGCTCAGGTGAGATGGTGAGAAGGTTGCTTCCGCTGATGTATGCAGAGAATCCCTTTACCACCTTGTTGTTTCTCAATACTGACTGAGGCATTTCATATGTCAACTGAACCTTGGCAAGGTCGAAACGGTTGGTGCTGTACATCCAGAAGTCTGAAGACACGAAGTTGTTTGCACCTTCTGATACTGTCAGACGAGGATATGTTGCTGTCTCAGCTGTAGCTGGTGTCCAACGGTCACGTACGATTGCTGAATACTTATCCTCTGCATCGATCCAGTAGTAAGAGCTGTTCTTGAGGCCGTAAGCGCCTGTACCTGCAGTTGCGATCGCAAAGAGTGTGAAGCTCTTGTACTTGAGGGTGATGTTGGCACCGAGAGTAAGAGGATTGCCATACCAGCCGCCCTTTCCGAGGAATACCTGGTCGTCTGTATTGATTACACCGTCACCATTCTGGTCAATGTACTTGATATCACCAGGGCGTACGGTCGAACCGAGGTTCTGCTCTGGCCAAGCATCGATTTCCTCCTGGCTCTGGAAGAGACCTGCGCTCTTATATCCCCAGATACCGTCAAGAGGCTTGCCCTCACGCTGTCTGTGGTCTGTATAGACTTCGTCACGACGGGAAGCGATAGTGTCATACCATGTAGCATTTACTCCAGCTCCGAGTGTGAAATCACCCCAGGTCTTGTTGTAATTCACGCTGATATCGAATCCTGTACGAGCGTTGTTGTTGTAGTTCAACCAAGGAATGAACGACTGCTCAGGATAAGATGTAGCAAGGTGTGAAGGCCATGTAGTGGTGTTGTCGATAAGGTAACCTTCCATTGACTGGATGAAGTATGAAGCGTCGAATGTAAGGCTTCTGTTGAAGAATGCACCTCTGAGGTTTGCAGAAACTTCCCTACGCTGGATGTATGAAAGAAGCTCATTCGCACCACGGGTTGAAACTGCATACTGTGAGTCATCACCGTCAGCCCATCCGTAACCCCATCTGTCAGTTGCCCATGTAGGAGCATAGAGATAGTATCCTGCGATGTCGATATCCTGGTTGAGGACGCTGCCTGAAACGCTGAGTGTGAGTGTATTCACTGCATCCGAATCCTTAAGGAAAGACTCATTTGCCACATTCCAGCCGAGAGTTACCGATGGCGAGAATGCGCCACGATGACCAGGAGCGAGCTTTGAAGAGTGTACAGCTGCACCGCTGAAATCGAAGTAATATCTGTGGTCGTAGTTGTAAGATGCGAGAACGCCAAGGTTCGCATTTGCGATACGATGATACTCACCTGCGAGAGTCTGACGGAATGCACCAGCTACGAGCATTGCATTGACATTGTGCTTGCCTGCGAAGGTTCTGTCATAGTTGAACTGACCTGTCCAGAGCATTGTCATATCTGCATCAGAACCACCGATATTCTGGTTACCTGACTTCTTGTCGAGGCCTTCCTGCTTAAGGTCAGTGATGTACTCTACACCATTGTACTTAGACCAGGTAGGAGTGTAGATAGCATACTCGTTATCGTAAGAAGTCGAGTAAGAAGTAGCGTAGTCCACTGCGTATACAGTCTTGAAGGTGAGACCCTTGAGAACTCTCTTAAGATCAAACTCCACTCCTGCATCGAACTGGAACTGACGGCTTGTCCACTTGCTTCTTCCTGCCGCATACATATCAGCAAAGACGTTGGTCTTGTTCTGCTGCGTACCTGCGAGGAAATAATCCCTGCCACCCATGGTGATGATGTTGCCGGAAGCATTGATAAGTTCCCAGGCAGCCATTGCATTAGGGTCGATCATATCTGTCGGGATGAGTGGAGCTGCGTGCTGTGGGAAGTTAGGACGCATTGTAGCGGCAGCCTCCCAGTAGTTGCCCTTTCCTGACTTTGAATCATAGAATGTAGTGTTGGCATTGATGTAAGCCTTAATGAAGTCATTAAGCTTAATGTCGACGTTACCACGTACATTGAAACGGCTTGTGTTGTTGTTTGCAGCCTCGCCTACCTTAAGGAAGTCACCCTGGTTGTAGTAGCTTACATTGCTGTAGAAGTGAGCTCTTCCACCACCGCCTGAAATCTCGGCAGTCACGTCTGTACGGTTGTAAGCCTTATTGATATACTCTGAAGAATAATAGTTGATATCAGGATATCTGTAAGGATTCAGACCTGCACTGTGATGATAAATCTCCTCCTGAGAATAGAGAGGTGCCTTACCGTCATTTGCGAGAGCCTCATTATAATAAGTCATATACTCAGCAGCACCGAGGTACTCTGGATAAGCCTTAGCCACGTGCACACCTGTATTTGCGCGTACACTCACCTGAAGTCCGTCATTTGTTCCACGTTTTGTGGTAATGAGGATTGCACCCTTGGCTGCACGGCTACCGTAGAGAACGACTGCCTGAGCACTCTTAAGGAAAGTGATGGATGAAATCTCCGTAGGAAGAATGTTATTGGCAGCACGAGGAACACCGTCGATGAGTACGAGATATCCCTGGTTGTTGTCAGCATCCATACCCCAGAGCGAATTGCCATTGAAACCACTTACATAAGCCTGCATGTTGTCAAGGCTGTATGTATTGTAGTTCTTGTCTGTAAGCTCCTCATAATCCAATACGGCAACGCTACCGAGAAGATCACCTTCAGCGACCTTGCGATAAGCGACCTGGACCTGAGCATCGCTTTCTGATTTATCTGCTTCATTCTCTGCCACCTGAGCGTTCATCGTAAAAGGAGAAACAGCCAGCATCGCAGAAAGAATGAAAGTTGATTTAATATATTTCATTGCCTATTCTTTAATAATTATACACTAAAATCTCCTTACGATTACCATCCTGGGTTCTGAGCGAAGGCCTCATAGAGATACACCTCACTGTCAGGGAGTGGGAACCAGTAATGTTTAGTACCGAATACGCGCTCGAGAATAACTTCCTCACGCCAGTTGGCTACCTGAGCGTCACGTGGATCATTTGTACCGCTTGTGTACCAGTCATTTGGAAGTACGCGATCAAACTCCTGAGAAGTCTTCACTGTATATGGAGCCTCAGTGAGGAGGAGCCAGCGCTGAAGGTCGCTGAAACGATGGCCTTCGAACATAAGCTCTACAGCACGCTCACGACGGATCTCGTCCATATATGCATTGCCTGTGAACTTAGCATGAACGTCAGCTGCACCTACGCGTGCGCGAACCTTATTAATGGCAGCCTCTGAAGTCAATGAGCAGTTGCTAGCCTTGTTGCTTCTTGAGAATCCTGCATCCTTAGCGGCAGCTGCCTCAGCATACATAAGATATACATCAGCAAGACGCATATAAGGAAGGTATACGTGAACTGCAGCACCCCAGTCATAGTCACGGTCGATCACATTACAAGTGTGAGGAACGAGCTTCTGGATGAAGTAACCTGTACGGCTTCCGTTTGCGATCGGACGCATATTTCCACCAGTGAAGAGTTCACAGAAACGATATGCCTCACGGTCACCGGCAGCTCCGTGGAGATACTGGAATCCGTCGAATACGATATCGTGGTAGAAACGTGGGTCACGTCCCTGGAATGGGAAGTCAGGGTTAAAGCCTGAATCTGGGTCATCAAGTGGGAGACCGTTTGCCATACCATACATGTTTACTGCGTTTGCAGTAGGCTGGTGGATGACATTATCGTGCTCTACGACACCAGCTACCTTAGGACCGAATACCTTTGTAGTATTCCAGTGAGACTGGTTAGGATGGCTGTGTGAAGGACCACGGAAGATAGCCTCGACTGTACCAGGCATAAGCCAGTTCTGTCCTCTGGTGTAGAAGTTGTCAGAGAAACGGTTAGCAGCTTCCTTAGCCTTTGTGTGAGTATAGACATTCTCGTAGTTGAAGTCTGCGAGAGCATACTGAGTCTGGCCTGTCTCCACAAGATTGAGGAGTTCACCGAGAGCCTCGGCTGCCTTAGCCATGTACTCTGTGTCATACTCATAAGTTCTTCCGCTGGCGATAGCACCAAGCTGCGCACCGTGCTCCATGAGTGGAGAACCGGCCCAAAGGTAGCACTTGCCCAGATATGCAAGAGCCATCACCTTATTGATACGGAGCATATTCTTTCCTGAAGTCGCCTTACCTGCTGCTGTATCATCCCAGTTGATAGGGAGAAGGTCAGCTGCACGACGGAAGTCCTCGGCACACTTGTCGGCACACTCCTGATATGAAAGACGAGGAAGATCGAGAGGCTCGTTTGCATCAAATGCCTTGTCAACATATGGAAGTCCTCCAAACCAGTTGATAAGCTCGAAATGCCACCATGCACGGAAGAAGTAAAGCTGACCAGCGATAAGGTCCTTCTCTTCCTTCGAACCGTTGATCATCTTACCTGCCTCAAGAGCCTCAAGACCGACATTGGCCTTACGGATGCAGTACCAAGAGTTTGGCCAGAGAGAGTGATCCATGTCACCGCCGCTGGTAGGATTGAAAGTAGGCTTATAGAGCCAGTTTCCGCCACTGCCGTTGTTCCAGATATAGCGGAAGTTACCAAGGTCGGCCTGATGGGTCATACGATTGTCTGCCTCAGGGTTGAAGATTTCATCATCACCCCAGTTCCAAGACGGACACCAGTTGCATTTTTCCTTGTCAGGAATACAGTTATAGATTTCCTCCACGAAACCCTGGAAGTTTCGGAAGTTCACGAATGGAGTCTCCTCTGAAATGGTAGAGTCCGCTTCCTTGTCAAGATAAGCCTCACAAGATACAGCAGCCATTCCAAGAATCAGGGCCGATCCCAGACATATGATATTATTGAATATTCTTTTCATTGCTCCAATCAATTAAAGTGTAAACTTAACACCAAGGTTGAAACGTCTTACTGTAGGGTAAGCTCCGCCGCCTCCGCCATAACCATTGAGGTTAGACTCACGGTCGTCTGGCATACGAGTCCAGAGCCAGAGGTTGTTACCGTTCAGATAAATCTTGAGAGAGCTGAGTCCGATCTTCTTCACCCATCCGCCGTATGCTGTATAAGCGACCTCAAGGTTCTTTACACGGAAGTAAGATCCGTCGAAGAGGAACTGTGTAGCTTCATTATAGCTTGGAGTTCTGTTGAATGAAGGAACCACCATATCAGGATTTGCTTCATACGGATTCCACCACTTGCCCACATTATATACAGTGTTCAGCTTGCTGCCGAAGCTCTGGAGAGGAACGTCACGGGTAACGTTTGTAACACCATAGAGCTGAACGAATGCGCTGAATCCCTTATACTCGACTCCGATTGTAGCATTGTATGTATTCTCAGGAGTTCCTGTGTAGCCGTAAGGAGCTGAGTCCTTGCTGTCGATCACACCGTCGGCATTGAAGTCCACGATATAATAGTCACCTGGAAGTTTCTGAGCATCACTGTTGTCATGCATTGGAGAGCCATAGACCTCATCCCAAGTATTAAGATGACCGGCATCGATATGAGATCTGTACTGTCCGATCGCATATCCAGCCTGCTTCTGATAGTCAGGAAGCATTTCAGGGTCATCCTTCTTGAGGATGGTATTCTCTGCATGTGTCATGTTGAAATTACCCCAGAGGCGGAGAGAGTTCGCGAACTGCTTGTTCACGCGGAGCTCGAGCTCATAACCCTGTGCACGTACTCTACCGAGGTTTACTGTAGGAGGTGTTCCACCATAGTAAGCAGGAACCGAACGCTCGCCACCGCTTACGAGGATGTCTGTACGGTCATCCTGGAAGAACTCGAGGCTACCGGCGATCAGACCCTTGAACATAGAGTAGTCGAGACCGATGTTCATCTTGGTCACTGTCTCCCACTTGACGTCAGGGTTACCGATTGCAGACTCACGGTAGAATTCATAGATGGAAGCTGTCTGGTTGAGGTCCATCTGTGTAGTTCCGCCGTATGCCCACTGAGACATATAAAGCCAGCGCTGTCCGATATTGTCGTCTCCGATCTGTCCGTAAGAAGCACGGAGCTTGAGAACCTCGACATATCTCTTCTCGCGAAGCCACTTCATGAACGGCTCCTCGCTGATCATCCAACCTACTGCACCTGACTGGAAGAATGCGAAACGGTTAACGTCTGCGAACTTCTCAGATCCGTTGTAAGCGCCGTTGTACTCAGCGAAGTAACGGTTGTTCCAGCTGTAAGTAAGACGGAAGGCCCAGTCCTCACGGTAATAAGGGATCATTGAACCTGTAGCGTTCTCAGAGCGGCTGAACAGACCCATCGCACTTACATCGTGCTTCTTGAAGGTACGCATCCAGTTGATCTGGCCCTGATAGTAAAGATTACGCATTGTAGAATAGTCATTCACTGAACCGCCACCTGTAGTCCACTTGATAGGCTGAGAGTAGTCGAAGCCATGATACTGGTCGAACTGGCTCTTGAGGTACTCCTGACCTGTCACAGGATCGATCCATCTGAACTGAGGATCATTGTACATATCGCTGACACCACGGCCTGACTCGATGAACTGGTTATCCCATGAGATGATACCTCTGAGGGAGAGACCCTTGGTGATGAAGCTGAGGTCCTGCTCGAGGGTGAAGTCAGTGTTGATTCGGTTTGTAGTGGTCTCGAAGACACCACCGGTAGAAAGGTTCTGAGCAGAGTTAGTCACGTTAGAAGTCTGTGGATAATATCCCCACGCTCCGTCAGAATATACAGGAAGGAACACGTCCGGTGCGATGTTGTAAGCACCCGCCCACTGCTGCTGAATCTGCCAGATATCGTTGGTAGAGTTCATTGTAGGGGCTGTTCTTCTTGCACTCGAACCCGCGAGATTCACTCTGAGTGTAGTAGTGTTGGTGATCTTGAAGTCGAGGTTACTGCGAACATTCACACGGTCGTAGCCGTATCCTGACTGATAACCACGATTGTTTGGATAAACCTTGAAAAGGTCACCTTCGTTCACATAGTCAGCGGAAGCAAAATACTTCACGAACTTTGTACCACCGCTCACATTGACATTCGCATTGTAAGACATCGCGAAATCATTGAAGAGTGCCTTCTGCCAGTCGACGTTAGGATAACGCTCCTGCTGCGCGATTGTTGTCTGGTTACGGTAGTTCTCGATGAATGACTGAGGTCTGATGTACTCCCATGAGTCAGCACCGTTCACTGCGAGCTCATGCTCGAGAGATACGTTACGAGCCATGAGGGCATCATAAGAATCCATCTTGTTAGGAAGCTTTGAAGGAGCCTTCATTGTAGCATTGAAGCCTACATCGATTCTTGCCTTGCCTTCAGTACCGCGCTTTGTTGTCACGAGGATGACACCGTTAGCTCCCTTTACTCCATAGACTGCAGTAGCAGATGCATCCTTAAGAACAGAGATGCTCTCTACTGATGAAATGTCCACGGATGTCATCGGACGCTCGATACCGTCCACGAGCACAAGCGGATCGTTACCGTTCCACGAGCTGCCGCTTCGGATGGTGATCTTCGGATCCTCCTCACCCGGCATACCGGTACTTTGTGTAGTCACGACACCAGGAAGGTTACCGGTCAAGGCTGCACCGACGCTGCTGATACCGGCCGCGCGCTCAAGGACCTGGCCTGTGGTCTGCGTGATGGCACCCACAACCGAAGCCTTCTTCTGCTGGCCGTATCCGACAACGACTGTCTCTTCCAGCATAAGAGTATCATCCGAAAGGACAATTCTCATCGGAGCCTTGGTGGCTTGGACCTCTTTGGTCTCCATACCCATAGAAGAGACGACAAGCACGGCTTGCTGACCAGGTACGGTAATGCTGAAATTACCGTCAAGATCAGTAATCACACCCACTGTCTCATTGCCTTTGAGAGTTACTGCCGCACCAATGACAGGAACGCCATTGCCGTCGACAACGACTCCTCTCGCTGCAAACTGCTGAGCTGATGCTGTAATGCAACAGAAAAGCATTAGAAGAATCAGCGAAGGAATCTTCCGATTGGTTTTGTTACATTGTTTCATTACGGTTTAGTTTAAAAATTATGTGTGTTTGGTTTGAAACTTCGACTTTGCGCTATTTCAGTCATACAAATTTAACTTTTGTATTCCTAAAGACCTTTTATAAGAATTTCAATTCGCTTTAATTTCCGACCAGAAACCGCAAGTCAGCCCGATTACAAGCCTCCCGAAAGCTCCACATTTCAAAAACACGTCACTCTGAATCAATTTTAACATCCGATGAGTCAATTTTTAAATATACATTTATTACCTTTGACAACGAAAGAAAAACCACATAAATGAGACGCATAATACCTATAGTTCTGGCCATATTCATTATGGCGACTTATAATGCAGATGCTGAACGCTACTATTATTTCGACCATCTGAAGACCACTGACGGACTTCCGAGCAATACCATTTTCTGTTCACATCAGGACAAAGCCGGATTCATATGGATCGGCACGAGGGACGGCCTGTGCAGGTATGACGGACATAGTTTTCAGAGAATATCCGAGATAACACCTGTACATAAGATGAACAGCACCACCTTCGCCATAACAGAGGATACATCCGGAAAGATATGGTTCAGTTCATCAACAGGAGTGGGATATTATGATCCCTATACAGATAAAGCAGGTTCCCTGTCTATAGCTGGAGGAAAAACGATAATGAAGATGCTGGCTGACAGCAGAGGAAATGTATGGTTCGCCTCGGGCAGTCTGTTCAGACACGACACTAGCAATGGCGGAATACACACATATGCTTTTGGCGACAGCCAGCCTTCCATGATCGTAGAAGACAGCATGGGTACGATCTGGATACTCGACAGCAAAGGGTCATTATATACATATGACCGCCTGAACGACACATTCAATCATCAGGAAACCGGAGAAAAATTCCGCGTCATCGAAGCCACACAAGGCAGCAGTCTTCTTGTAGCGACAATGAGCAATGAGGTAATGCTGATGGATTGCATTTCCTTAGGATGTCGTACAATATACTCATCAGATGAAAACAAGGTAATACGTTGTCTTAAAGAAGGCGATAAAGGTGAATTCTGGATCGGTACGAATTCCGGCCTCTTCATCAGAAGAGAACACGAGAATTATCAGGGAGAAGCTTATCACGATGAGAGTACACCTGCGTCCATATCAGCCGATCTTATAACATGCATCAATAAAGACAGGACGGGGAATATGTGGATAGGTTCATTCTACACTGGTCTGAACATATGGAAGAACAAGGCCGATGAAATGGCGATATATTTCCAGAATCCTTCAAAGAATTCCATAAAGGGAAAGATTGTAAGAAGCATCTGCTCCGACAGTGAGGGGAAAATATGGTTCTGCACAGAAGACGGATGGCTGAACAGCCTCGATGCACAGAAACAGGAGACAAAGGCCTACCAGATAACGGAGAAGCTCAACATGCACGACATCGTGATGGATGAAGATCTGATGTGGATATGTTCTTACGGTGAAGGACTTTTCTTATATGACAAGAAAGATCATAAAGTCAAAAGGCATTACGACCTTGCGAACAATTTCATTGGCTGCGGAATCAAGACCAAGGAAGGAGATATTCTCATCGGTACAAGAACGGGACTTTACATATATGACCAATCAAGCGACAGCTTCATCAAGACAGAGAAAGCCGGAAATGATTATGTCCACTGTATGTATCAAGACAAGAGAGGGCATCTGTGGGTAGGCACATACGGCAACGGAATTTACTGCATAGACAAGGATGGAAAACTCCTGGGACGCTACAATGGCCTGTCAAACGGACTGACTTCAGACTTTATAACATCTTTCTTCGAGGACAGCCGCAACAGAATGTGGGTAACCACGGAAGGAGGTGGAATATGCGTGACAGAGCCCGGTTATGATATCAGCAATATCACATTCACCAGCATAACACGCGAAGACGGTCTTTCATCAAATGTCACCTGCGCAGCAGCCGAAGACAAAGATGGATCGATCTGGATATCCACCACCAACGGTATCGCCAGCATCTCGGGAAGCACACTCAAAGTGACAGGGCATCTGAATGGCGGAAATGAAGTCACCGGTTACCAATACTCATATGGATCGGTGTACTCCGGAACAAGCGGCATAATTTATTTCGGTAACACGAACGGCATGATATCCATCGTGCCCTCCCAGATCAAGAGCGCTGACACAGAAAGACAATTGTACATCACTTCCATTGAGGCCAGAACATCCGACCGTATAACTTATCTGAAAAATGAAGGACATTCTGTAATGTCTTCTACTGACGTAAAGGTAAGACACAGAGACGCTTCCACAATATCTATCACTTTTGCCGCGCCGGAATTCACTACAAGAAACACAATCCACCATTACACTCTGTCCAAAGGCAAGAGAGAGCTCTTCAGCAATACATCGGAAAATCACAACGTACAGTTCACCGGACTCAGACCGGGGAAATACAGATTCCATGTAT
Source organism: Candidatus Cryptobacteroides sp. (assembly GCA_045118995.1). Taxonomy (GTDB): domain Bacteria; phylum Bacteroidota; class Bacteroidia; order Bacteroidales; family UBA932; genus Cryptobacteroides. The sequence continues at coordinate 35,369 of JBGVCR010000089.1, forward strand.
GTCTTTTGGGACAGAGCGGAGATGGACAGTCCAGAGACCTGATCATCAGGATACAGCCGCACCTCCTGCTGAGTACACCGGCATACATAATATATGTACTGCTTGGCATCGGACTCTGCGCAGGCTTGCTGTTCCAGATGGATATGAGAAGAAAACAGGAACGCGCCCGTCAATATACGAAGCTTGTGAACAATAAGGAGAAGGAGATATATAATGCCAAGATCAATTTCTTCACCAACATCACGCACGAGATCAGGACTCCGCTTACCCTCATCAAGCTGCCGATCGACAAGATCATATCGTCAAAGAGATATACCCCTGAATCCGAGAAGGATCTGAGGACAATACAGGCAAATACCGACCGCCTGCTCAGTCTTACAAACCAGATTCTGGATATGAGGAAGATGGAAAGGAATGAAATGAAGCTATCTTTCATCAAGGAGGATCTGTGTGCTATCGTAAAGAAGGCGATCAGCCTTTTCGAGCAGATGGCCCAGGAGCAGCGGATCACCATGACAATCAATATTCCGGATAATCCGCTTGAGATCATGTGCGCCAAGGACTCCGTACTTACCATAATTACAAACCTGCTTTCCAATGCCGTGAAATATGGCAAGGAGAAAATCAATGTCACTGTAGAATGCAAGAACGGCGACACTGCCATCGTCCGCGTGGACAGTGACGGAGAAGTGATACCGGAATTCGACAAAGAAAGGATATTCCAGATATTCTTCCAACGTGATGTAGCAGCTAAGGAAGGTCAGGGAACAGGCCTTGGACTTCCATATGCAAGGAATCTGGCCAATATGCACAACGGAAAGCTATATCTGGACAGCAATATTCTGGATATGAATTCATTCGTCCTTGAACTTCCTGTAGAACAGACAGATAGTGTGAATATTGCCTTGCCACCTGCAAATCCGAAATCATCGGAACGAGAAAATGTCGAATATGATAATTCCAGACACACGGTCCTTCTGGTGGAAGACTCTGAAGAAATGCGCGAATATCTTGCTGACGAACTATCCGTAGATTATAATATCAGGACAGCATGCAACGGTGCTGACGCCCTCGAAATCATAAGAAGCGAAAAAGTGGATATCGTCATCAGCGACGTGATGATGCCTGTAATGGATGGATGCGAGCTTTGCAATATCATCAAAACAGACTCCGACCTCAGCCATATCCCTGTAATACTCCTGACGGCCGTCATTGGAAATGACACAAGAATAGAGTCACTTGAAGCAGGAGCGGACGGATATATCGAGAAGCCTTTCCCTATGGAGCTCCTGAAGTCAAATATAGCCAACTTATTCAAGAATAAGGAGATATCATACCGTCAGTTCATGAACAAGCCTCTGACACATTATAGCAGCGTGACTGTGAACAAGGTGGATCAGGAATATATGGACAAGGTTCATGACTTCATCATGAAGCATATTGCCGAAACAGACCTTAATATCGAAAATCTGACACTACAGCTTGGAACCAGCAAGTCGTCCCTTTACCGTAAACTCAAGGCCAACACCGGTCTGAGCATCAACGAGTATATACGACTATGCCGTCTGAAGCAGGCGGCAGAACTCCTGTCATCACAGAAGTATAAGATCAATGAAGTGGCGTTTATGACCGGATTCTCGTCTCCGTCCTATTTCGCGACATGCTTCCAGAAACAGTTCAATATCACTCCTTCGGAATTCGTAAAGAATCTCGGACAATAAAACAAACAAAGGCCGATATACCGTTGACCCCCGCCTTCGCTACGCTCAGGCACCCCCTAGCCGGGGGTGGCATGTCAACTATATATCGGCCTTTGTTGTTTATTGTCCGGCAACTCCTGCTGCAGTCTGGATTACAGGTCGGATCGTGCCGTCCTCATTGTAATGCATTTCGTCCACGCAGATGCTGCGACGGCCTGTAGCAGGGCCATAACCTTCAAGAGAGAGTGTAGAATTGTGATAGAAAAGGTATGATTTGCCTTTGTAGTCTATCACGCCCGGATGGATAGTGAAACTGTCTTGAGCCATTCCGGAGAGCTCGCCCATATTGGTCCAAGGGCCCTCGATATTCTCGGCCATAGCATAAGAAATGGTCTCACGTCCCTGTCCCATTGATGCATATACATTGTAATAATGGCCGTTACGCTTGTAGATCCAAGGACCTTCGACATAGTTATCCATTGGAAGCACCATGATATCTCCGTCAAGCTCGATCATATTCTTCTTGAGCTTCACGAGGAAGCAGGTACCGTTACCCCATGACAACCAAGGAGTTCCATCATCATCGATCATCACTGAAGGGTCAATGTCATTCCACCAGCCCCTCGGGCCGTTGTCTGTCATTGAATCCAGAATCAGAGGCTGACCTATCGCATCCACATATGGTCCCTCGGGATTGTCTGCCACTGCCACACCCACAGCCTTGCAGTTTGGATCTCCACACTGAGTGGACACATAGAAATAATATTTTCCATCAGGTCCTTCGACAGCCTGAGAAGCCCAGGCCTCCCCTACCGCCCAATTGAAATCAGTAGGCTTCATAACCACCCCGTGATCGGTCCAGGTCTGCATGTCATCAGTGGAATAGCAGAGCCATTCTGTGATATTGAACCCATACAGTCCTTCATAGCCGGGTCTGTCTTCAAAACATTCATCGTGTCCGCAGAACACATAGAGGCGACCGTCTGATGCCACCATCGGAGCCGGATCTGCGGTGTAATTGTCACGAACAAGCGGGTTGCCCTCATTGACAAAAGTCTTATCCTGAGGTCCCTGAGCACAGGAAGCGATCAATGTTCCTGCACAAAAAATACACAAAAGACTTCTCATACCTCTATCATTTAAATGTTATCCAGTCGACTTCCACATCAGCATCTGTCTTTAATCGAACAGTGATATCCTGCATACCTTTAACTTTTGCTGGCATAGGGAAGGATACCTCTGCCCAATCTTCAGTCTTAGCGACATCAGTTTTCACTACCGTCTTGCCTGCAACCACTTCAAGCGATGCATCTGCAGCTGCTTTCACCCTTATCGTAAGGTTCTTGGGAGCCTCCTTTCCAAAGTCAACTTCATTAAAGGCCACATAGTCACCGGCGTTTGCAAATACAGTTTTCCAGCCCTTGAAATAATCGGATGTATCGAGATATTCGATCCTTGCACCTTCCATACTGCTGTAACGGTCAATATGGATCTTATGAGAAGCCTTGACAGGGCCGACGCCACGCATGGTCGGCTTTACTTCGCGGATTGTACCGTCCTCATTGAAATACAATCTTTCTATTTGAGCCGAGCGGTTCTTGTCAAAGTCCGGAGAGAAGGCATTATGATGATAGAAGAGATACCATTGTCCCTTATATTTGACGATACTGTGATGGTTGGTCCAGCATCCGTTCTCATGCTCGGCCATAATGATTCCCTTATATTCATATGGTCCCATCGGATTCTTGCTCATAGCATAGCCGAGAACCTCGGTATTTTCCCTTACATACGGATAAGTAAGATAGTAATTCCCGTTATATTCAAATGCGAAAGGACCTTCAGCCTGACGGTTAGGCAGATCCTTCAGGCAATTTACACCGACCATTTCAAACTCGTGAGGTCCCCACTTGACCATCTCACGAGGATTATCGTCAGCGAGTTCCTTCATATTGTCCTTAAGCTTGGCACAGCGTCCGTTTCCCCAGAAAATATAGGCATTTCCGTCAGATGCAAGAAGCACACAAGGATCAATACCGTTGATGCCCTTGATCGGCTCAGGCTCACACACAAACGGGCCCTCAGGACTGTCTGCCACAGCTACTCCGACAGCAAATCCACCGGCCTTGGATGCATTCGGGAAATAGAAATAATATTTTCCGTCCTTCTCCACACAATCTGGCGCCCACATAGAATATGCATCAGGCTTACCCCAAGGCACATCTTCCTGCTTCACTATGACTCCATGATCTGTCCAGGTAGTAAGATCATCTGACGAGAACACATGATAGTCCTCCATACTGAACCATGCAGATCCATCATGATGAGTGATCACGCTTGGAATGTCATGCGAAGGATACATATAAATCTTCCCGTTGAAAACACGGGCAGTCGGGTCGGCGGTGAACTGATTCGTAATGATCGGATTAGTTCCCGTAACCATCACATTGTCAGTAAGATTGCATTCATTCTGAGACTGTGCATGAGCTGAGGCATCATACCCCAGAAGCTGGAGCATTCTGAGTCCGTATCTTCGGCCTAATTCGCGATAACCGGCTGCATTGAAATGAAGATTATCGAATGCAACTGTACAGCCGCTTGAAGCGATCACCTGGGCTTGCGGAATGACAGAAGGTACTGTGGCAATCACATCATTATGCGATGCACAGACTCCACCCTGATCAGAATGGACGACCTCACCTACCAGAAGGGGTACGACCTGTCCCTGAAGACCAAGATCATGTATAAGATTGTCATACACTTTCTTAAGCTGATACGGCCAGCGTGGATCTCCCGTATTTGATTCACCCTGATGCACGAGGATTCCCTTGATGACTCCGTCCTTTTGGGCAATCTTTGCCATTTCCACAAGCCTTGCATACGGATCATTGTCATATGCCGCAAGCATACCTTTCATCCAGCCCGGAGCACGTTTTTCCACATAAGAGGCAATACTGTCAGGCAGGAAAGTCTCAATATGGCATCCACCGATAGCGACATTGATGACACCCACCTTTACATTTTCAGGCAGAGCTTCTACCAATGTCCTTCCGAAATAATCAGCCGGAGTAAGACCAGTATTCGGTCTGCATAGCGGCGGAACGGCTGTATACCATTGTCCCTTTACACGCTGCCTTTCAAGGTCATCTACCGTGGCCATCATCTTGAAACGGTCACTTACATCCTTGAGGTCCTGTTCTTCAATCCTTGCATTTCCCTCCATATTGGACTGGCCGAAGCAAAGATAGATATGAAAATCAGGATCCTGGGCCTGGACGGCAAAAGCTGCCAGAACTGCAATTACTGAGATTAAGATTCTTTTCATATCGTTTAGTATTACCAATTAATCCATTTATCGACATCCACATGTTCGAACATAGGGGCTTTCTGCACATCAGTCTGCACATCCTTTCCAAGCAGGAAACGATCCACAAAAGCCTCCAGATCAGGCCATTGCTGCTGTGGAAGCATGCAATGCATATGTCCGTCAAGGAAAGAATATCCCATACGGTCCCCGATTCCGAAAAATTCCCATACCTTGCGGGCGGCAACGCAGGATACATATCCGGATTCATCCGCTAGCCATTCATAATCAGGATTTCCGAAGACCAGCAAAGCTCTTGGAGCCACCAGCGCGCAGAGCTGGTGATGATCCACAGGAAGACGGCTGACATTTTCCTCGCTGAAAGCCCTCATACTTTCCTTGAACCAGGAATAATTCGTTCTGCCGAGAGTCTCCACATTTCCCAAAGTCTCGGAAACTCTCCAGGCCGCAGCGCCTCCTCCGCCAGGTTCCTGGGCAATCGTAAGCGCAATACGTTCATCCATGGCACCAGCCCAAAGAGCCATCTTTCCGGCAAAAGAGCATCCTGAAATAGCAATATGGGCCAGATCAATATTATTTTCCGACGCGGTTATCTCCAGACCGTCTATAAGCCTGCTGACTCCCCAAGGCCAGGCTGCATAGCTTCCTATTTCGGTCTGATCCGGATAAAGTCTGTTCAGGGGTTCCTCACCTCTTTTCTGAGTATGTGACATTACTTCCCAGAACGGGAAAGAAATCATTGCAATCCCCCTTTCTTCAAAAATCTCACGAGGAAGGCTGCCTGCTCCCATACCTATGCCGATAATTGCCGGGAACGGGCCCTCTCCTTCTGGATATGTAATCAATGAACGGATCGTCAAGGTCTCTCCATCTTCCGTTATATCTACAATCAATGTATCTCCGGACATTCTGGCATTGACTGCACCTTCTGATACTTGAGGCTTGAACCCCACTTCATAATGCTGAAGCTGAGCCAGAATCTCGGCACGTCGCTTCTCCCACTGTGAATACTTCCGCACTTTCTTCCCATCCGCAAAGGCCAATGGATCCGGAAGTGTCGGAATCACCGGCAATTCTTCAAGACCCGGCATTTCCGGGACCATATAGTCCGACGCTGTATTCTCTTTATCAAACACAAGAGGAATTTCGCGAACTGTGCAGGAAACGACAAAAAGCAAAAAAACAATCAGACGAAAAGCAATCTTCATAATATCTTATTTGGGATGATACAATTTTAATCATTTTACACATCAAATACTTATTGAATCACACCAAAATATAACAATCATCATTCAATATTCTGAATTTTGAACAACCAGACAATAAAAACAACAGAGGATGACCGTATGGCCATCCTCTGATAGTGTATATGAGATTATGTTAGAGATCTGCAAGATTCTTCTGCATATCGACAGCTGGAGCAACCAGGATTTCCTGGAATTCCTTCTGACCGGTACCTGCAGGGATCGGGTGTCCGCAGATGACATTCTCCTTAAGGCCCTCGAGTGTATCGACGCGGCCGCGGATAGCAGCCTCGCTTAGCACCTTGGTAGTCTCCTGGAATGAAGCAGCTGAAATGAAGCTGTTTGTCTTCAATGCAGCTCTTGTGATACCCTGAAGTACCTGGCTTGCAGTAGCCGGCTTAGCCTCACGGAGAGTCATCATCTTAAGACCCTGACGATCAAGTGAAGAATTCTCACTTCTCATCTCGCGTGCTGTGATGATATCACCCTCTGAGTAGATCTCAGAATCACCCTTGTCAAGTACGAAGAACTTGCCGTAGATGTGATCGTTGGTATCCATAAAGAGCCACTTGTCCACGAGCTCCTCCTGGAGGAATTCTGTATCACCCGGATCGTTGATCTGAACCTTTCTCATCATCTGACGTACGATGATTTCGAAGTGCTTGTCATTGATCTTCACACCCTGGAGACGGTAAACCTCCTGGATCTCGTTCACGATATACTCCTGAACCTTGATAGGACCGAGGATATTGAGAATATCTGTTGGAGATACTGCTCCATCGGAGAGTCTTGTACCAGCTCTTACGTAGTCATTCTCCTGAACGAGGATCTGCTTGGTAAGAGGAACGAGATAATGCTTCTCGATACCTGAGCGATGCTTGATGATGATCTCACGGTTACCTCTCTTGATCTTACCCATGATGACCTCACCGTTGATCTCTGAAACGATCGCTGGGTTGGATGGGTTACGCGCCTCGAAGAGCTCTGTAACTCGTGGGAGACCTCCGGTGATATCGGATGCCTTACCAATAGCACGTGGGATCTTGATGATGATATCACCGACCTTTGCATCAGCGCCATCCTCTACCATTACGTGCGCTCCTACAGGGAGGTTGTAATGCTTCAGATGCTCACCATTCTCATCCACGATGACGATGGTAGGGTTCTTTGACTTGTCACGTGACTCGATGATGACCTTGTCTCTGTTGAGAGAAATGTCGTCAGCCTCCTCACGATATGTAACACCTTCGATCATGTTGTCATAGTGAATCTTACCTGCTGTCTCGATGATGGTGATAGCGTTATAAGCATCCCACTCGCAGATAAGGTCACCCTTCTTCACTGTATCGCCTTCCTTCTTATAGAGAATAGAACCGTAAGGCACATCATACTGTGAATATGTGATACCAGTGTTCTCATCTACGATGCGTACCTCTGTAGTACGGCTGACAACCACATCCTGAACGTCAACGTCAGTAACTCTTTCGATAGTTCTGAGCTCCTCGAATTCGAGCTTACCGTTGTACTTAGATGTAATCGCGTTCTCTGCTGCAGTACTTGAAGCTGTACCTCCGACGTGGAATGTACGAAGCGTAAGCTGTGTACCAGGCTCACCGATTGACTGTGCTGCGATTACGCCGACAACCTCTCCCTTCTCAACCATACGGCCTGATGCGAGGTTACGTCCGTAACATTTTGCGCAGACACCCTTGCGAGACTCACAAGTGAGAACCGAACGGATCTCCACCTGCTCGATAGGGAGTGACTCGATGAGATTAGCGATGTCCTCAGTGATTTCCTCGCCTGCAGGAATGATAAGTTCTCCGGTAAGAGGGTTGAAGATATCGTGAACAGAAGTACGTCCGAGGATACGCTCGCCGAGTGACTCTACGATCTCATCCTTGCTCTTGATTGCAGTAGCAACAAGTCCGCGGAGAGTACCGCAATCCTCCTCATTGATGATCACATCGTGTGATACGTCCACGAGACGACGGGTAAGGTAACCTGCATCGGCAGTCTTGAGCGCTGTATCGGCAAGACCCTTACGCGCACCGTGTGTCGAGATGAAGTACTCGAGCACTGACATACCTTCCTTAAGGTTAGAGATGATCGGGTTCTCGATGATCTCTGCTCCCTGTCCGCCGGACTTCTGTGGCTTGGCCATCAAACCTCGCATACCGCAAAGCTGCTTGATCTGTGCTGTCGAACCACGGGCTCCAGAGTCGAGCATCATATATACAGGGTTGAATCCCTGCTGGTCGCTTGAGATCTGCTGCTCGACGATCTTTGTGATCTTGTTGTCGATAGAAGACCAAAGGTCAATCACCTTGTTATAACGCTCGTTATTGGTGATGAATCCCATCGCGAAGTTTGCCTTGATGTCCTCTACGGTATTGTAACCGTTGTCGATGAGCTCTCTCTTCTCCTCAGGGATGATGACGTCACCGAGGTTGAATGAAAGACCACCCTTGAACGCCATTGTGTATCCGAGATCCTTGATATCATCGAGGAACTGTGCGGTACGAGCCACACCTGTGTACTTGATGACATTTGAAATGATCTTTCTCAATGACTTCTTACCGAGGATTTCATTGATATATGGAACTTCCACCGGCGCAAGCTGGTTCACGATGATACGGCCTGGAGTGGTCTCTACCATCTGTGTGCCTGCTTCAGGATTTGTCTTGTCCTTAGGAAGTCTTACACTGATCTTAGCATGAATATCGATTGCCTTCTCATTAAGGGCGATGATAACTTCCTCAGGTCCGTAGAAGCTCATTCCTTCACCCTTGACACCCGGACGAGCCTTGGTGATGTAGTAAAGTCCGAGCACCATGTCCTGTGAAGGGACTGTGATAGGAGTTCCGTTCGCAGGATTGAGGATGTTATGCGATCCGAGCATAAGGAGCTGAGCCTCGAGGATTGCTGCATTTCCGAGCGGAAGGTGCACCGCCATCTGGTCACCGTCGAAGTCGGCGTTGAACGCGGTACATGCGAGCGGATGAAGCTGGATAGCCTTACCCTCGATCATCTTAGGCTGGAAAGACTGGATACCGAGACGGTGAAGTGTAGGGGCACGGTTGAGAAGAACCGGATGACCCTTCATAACGTTCTCGAGGATATCCCAGATCACAGCATCCTTTCTATCCACGATCTTCTTAGCAGACTTAACTGTCTTCACGATACCACGCTCAATCAACTTTCTGATAATGAACGGCTTGTAAAGCTCAGCAGCCATAAACTTAGGAAGACCGCACTCGTGCATCTTGAGCTCAGGACCTACGACGATAACCGAACGTGCTGAATAGTCGACACGCTTACCGAGGAGATTCTGACGGAAGCGACCCTGCTTACCCTTGAGCGAGTCAGAGAGTGACTTGAGGGTACGGTTTGCTTCGCTCTTAACTGCATTTGACTTCTTCGAGTTGTCGAAGAGTGAGTCCACTGCCTCCTGAAGCATACGCTTTTCGTTTCTGAGGATGACCTCAGGGGCCTTGATCTCGATGAGTCTCTTAAGACGGTTGTTACGGATGATAACTCTTCTGTAGAGATCATTGAGGTCAGAAGTCGCGAAACGTCCTCCATCGAGCGGAACGAGCGGACGGAGATCAGGCGGAATCACAGGAATTACCTTGAGGATCATCCACTCAGGGCGGTTGATACCCTTTGAATCCTGGAACCACTTCACGATATTGAGTCTCTTGAGAGCCTCTGCTCTTCTCTGCTGTGAAGTCTCCTTAAGCATCTTCTGACGAAGCTCCTTAGCAAGAGCATCTACATCGATCTCCTTGAGGAGTTCATAAAGCGCCTCTGCACCCATCTTGGCAACGAACTTGTCAGGATCGTCTGCAGGCATGTTATACTGCTCAGGCTGCTCGGCATAGAATTCAAGATACTCGTCCTCAGAGAGGAGATCAAGCTTCTGATAACCTGATGTACCTGGCTTGACTACGATATACTTCTCGTAATAGATTACTGATTCAAGCTTCTTCGCAGCGATTCCCAGAAGAGCTGCGATCTTGTTAGGAGCTGACTTGAAGTACCAGATATGTGCTACAGGAACTGTGAGCTCGATATGACCCATTCTCTCTCTACGCACCTTCTTCTCTGTTACCTCCACGCCGCAACGGTCGCAGACAATACCACGGTAACGGATTCTCTTATACTTACCGCAGTGGCACTCGTAGTCCTTTGTAGGACCGAAGATCTTCTCGCAGAAGAGACCGTCACGCTCAGGCTTATATGTTCTGTAGTTGACGGTTTCAGGCTTCAATACCTCTCCAGAAGACCTTTCCTTGATGTCTTCTGGAGAAGCAAGAGCGATGCTGATCCTTTCGAAATTGCTTTTAACCTTGTTTTCTTTATTAAAAGTCGGCATATTTCTATAATTTCAATTGTCAGTAATTAGTCCAAAGTCACTTTAAGTCCGAGACCTCTGAGCTCGTGGAGCAATACGTTGAGAGACTCAGGGATGCCTGGGTTAGGCATAAGGTCACCCTTGACGATTGCTTCGTATGCCTTGGATCTTCCTGTAACGTCGTCTGACTTCACAGTCAGGATCTCCTGAAGGATGTTAGATGCACCGAATGCCTCGAGTGCCCAAACCTCCATCTCTCCGAAACGCTGTCCTCCGAACTGCGCCTTACCTCCGAGAGGCTGCTGAGTGATGAGTGAGTAAGGACCGATAGAACGTGCGTGCATCTTGTCGTCCACCATATGACCGAGCTTGATCATATAGATGACTCCGACAGTTGCAGGCTGGTCGAACCAGTCACCTGTACCACCGTCGCGGAGATATGTCTTACCATATCTTGGAAGTCCTGCCTTGTCTGTATATGCACAGATGTCGTTGAGTGTAGCACCGTCAAAGATCGGAGTGCTGAACTTGACACCGAGTTCATCTCCAGCCCATCCGAGAACAGTCTCGTAGATCTGACCGAGGTTCATACGTGAAGGCACACCAAGAGGGTTAAGCACGATATCCACAGGAGTACCATCTGCAAGGAAAGGCATATCCTCGTCTCTTACGACCTTGGCTACGATACCCTTGTTACCGTGGCGTCCCGCCATCTTGTCACCCACTCTGATCTTACGCTTCTTGGCGATATAGACCTTGGCAAGCTGCATGACACCGTTAGGGAGCTCGTCACCGACCTTGATCTTGTCAAGAATTCTCTTCTTGCGTGCATCATCTTCCTTCTGCGCGATGCAGTAGTTGTTGATGAGTTCGCGGATCATCTCATTGGCCTTCTTGTCTGAAGTCCACTTGCTTGAGTTGATATTGTTGTAGTCGATCATATTGAGGTCTGAAACGGTGATGTCTCTACCCTTTGCAATGATCTCTACTCCATAAAGGTCGCTGATACCTGCGCTCTTCTTGCCGTTAACCAGAACTGCAAGCTTATCGATGAACTTCGATCTGAGAGCCTCAGCCTTAGCTGTAAACTCTTCCTCAGCCTTCTCTATCTTAGCCTTCTGGTCGCTCTTCACACCCTTACGGCCGCTCTCCTTGGCAACCTTCGAGTAAAGGGCAGTGTTGATTACAGTACCGCTGAGTGAAGGTGTCGCCTTGAGTGAAGCATCCTTTACATCACCGGCCTTGTCACCGAAGATTGCTCTGAGGAGCTTCTCCTCAGGTGAAGGATCGCTCTCTCCCTTAGGAGTGATCTTACCGATCATGATATCACCTGGCTCGATGTGAGCACCGATACGGATGATACCATTCTCATCGAGATCTCTTGTTGCATCCTCGCTCACATTAGGAATGTCGGATGTAAGTTCCTCCATACCACGCTTTGTATCACGTACTTCAGTAATGTACTCGTCTACGTGAACTGAAGTGAGGATATCCCAACGGATCATACGCTCTGAGATAACGATCGCATCCTCATAGTTGTATCCCTTCCATGGCATGAATGCCACCTTGAGGTTTCGACCGAGAGCAAGCTCACCGTTCTGGGTAGCATAACCCTCTGTCATGATCTGACCTGGCTCCACGATATCACCCTTGCGGACGATAGGCTTGAGGAGAATAGTAGTACCCTGGTTAGTCTTTCTATATATAGGAAGCTGGTAAACAGTGATGTCCGGTGCGAAACTTACGAATCTCTCATCATCGTCACGCTCGTACTTCACATGAATTTCCTTAGCGTCAACATAAACAACCTCACCCTTCTTTACAGCCTTGACCTGAGTTCTTGAGTCGAAACATACTCTTTCCTCAAGACCTGTACCTACGATAGGAGACTCCGGATTAAGAAGCGGAACTGCCTGGCGCATCATGTTGGCACCCATCAATGCACGGTGGGCGTCATCATGCTCGAGGAACGGAATGAGCGATGCTGCAACCGATGCGATCTGGTTAGGAGCAACGTCCATATAATTCACTTCCTCCTTCGTAACGACAGGGAAGTCAGCTCCAAGACGGCACTGGATACGATCTTCAAGGATTTCTCCTTCCTCGTTCATCTTCACCTTTGCAAGTGATACCATCTGGTTCTCCTCTTCCTCCGCACTCATATAAGTCCATCCTTCTGAGCTGAGGTCCACCTTACCTCCCTGAACCTTGCGGTATGGAGTCTCGATGAATCCGAGGTCGTTGATTCTCGCGTAAACGCAGAGTGATGAAATAAGACCGATGTTCGGTCCCTCCGGTGTCTCGATAGGACAGAGACGGCCGTAGTGTGTATAGTGTACGTCTCGAACCTCGAAACCTGCACGGTCTCTTGAGAGACCTCCTGGACCGAGGGCTGAAAGACGACGCTTGTGAGTCATCTCAGACAATGGGTTTGTCTGGTCCATAAACTGTGAAAGCTGGCTCGTTCCGAAGAATGAGTTGATCACAGATGAAAGGGTCTTCGCATTGATAAGGTCAGTAGGTGCGAACTGCTCGCTGTCGCGGACATTCATTCTCTCACGGATAGTACGGGCCATACGTGAAAGTCCCACACTGAACTGGTTTGCAAGCTGCTCACCTACGGTTCTGATACGGCGGTTGCTCAAGTGGTCGATATCATCGACAACAGCCTTTGAGTTGATAAGCTGGATGAGATACTTGATGATCTCGATCATATCAGTGTTGGTGAGAACCCTTGTATTCTCGTCGATTGTAAGGTTAAGCTTCTTGTTGAGTCTGTAACGTCCTACATCGCCGAGGTCATATCTCTTTTCAGAGAAGAAGAGCTTGTCGATGACATCTCTTGCAGTCGCTTCATCAGGTGGTTCCGAGTTGCGGAGCTGCTTGTAGATGTAGTTGACCGCTTCCATCTCTGTATTTGTCGGGTCTTTCTGCAGAGTGTTGTAAATGATGGCATATTCGTTCACGTTTGCCTCATCCTTCTGGAGAAGAATTGTCTTTACATCAGTCTCTGACAGTTTCTCGATAGTTTCATCGTTGAGAATCTCTCCACGCTCGAGATAAGTCTCGCTTCTTTCTACAGGGATTACCTCTCCGGTATCCTCATCCACGAAATCCTCGATCCATGTTCTGAGGACCTTTGCCGCGAGCTTTCTACCCTCATTTGCCTTAAGGTTCTCTTCAGTTGCCTCGATCTCGTCTGCAAGACCGAAGATGTCGATGATATCCTTGTCGCCGTTGAATCCAATGGCTCTGAGAAGGGTGGTTACAGGAAGCTTCTTCTTACGGTCGATGTAAGCATACATGACGTTGTTGATGTCAGTTGCGAACTCGATCCAGGATCCCTTGAAAGGAATGATTCGTGCTGAATAAAGCTTGGTACCGTTAGCGTGAACACTCTGACCGAAGAACACACCTGGTGACCTGTGGAGCTGTGAAACTATGATTCTTTCTGATCCGTTGATAACGAATGTACCTCCCGGTGTCATGTAAGGGATATTACCGAGATACACATCCTGTACTTTGGTATCAAAGTCTTCGTGCTCAGGATCATTGCATGAAAGGCGGAGTTTTGCCTTCAGAGGAACATTGTATGTCAGTCCTCTCTCAAGACACTCATCAATCGAATACTGCGGAGGATCAATGAAATAGTCGATGAATTCCAGCTTATAGCTGTTCCTGGTGTCTTCGATTGGGAATATCTCCTGGAATACCTGATACAGACCTTCGTTGCTTCTGTTCTCTGGAGTGGTGTCAAGCTGGAAGAAATCCTGGAAGGACTTCAGCTGCACCTCGAGAAGGTCCGGATACTCAAGGAGAATTTTTGATGATGCGAATGAAACTCGCTGATTGTTAGTCTTTTTTGACATCTTTCTGCCTTTATATAGAGAAAAACATTTTATTACGACAAAAAGGTTTAGAGCCTAATTCGGCCCTAAACCTGACTTTTTTCCCATCTCGGGGAAGGGGTGAAGTTACTTAATCTCAACTTCAGCTCCTGCCTCTTCGAGGGCAGCCTTAAGTGCTTCAGCCTCTGCCTTAGAAACTTTCTCCTTAACAGCTACTGGTGCCTTGTCAACGATCTCCTTTGACTCCTTAAGTCCAAGACCTGTAGACTCCTTAACCGCCTTAACAACGCCAAGCTTAGCCTGACCTGCTGAAACGAGGATAACGTCGAACTCAGTCTGCTCAGCCTCAGCTGCTGCTGCTGGACCTGCTACTGCTACTACTGCAGCTGCTGCAGGCTCGATTCCGTACTCATCCTTAAGGATGTTTGCGAGCTCCTGTACATCTTTCACAGTAAGGTTTACCAACTCTTCTGCGAGTGCTTTAATGTCTGCCATAATTGTATTTATTTTATTAATTGTTTGTTTTTCTAAAATTATTCTGCTGATCCTTCAGCCTTGTCATCATCCTTGTGCTCGAGAGCTGACATAACGTTGCGGATTGGTGAGAGGAGGAGTGATACGATATCCGCGATCATTTCCTCACGTGACTTGATAGCGAAGAGGTTATCAAGCTGATCTGCGCCGATGAATGCCGGCCAATCCTGTACGAATGCACCCTTGAGTACTGGCTTCTCGCTTCCTGTCTCTCTGAACTTCTTGATTACCTTTGCAGGTGCGTTAGGAGCTACAGTGTACATGATTGCAGTTGGACCTGCGAGTACCTCAGCGAGCTTCTTCATCTCCTCGTTCTCAGATGCCTCGAGAACCTTAGTGAAGAGAGTGTTCTTAGTTACTACGAGCTTTACGCCAGCTTCAAAGCAAGCCTTGCGGAGAGCGTGTGTCTTCTCTGCATTGAGTCCTGCGATGTCAGTGATATAAAAGTTAGGAGTCTCCTCCAACTGTGCTGAAATCGCGTTGATAATATCGAGTTTTTCTTCTTTTCTCATAACGTTCAATTTTTACAGCACATTAATTATTCAACTGACTTAACATCTACGCGGATGCCCGGGCTCATTGTAGAGCAAACAGCTACACCCTTCATATATGTTCCCTTGAGAGCCTGTGGCTTAAGCTTGAGGATAGCAGAAAGGAGCTCCTTAGCGTTCTCATAGATCTGAGTGCCTGAGAAAGATACCTTTCCGATCGCTGCGTGAACGATACCGGTCTTGTCTACCTTGAAGTCGATCTTACCAGCCTTAACTTCCTTGACAGCCTTTCCTACTTCCATAGTTACAGTACCTGTCTTAGGGTTTGGCATGAGACCTCTTGGACCGAGGATACGACCGATGATACCGACCTTAGCCATTACTGATGGTGTACAGATGATGACATCAACGTCAGTCCATCCACCCTTGATCTTCTCGATGTACTCGTCGAGACCAACATAGTCTGCGCCAGCCTCTCTTGCCTCATTCTCCTTATCTGGAGTACAAAGAACAAGAACGCGAGTCACCTTACCGGTTCCGTTTGGAAGTGTAACAACACCACGAACCATCTGGTTTGCCTTACGAGGGTCTACACCGAGGTTAACATGAAGCTCTACTGATGCATCAAACTTAGTGTAGGTGAGCTCCTTTACAAGTTCACAAGCCTCAGCAAGCTTATACTCCTTCGCTGAATCGTACTTAGCGATTACAGCCTTCTGATTTTTAGTAAGTTTACCCATTTTGCCTGTGATTTTTAGAGTTCAGGAAATTCTCCTTCTACTTTGATACCCATACTTCTTGCGGTACCTGCTACCATAGTCATCGCTGACTCGAGTGTGAAGCAGTTCATATCCGGCATCTTGCTCTCAGCAATTGCTCTTACCTGCTCCCATGTGATGGTACCTACCTTCTTTCTGTTTGGCTCAGCAGATCCGGCAGAGATCTTTGCAGCCTCTTTGAGCTGTACTGCTACAGGCGGCTGCTTTACTACGAATGTGAAAGACTTGTCGCTGTAAACAGTGATCACTACTGGCAATACCTTACCTGCGCTTTCCTGCGTACGGGCATTGAACTGCTTGCAGAAATCCATGATGTTCAGACCCTTTGAACCGAGGGCTGGTCCTACTGGAGGAGATGGATTGGCTGCGCCACCTTTGATCTGGAGTTTAATAAATCCAGCAATTTCTTTTGCCATAATTCTGATTATTCTTTAGTTACTTGTGTAAAGTTGAGTTCCAAAATTGTCTTTCTGCCGAAGATCATAACCACAACCTTAAGTTTGCTTCTGTCTTCAACAATCTCTTCGACTGTACCATCGAATCCGGTGAAAGGACCGTCTGTAATCTTGACAGCCTCACCAACCTTGTAGTCGATAACTGTCTCTGCTTCAGTAGCGGCCATCTCATCCTGCTCTCCGAGAATTCTCTTTACCTCGTCATCTCTGAGAGGAATAGGAATCTTCTCCTCCTGAGCCTTACCTCCGTTCCTGCTCACATCACGCTTCTCAGTAAGGAAGCCTGACATGTGAGGGACCTCGTTACGGATGATATGCTGAAGCTCTCCGGTAAGCTCCGCCTCTATAAGCACATAGCCGGGATAGAAAAGACGCTCTGTACAGATGCGCTTTCCATCGCGGATTCTATAAACTTTTTCGGTAGGAACAAGAACCTGTGAAACCAGGTCCTGGAGGCCACGTCTTTCAATCTCCTTTTCGAGATACTCTTTGGCTTTTCTTTCCTTTCCGCC
>JBGVCR010000090.1:0-5860 GCA_045118995.1 Candidatus Cryptobacteroides sp.
GGATCTTCGTGCGGGAAAAGTTCGTCAGCTACTTTTCTGGACAATACTACAGCATCATTTGCCTGCAATGCATCGCTAGCTCTGCCGGAAGTGAGTTCAAACCCGAAGAATGTAAAGTAGTTCGGTGTTACATACATTGGAGCAACAAGCAAACTGTCGTTTTTCTCAGTCTTGAGACAAAGCTGCAATGCATCATAAAACTGACACCACTCCCTTACTTGAGGGATAGTTGGAAGTATTTCATCCATATTGCAGAATGTACCACTGATGCTTCCAACCAAATCAGTATCAACGTACATGGAATATATCTCATCAGCATCCTTTATGTTGTCATTCACCTGACTCTTGTCAATAAGGACAGCGCCAAGTATGATCGCAAATGCCAATGCAATACTCAATCCCACCACCTCAATGGCAGTGTATAGCTTATTTCTGCTCAGGAATCTCAGGTAACTTTTCATATCTTTCTTCTACTTTATATTCATCAGTGGTTCACGCCATACTGAAAACAAAATCCCGACGCTATGGGCATCGGGACGAAAGAAATGGTTTGAAATTTGTCAATTAACTGAAAATAACTATCTTTGCAGAGAAAGATGAGAGTTGCATATAGGCGAGATAACATCAAGCTCCGCAGCCGTCTGGTTATATAAGGCCGTAAGTTAATGCTTACGGCCTTAGTGTTTCTATCTTATGCTCGATTTCTATCCTGGTCTGGTATCTCGCATTTACCCTAACGGCTTTACCACAGAAAACAACATAACAATCAGTAATCATTCCTGATGTGAAGTCATCCTTTCTTCTGGAAATATACTTGGATAATGCAAATGAATCAAGATGATGTACGTGTTCATCCAAGTCAATCACAACTACCTTGCATCCTTGTTTCTTGGCAGATTTGAACCCGGCTGTAACACCTTTTTCACTCATTATTCCTTTTCTATCTCCAAGGTCATTACAGATGGTATATTCTGGGTTTTTATGTCCAATGCTATATGTATGTGCATTGATGCGAATACATACTTCGGAATACGAACATAGTATTGCCCTGGCAGCCCTGATATTGCTGCTTAATTCGTTCTTATCTGCCTTAGTTCTGATCAAGAGACGTTCCCCGAACACCTCATCCAACGAATAATCGGTCTCCATAATGTTAATGGCATATATAAGTGTAGCCATTGCAAAGATAGACAATTTCTTTCGTCTTGTTTCAGTATGTCAAAGAACTTAAATCTTCATTCCGACTCCGAGCGAGCGTCTACTCTTTCTTCAGCGCCTCGGCAGGGTTGGTCCTGGCGGCACGGAGGGTCTGCCAGAGGACGGCAAGGATGGCTATCACGAAGGACATGGCAATTGCAGACGCATATATCCAGAATGTGTTGCCTACCTTTACAACTGAATTCGATGACAGCTGACTTAACAGTAAATATATGAGCGGCATGGCTATTATGTCAGCAATCAGTACGATCTTCATGTATGCCTTGATGTTTCTGACAGTCTCTGTCTCGATTGTTCCGCCAAAGATCTTCCTGATGGCGATCTCAGGCCTTCTTTCGGACGCAAAGTAAACGCTCATACCCGTGAGTCCCAGCATGGTCATAAGTATTACCAGAATCATCATTGTTCTCATGAGGACTACAATAGCCTTTTCTTCTGAAATGTTGCCTTTGTGAACCTCCATCACATAACTTGACCCCCAGCCGAAATACATGATGTCTGTAACTTCTTCTCCAGATATTTCCGAGTATGCATCCGCGATTATCTTTCTTGCAGTCGCATGATCAGGAATGGTCTTTATCGCCAGATTCTTCCTCCAGATGTTTTCTCGCGGAGTTACCAGGACAAATGTGAGTGCTTCACCAGGACGGTCGCTTTGTGACGGGTAATCCTGAATCATGCCTGCTATATTGGTCGTGCTGATATTCTCTGTCTGAAGAATCTTTTCCAGAAGGCCGGGGATTTCATCACATTTCTGCTGCGCCTGCGGAGTCATCCAGATACCATATTTGTCATCACTGCCGGCCTGAGACAAGATGTCAAAACCGAACGAGTCGAATGCATCCTCGTCGCAGCGTATATATGAATAGAGAGCAAATCCCATGTCGGAATACTGAACCGCACCCTGTGATGCAAATCCTGGAATATTGTCCGTCAGACCGATGTTCAGTATTTCTGGTCTTCCTTTAAGGATATCAAGCATTCCATCTATATTGAATGTTGTATTTCTCGGTTCGAACCAGAATACATCATCGACATCGCAGTTGTAGTCCACATTACGCAGTTTGTTGAATTCAGCCTCCATATATAAAGTGACTGCAATCAACACCACCGAAAGAAGGCTCTGGAATCCGATGAAGATTCTGCTCATTGTCTTCTTGCTGTGGTAGCGGAAATCCCCTTTAGTGACATCCAGTAGAGTGAAATGTGAGACGATCAGAGCCGGCACTATTCCGCAGATGAGACCCGTAATGACTATCAATGCAATGAAAATAAGGATGTTGGCTGGTGTCCATGACAAAGCCAAGTTGCCGGTTCCTGCTCCGGTGTTGTTCATGAATGAATTCCACACATCTGATGTGATGTCACTAAGGAGTAGACCAAAAACAAAGCATACGGCAGTAAATGCCATGGATTCAAGACAGTATTTGAAGACGATGTTTCTCTGGCTTGCTCCGTTGAGTTTTCTCATGGCCATTTCCTTCGCTCTTTTCGTTGTTAGGGCGACGCTGAGATTTATGTAGTTCAGCAAAGGGATGCTGAAAAGCACGACACAAAGTATTCCCAATATGATGAGCATGGATGTCGGATTGCTTTCTATTCCTATGTATGCGGACTCATCTGTAGTAATCTTATCATATCTGATCAGATCATATGTGTCATAAAATGCATCATCTCTAAAATCCTCTCCCCAAAAATCAATGATGACATCATAGATCTTGGCCTTCACCTCATGCATGTCTGCAGACGGATTTACAGAGAAGAAAGTCATAGAACCTCTATATTCATATAGGTTCTTATTCTGTCCTGACTTTCTTATAGGCTCATTGTTCATGAGGATATCGCAGCCGGAAAGCACGCTGTTGCCATATTCGTCAAAGACAGCGTTTACAATATATCTGTTCCAATTGAAATCTATTTCCCTTCCGATTACAGGTCCATCCTTAGCCAGATAGTCAGCAAATTCCTTTGAAACAGCAATGCCGTCAGGAGTATCCAGAAAGTCGATGCCACCGACGCTGAACTTTGCGGGGAAGAAGTAAAAGAAATCCTTGTCCACATAGTGAATCTTCCTGTTGGTATTCTCAATGTCATACCATGCATTGTTCAATATCGGACTGGTCACCTTTTCGATTTCAGGCACTCTCTCCTTCAGGAAGTCTCCGAACCCCGGAGAACTTACCTGCACACGCTCAACGCACAGGCTGTAGATGTTCTCATAGTTGTCATGTCCCTTGGATATCCGTGCTATATTCGTATAGAAACATATCATAGGTATCACGAACGCCAAGGCAAGGCTCAGTCCCACGACCTCGATCGCGGTGTACAGCTTGTTTCTGGACAGAAATCTTAAATAGCTTTTCATTTTTGCAGTTTTATGGAGGGGCGTAAGCCCTTGTGTTTCAATGTTTTCCTAATTATGCTTGCTATAGCGTGATACGCAAGTGCTTTGTGTAAGTCTTTGATGGTCAGCATGATATGGTTTCCTGTCATTCTGAGCGTCAGCGAAGAATCTTTATGATGATTCTTTGGCAAAAGATCCTTCACTTCGTTCAGGATGACAAGTGAGAATGTTCTGGATGACATTTAAGAATGTACATGATGACATTCAGTCCCGTCATGCTCGGCCCCAACCCATCATATCCGGTCTCGACTCGTCATGCCCGGCACCGACCGGACATCACTCCTTCTTCAACGCCTCGGCAGGGTTGGTGCGAGTCATACGCATGGCCTGAAGGAGAATCGCGGTAATGACCACAACGATAACAACAGCAAAAGCTCCAGCGTAGATGATAGGGGAGTTGTCAGTGCGGATTACATATCCTTCGAGCCAGCGTCCGATGACTGTATAAGCAATCGGAATCGCGACAGCAGCGGAAATCACTACCGGAAGTACGAAATCGAGAGTGATCTTCCTGATGAGCTCTTTCTTTGAGCATCCGAAGACATTGCGTATTGCATTATCCTTTTCTGTCGTCTTGCTATGATAGCTGCTGAGTCCGACGATGGTCATAATGGTCATCAGGATGCAGATAAGAGAGAATCCGGTCAGGAGCTTGAGCATATTCTTCTCCTCCTTTATTTCTTTTTCCACTATTTCGCGTAAGGTGGATACAATGAACATATTGTCGTCATATCCCTTGCTTCTGTAGAAATCATATATCTCCTGCTTTGCCTTGTCTTCATTTATGTTCACCTTTGCCACAGGGTAAGCATACTGAATCCATTCCGGCATATCTATCACATTGATGAATGCGTTCTTGCTGTATGCATTTTCTTTCACCAGTCCTATCTTTATGTCACTGATTATACCGCCAAGAGGGTCCGGGGTGAAGAAATTCAGCATTCCGTCAGTCATATATTGCGATATTCCTTCTTTGGAACTTTTGCATATATACCACTTGCCGTCTTCGCTCATAGTGGTTCCCTGCCCATAGTCCTCAAGGATTTCGACTCCTATCATTTCAAAGAAAGCGCTGTTTCCGTCGATAAAGGCTACCTTGTCATATTTGCCTGTCGTATTGTCTCTCAATCCAGTCATTATCCAGCTGGTCGGCAATGAAGTCGTGGCTCCTACCTTTTCCACGAACGGAAGAGACTCCAGTTCTTCGAAGAACCTATTGTCTTCCGTAATGAATTCTGTGTAAATCATATTGTCGTATTCATATCCGAACGGCTGATTGATCAGGTGCAGTGTCTGGCGTGTAACGCCGAAGCAAACTGACAATGCGCCGATGCTGAGCAGACCTGCGAGGCCGATGAATACCTTGCTGAATGTGACTTTGTCTTTATATCTTGCCTCACCTTTGATCACATTGACCGCGCTGTATGACGAAAGGATCAATGAAGGGACGGCGCTGGCGATTGCGACCATTATCACGATGATGCCGGCCAATATCAGGTACTCGTTCAGCTGGGACAAAGGATTGATTTCTGCGCCAAGAATCTGGCCGATATGGTCCTTGAATGCAAGAGCGATGATCACCGCGAAAATGCATGATACGGCCAGCAGCATGAATGCTTCAGCAAAACAGCGGCCGATTATGCCCTTCCGATCTGTGCCTAGGAGCTGACGCGTCGCTATCTCCTTGATTCGGAATCTGCTGAAGGCAATGGTGAGCACGATGTAATCAAGCAGGGAAACAATGGCTATGAATATGCACATAAGAAGGTATATCCCGAAGAGTCTGCCTTGGCGGATATTGTCGAAATGATAACCGAATGTCTGCGGGTCCTGTTTCTTGATATCATCAAACGGTGTCAGTACAAGCTCCATCTTGAAGGAATCCGGATCATAATTCCTTGCCACCTTCTTGAATTCAGTGGTGAGGGTGCTGCAGAGGCTGTGAGGGTCTGCCTCTTTGTCCAGCTTTACAAAACTATATTCAGCGATTCTCATTCCGCCTCCGAACAGTGATTCCTGCTTCTCGAAAATGAGGTCGAGGTTCATTATTATGTCCGGCTCGATAAATACGGTACGCGAAAATGGCTTGAAGATGCCCGTGACGGTCAGATTCACGTTTAAATCCTCCACCGGTTCGTCAGACCATTGCCAGAAAGGATTCCTCTCAAATACATTGATTTCCTTACCGAGTGCGTTCCCGTCAGGGAAGAATGTGTTTGCCATCTCTTCTGATATCAC
>JBGVCR010000091.1:0-8456 GCA_045118995.1 Candidatus Cryptobacteroides sp.
ATAGACACAACGACTAAACACAACTGAAGAAATGGCATTATTCAACATATTCAGAAAAGGCAGCAGTTCATTCATGTCAAGCATCCTCAATGTGCTTGGTATGGCTGTGGCGTTTGCGGCTTTCTACATCATACTTGTTCAAGTAGATTATGACTTGAATTTCAACAAGGGTATCAAGGATTCGGAGAAGATCTTCTCTGTCACAGCCGGTGATATGGACGGAAGCGGCAAGAGACAGATGAATTTCTGTCGTCCGCTTGCGGATATCATAATTGATTGTTCTCCCAATATTGAGTACGGCGGTGCCTTGAGTTTTACTACCGGATATAACAGGTATTGGATCGAAGAAGACGGAGTGAGAAAGAATGTCGATATTGCTGGAGTCAGCAAATTTAATGGAAATGCCTTGAAGGTCTTTGGATTTGATGCTGTTGAAGGTTCATTGGATGATATAACAGACTACAACACTCTGGCTGTCAGCGAGACAATTGCAAAGCGCTTCGGTTTGGAGGTGGGAATGACTCTCGGATATGATGAACAGAAGGATATCATAACCATCAAGGCCATATTCAAGGATATGCCTAAAAACTCTCATTTGAGAGATATCTCGGCACTAAGGAATATGGGTGATGAGAGTGTAAACAATTTCTAGGAGTGGAGTTATAACTACTTCGTGAAACTGCATGATCCGTCACAGATTAATGAAATGTCAGAAAACCTCTCCAAGACTACAGGTGAGTATCTGAAAATGAAGTATTTCAGCGCATTGCCTTCTGCTGAAGAAATGGGAATGAGTCAGGAGGCTTATGATGAGGCTCTCGGAAGCTTTGTCAAGAAGGCTGAAGCAGAGTTCATGTCATTGGAGGAATTATATTTCTCCGACAATCTATCCAATCCGATTGAACATGGAAGTAAGACAACAACCATCATCCTGATCATTGTTGCAATCATGATCATCGCTATAGCATTCATTAACTATATCAACTTCTTCTTTGCACAGATTCCTGAACGCATCAGAGCAGTTAATACCAAGAAGGTACTCGGTTGTACACGTCGTGAACTTATCAGCAGTACTGTAGCAGAAAGCGTGACGCTGATTCTGTTCGCTCTCGTTCTGGCATTCGCCTTTGTGATGCTGTTCAATATGAGCCAGCTGACTCATCTGATCAGTGCGGACAGTGATTTCAGTGCAAACATAGGAGTAACTGTGCTTACTGTACTCATTGCAGTTGTAATATCTATAATATCAAGCCTGTATCCGGCATTCTATATCACGTCATTCGAGCCGGCTATAGTACTTAAGGGATCATTCAGCGGCACCAAGACAGGTCAGAGGCTCCGCTACATTCTTATAGGATTGCAGTTCGTTATTTCCGTTGTTCTTATCATCTGCTCGGGATTCATCAATCTGCAGCGCAGCTATATGGTTAACTATGATATGGGATTTGACAAGGAGCAGCTGCTGTATGTTCATACTAACGATTACATAGGACAGAATGCGGAGACAGTCGAGGAACAGCTCAAGAAAGACCCTCAGATCCTCGATGTTACTTGGGCTGCCGGTAATCTTCTTGCATCACAGAGAATGGGATGGGGACGAGACTTCAATGGTACGGTAATTAACTTCCAGTGCTACGCAGTGGCATCAGACTTTCCGGAATTCATGGGTATAGAGATTACTGAAGGACGATCATTCCGCAAGGAGGATGAGAACTGCGAGAATGGAGTTTTCATCTTCAATGAAACTGCACGCAGACAGTTTGGATTCACTCTTGAGGATATGGTAAGCGGACATGCTGACAATGATGCAGAGATTGTCGGATTCTGTGATGACTTCAGCTTCAAGACACTCAAGGAAGAGGTAAGCCCGTTCGCTCTTTATGTATATGGTAGAAATCCTTGGTGGTATCCTTCGACTGCATTCATCAGAGTTGCTGCAGGGGCAGACTATCATCAGGTGATGAAGCATATCGGAACAACTCTCAGTGAGTGGAGATATAACATATCACCGGATGAGTGGGACATCTGTTTCTTTGAGGAAAATATCGATTCCACATACAGGAAGGAGAAGGCGCTGTCGGATCTCATCAGCCTCTTTACACTTATCGCCATCATTATTTCTTTGATGGGAGTGTTCGGTCTGGTGATGTTCGAGACCCAGTACCGCCGCAGGGAGATCGCTCTACGCAGGGTGAACGGTGCAACTGTCCAGGAAATCCTGGCAATGTTCTGCAGCAGATTCGTGAAGATCGTGCTTGTATGCTTTGCTGTGGCAGCTCCGATCAGCTGGGTAATTGTAGACAGATATCTTGCAACATTCGCACACCGCTGTCCTATGCACTGGTGGGTATTTGCCCTCGCACTTGTTGCTGTGCTTGCGGTAACCATCAGCGTGGTGGTCATCAGAAGCTGGAAGGCTGCCACTGCAGATCCGGCAAATGCACTTAAAACAGAGTAGTGGATCGTTATGAATACACATTTATCAAATTTCTGGATGACACTTCGTCGTTATAAGGCGGCGTCGCTGCTTAATGTGGTAGGACTTACCTTTGCATTTGTTGCTTTCTATGTGATTGCAGCACAGGTGTGGTATACCCTCACATATAATGATTCGCTAAAAGATGCGGAGCTTACTTATCTGATTTCTCCTAATATTGGAGATCCGGACGAAATGCATTGGAGTCCGAATTCTCCTGGAGCATTGGCGTACGAGGCAATGGATTTGTTCCCCGATGCGGAAGAGGTTGCCTCTATTGCCCCTTATCCGATGATCAGCAGGGTTTGGGTAAAAGAGAACGATTATAACTTCGAATCGTTCAACGACTATGTATATCAAGGTACAGCTAATACACCTAGTTTCTTTGGATTTAAATGTTTGGAAGGTGATTTCTCTGAATTAAAAAAGCCTAATACCGTCATTGTGTCTCGCTCTATAGCAGATAAATTTGGCGTTGGTGTTGGTGAGGCCATATGGTTTGAAGGTGGCCGTAGATTTGATGACGGAAAACCTACGAATCCACAGACAATCGTTGCTATCTATGAGGATATGCCAAAGAACTGCATTTTTGGCCATTGGGGCATAATGCAGAATGATGAGGGTGTATTTTCGTCAGGCAACAATAACTGGAACTACAGTAACTATGTCCGCTTCAGAGAAGGTGCAGACTTAAATGCATATATTGAGATATTCAAACAGTGCTATGCTGAGTGGTATCTCGGTATGGTGCAGGAATGGATTGCCGAAGATCCAGAGGAAGAGGAATATCTCAAGGAAGAAATTGAGAACGGAGCCCACCTGTTGGCTACCCGACTTGTGCGAGTTGATAAGATGTACTATACAGAATTTCACGACTCCGGCAACTTCCAGACAGGCAAGAAGTCAACTCCAATCATTCTTTCCAGCATCGCTCTGATTATAGTTCTTATAGCCTTCATAAATTTCATCAACTTCTTCCTGGCCCTCGTACCAGTCAGGATGCGTTCCGTGAATATCTGCAAGGTGTTCGGCGCTAGTCAAAGAGCGTTGAGATGGAGTTTCCTGTTTGAAGCTATAGGTCTGGTACTTATATCGATGGTATTCACATTATTGCTGGTGATTGCTATTGAAGACAGTTTTATTACTGACTTTTCTATTTGCTCTTTGGCGATCGGAAACAATATTCCGGTTATAGGAATGATTATCGGTCTGATGGTCTTGATAGCTGTCGTGGCTGCTCTATATCCTGCATTCTATATCACTAAGTTTAATGCATCTTTGGGAGTAAAGCGCGGTTTTGCACAATCAGTTGCCGGAAGAAGAATGAGATCCATCATGGTTGGCATCCAGTTTACTGTGGCTATGTTTCTCGTCATTGTGACATCTGTCTTTTTCCTTCAGTACCGCTATATGGTCAATTACGATCTTGGGTTTGACAAGGAAAATATCGTGACTTTTGCTTCATGGGACTTAGGAACACGTCCTGAGACAGTTGTGGAGAGATTGAAGCAGCATCCAGACGTTGCGGATGTAACTGCATCTCAGATGAATCTGCTAAGCTGTAACCAGAGATGGGGACGTATATACGATGACAAGGAATATCACGTGAGGGCAAATGGAGTCCGCTGGAATTTCCTTCAGTTCTTTGGATTTGAGGTTGTTGATGGTAATGGTTTTACTCAGTCTTCCGGCTATAGTAAGGATATAATCATGACCCAACGTCTGCATAGAGATGTCGGTATTCCTGTTGGAAGTTCTGAAGGAAACTTCACTTATGTCGGAATAATCAAAGATGTCCGTCTGTCATCAGTCAGCCAACCGGATGAATATAATGTTTTCTATTGTGCTTTAGAGTCAGACAGAATGAGTCACTTCTATGTGAGATTGCATAAGGGAGCAAGCATTAGAGCTTTTGCTGACTATGTCCATGACATGACATCGGAACTTGCGCCTGCCGCAAGAAAGCCGGACGTGAGATATATGGACCAGATTATAGAGGATCTTTATTCTCAGACTAGAAAGGATATGGTTTTGATTGGCCTGTTTGCAGTGCTTGCGATTGTGATAGCCTTGATGGGAGTGTTTGGCGTGGTTATGTTCGAGACCCAGCATAGATATTCGGAGATTGCCGTCCGTAAAGTTTATGGAGCAACCACGAAGCAGATGATTTCTATGTTGAACAGTCGTTATGTATGGATAATTCTTTGCTGCTTCTTCATTGCTGCACCATTGGCTTGGTGGTTTAGCACAAACTGGCTACAACAGTTTGCGACCCGCATTTCAACACCTTATTGGGTTTATGCATTGGCCTTGTTTATTGTCGTGGCTGTGACAGTGAGTATCGTAACATTGCGTTCATGGAAGGCGGCTAGTACAGATCCTGTGGATGCGCTTAAGACTGAGTAGACTATGAAGAGTTACCTGAGATTCCTATCAAGAAACAAGCTCTACACCATCATTGAGGTGGTGGGGCTGAGTGTTGCACTGGCATTTGTCATTGTGCTGAGTTCATACATTGTGGATGACATGAGTGTGAACAAAGCGCTGAAGAATACTGACGACATACATATATGCTATAGTTCCGATGAAATCACTGCTCCACATGAAGTTTCCGGACTATATGAGAAATTTCCGGAGTTCAAGGAATCGTGCGCTTATTTTGCCAGAAATGATGGAAAGGCACTGATTTCCGGAGCCAGTGTCGTCAGATATGCAGATAATGAAATCAATGTATCAACAGTTGCCGCCAGTCAGAATTTCTTTGACTTCTTCGCTTTCCCATTTGCTGAAGGAGACCCGCAAACGGCTCTGTCCACAAAGAATTCAGTAGTACTATCCGAAGAAATCGCGAATGTTCTTTTCCCTGATGGTGACGCTATCGGTAAAGAGATCAACTTGTTTGAGAACAACGCCTATTCCGGATATTACACATACATGACTAATGTGGATGTGAATATGATTGTAACAGGCGTACTCAAGCCCTACACAAAGACAATCTTCAACAACCCGGATATATTTATCAGCATAGATCTCTTCCGTGAGATGGAGAAGGTTAACTATGCCGGCTTGGTGCGTATAAGCGAAGTAAACTTTGTGCGTATAAATGAGGGCGCTGACATTGAGGATCTGGCAAGGCAGCTGACCGAAGAGTACAGAAAGACTCCAAACCAGTCTGGAGAAGACCCATCAGGCAAAGAAGTAAGGGTGAGCAGGTTTCAGGACATAAAGAAACTTTCCGATGCTGACGCACCAGGTGTCTACTTTACGTTCACAAATATCCGAAGCGGAAAACTTTTCGGCATATACCTGATAATGTGCATATTCCTCACAGTTATTGCATTACTTGATTATGTGGTTCTTACTATCGCATTCTCTAGATTTAGAATCAAGGAGATTGCCACACGTCAGTTATTGGGCACAGGTAGGAAGGGTATCATTTTCAGGTGTTTCATTGAAGCGTTCGCTCTACTTATGGTGTCCTGTTTCTTTGCTATATTGCTTGCCCTTGGTTTCAAGGAGCCTGTAGGTCAGGTGCTGAGAGCCGATATCCAACCGTTTGCACATTTAAACGAGTACCTTGTTCTGGCTGGAATCCTACTTTTGATGGTAGGTTTATCCAGCGCAATACCTTCAATCATATTATCGTCGTATAGTGCAATCAACATTCTCAAGGGAGAGGCAAGGTATAAAGACAAGAAAATCTTCGGTAAGATGTTCATCTGCATCGCCGGACTTTTAAGCATCGGAGCATTATCGATCCTGTTTGGCATTACCCGTCAGACCAGACATTTGATGAACCAGCCATTGGGTTATGAGACAGATGGTATAATAATCGTGTATTTCCTTGACAAGGATAATCACCGCTACTACGACGAACTTAAGGCGCAATCTTATATCAGTCAGATAGGATCGTATGTTACCCCTCCTGACGGAGCAGGATATTCTGTAATAGCAAGTAAGGACGGACAAACAGGAAGGATAAGAGTAATTGAGGGAGATCGTGAGTATTTTGACATCTTAGGAATACAATTCCTTGAGGACTTTTCTACTGCTATTAATGCGGAAAACCTGTATCTATGCCAAAGTACTTATGACGCCATCACTGAATTTAGGAGTGGGGATATGATCAATTATCAATGGGTTGACACTCCTATTTGTGGAACAGTGGCTGACCTCAGATTGGGATCGATTAAAGATGATACATCCGGAGACTTTATGGGCATCAGCATTTTTAACGACTTCTCTGCTACAACCGGAAGACAGATCTGCATCAAGACCGACGAAAACACGAATCAGGTCAAGAAATATATCAGAGAGTTCTATGATTCAAAAGGCTATAATGGGGATATTGTTTATATAAAGACGTTGGAAGAATCCCTTCGAGAGGAAATTCAGGAAGAGCAAAACATGCTCAAGCTTCTGAGCGGATTCTCGATAATATGTCTCTTGATGACGATAATGACTATCATCGGTCTGAGCAGTTATTATGCAAAGACTAGTGAAAAGGATAATGCAGTACGTAATGTCTTCGGTTGTTCTAAAGGTGAGATGGTCAGAAAGATGATATTGGATTTCACACTCCCTGTCGTCGTATCAGCACTTGTTGCAATACCGGTTGCTTATACTGTCATCAGCCGTTGGCTTGAAGGATATGTGATCAGAACTGAGAACTCCTCTGTCATTTATTTGTCTGCCCTTGCAATAGTATTGACAATAGTCATACTTTCAGTGCTTGTGCAGGCACTCAGGATGATGCAAACAAATCCTTCTGAAGTGCTGAAGAAGGAATAGAGAAATTTTACTACATTTGTAAGTTACAGATTCAGTATGGCAAAGAGCAAAGCAAAAATATTGGTTGTAGATGACAACAACGGCATCAGGGCGGCACTGGGACTGCTCCTGCCTATGCATTTCGCGCAGGTGGAGCTGATTCCTTCTCCGAAGGAACTCGTTAGCAGGCTTGCTGACTTCCGTCCGGATGTGGTCTTGCTCGACATGAACTTCCATACTGACATCAATACCGGCAACGAGGGCCTTTTCTGGCTTTCTGAGATCAAGAAGCGTTGCGAGGATGTCGAAGTCGTACTCTTTACAGCATACGCGGATATACAGCTGGCAGTCGAAGGAATGAAGAGAGGTGCTTTCGATTTTGTCGTCAAGCCTTGGGATAATGAGAAGCTCATTGAGATTCTGAAGGCTGCTTATGCCAATAGAAGCAAAGAGGCGCGTGAGGCTTCTGCTGTTCCTGCCTCATCAATCAAGATGCATTGGGGCAAGGGCGCACAGATGACAGCGATCTATAAGACTGTCGAGAAGATTTCCATGACCGATGCCTCGGTACTCATCACAGGTGAGAACGGAACAGGTAAGGATGTACTGGCCGGTGAGATTCATCGCAGGTCAGACAGGGCATTGAAGCCTATGGTATGCGTTGATGCCGGAGCCTTGACCGAGACGCTTTTCGAGAGCGAACTGTTCGGCCACGTCAAGGGTGCGTTCACTGATGCTCATGCGGATCATGTCGGTAAGTTCGAGCAGGCAAACGGAGGAACTCTTTTCCTTGATGAGATAGGAAACATTCCTCTTCATCTGCAGGCAAAGCTTCTCAGGGCCATTCAGAACAAGACTATTACTAGGGTCGGAGACACCAAGGCGATTCCAGTTGATATCAGGCTTATCTGCGCGACAAACAAGAACCTGGAGCAGATGGTGAAGGACGGAGAGTTCCGCGAGGACCTTTACTATCGAATCAACACCATGCATCTTCTCCTTCCGGCACTTCGTGAAAGGACGGATGAGATTGTTCCCCTGGCGAATATGTTCATCGGGAAGTATGCTGAAAAATATCGCCGTTACGTTTCTGGACTCACTCCTGAGGCGCAAGATCTTCTCAAGTGTCAGTACTGGAGCGGCAATATCCGAGAGTTGCAGAACTGTATCGAGAAGGCTGTCATCCTTTCCGACGGAGAGACCTTGGGGG
>JBGVCR010000092.1:0-69184 GCA_045118995.1 Candidatus Cryptobacteroides sp.
AAAAATCTCTTTTTCAAAATAAAAGCCCGAAAATGTGATCGGGCTTTTAGTGGGAGAAGATGGATTCGAACCACCGAAGGTATAAACCAGCAGATTTACAGTCTGCCCCATTTGGCCACTCTGGTATTCTCCCAAAATTCTTTTAAGAACTTTTGAGCCGATGGAGGGAATCGAACCCACGACCCCGAGATTACAAATCACGTGCTCTGGCCAACTGAGCTACATCGGCAATGTTGTTTTGTTTTCCGTCTCAGAGTGTATTTCCTTAACGGGATTGCAAAGGTAGGCATTATTTTTAAATCTCCAAAACTTTTTAATCTTTTTTTGAGATTTTTTTCATTTTTTCTTCAAGAAGCTCCCTTATCCTTGCCGTTGTAAGACCGCATTCATCCCTCAACTCATCCTGCGTTCCTTGACTTAAGTACCTGTCTGGTATTGCAATAGGGGTAACATAAACGCCTTTATGATGGCAGGATACATATTCAGCTACACTTCCATACAATCCTCCGACAATGCTTCCGTCTTCTATAGTGACGATCTCACTGAATCTTCCACATATCTCCTCCAGCATTTCCTCATCGATCGGCTTTATATACCTTATATTATATATAGCAGGGCAAGAACCTGTCTTATCTTTCAGCTCTTTCGCAGCCTCGAAAGCCCTGTTCACCACAGGACCGGCAGCAATCACAGCCACACCCTCACCATCCAGAAGCATAGTTCCCTTGCCCGGAACATATTCTTCATAGGATGCGCTCTGCCATCCCGCACCCTCACCGTATCCGCGCGGATACCTTATTATATAAGGGCCGTTGTCAGAAAGCATGGCCGAGTACATCATATTCTTCAGTTCCGTCTCATCAGCAGGTGCAGCAACTATCGCCCCGGGAATGGTTCTGTATATGGCCATATCATAGCAGCCATGATGCGTCGCACCATCCTCACCCACGATTCCTCCTCTGTCAAGACACAGTACGACAGGAAGGTTCTGCAGAGCCACATCGTGGATTATCTGATCATAGGCTCTCTGAGAAAATGAAGAATAAATGTTACAGAAAGGTTTCAATCCGCCTGCTGCAAGACCCGCAGAAAAAGTCACTGCATGCTCCTCCTCGATTCCGACATCATAGAATCTTTCCGGCATCTCCCTGGCAAGAAGATTCATGCCGCATCCGGATGCCATTGCAGGAGTTATTCCCACCACCTTGGGATTCATCCTTGCAAGCTCAAGAAGTACGGTTCCGAAGACATCCTGATATCTGCTCTCGCCTTTTTCACTCTTTATACGCTCTCCTGTCTCAGGATCAAAGATTCCGGGTGCATGCCATACTGTCTGATTGGCCTCAGCCGGAGCATAACCCTTGCCCTTCGTTGTCAATGTATGCAGGATAAGCGGTCCACCAATATCCTTCAGTTTCCGGAGCGTGCGTACCACCTGTTCGATGTCGTTTCCGTCAATCGGGCCGAAATATCTGAATCCCATTGCCTCGAAAAGGTCGCCTCCGCTATGACGCACAAGGGATGACTTGGTACTTACGACCATTTTCTGGATCATTTTCCTGAACCTTCCGTCTCCCAACCTGTCCCAGATACGTTTTTTTGCATTATTGTATCTTGGATCGGTCGTAATATTGAGAAGATACTCGT
Organism: Candidatus Cryptobacteroides sp.; assembly: GCA_045118995.1. GTDB lineage: Bacteria > Bacteroidota > Bacteroidia > Bacteroidales > UBA932 > Cryptobacteroides. The sequence goes on from JBGVCR010000092.1 coordinate 1,648, forward strand.
GAATTGCTCCGATATTGCGGTCAATTGAAATGTTATTGTCATTGAGGATGACAAGTATGTCGGTCTTGGCGGCACCGGCATTGTTCAGTCCTTCGAATGCAAGGCCTCCTGTCAATGAGCCGTCGCCGATCAGAGCCACGACCTTCTGAGCGAGATTCTGCTGCTTTGCAGCCTCGGCGAATCCGAGAGCTGCGGATATGGAGGTCGACGAGTGTCCTGCACCAAAGGCATCGTACTCGCTCTCAGAACGCTTTGGAAAGCCACTGATGCCATCCTTCATACGGTTACGGCGAAACGCCTCCCTACGGCCTGTTATGATCTTATGTGCATAGGCCTGATGTCCTACATCGAAAACAAGCTTATCACCCGGAGTATCATAGACATAATGAAGTCCGACAATAAGCTCGACAGCACCCAGACTGGATCCCAGATGACCGGGATTCACAGAGCAGCACTCTATCATATATTGTCTTATCTCCGCACAAAGCTGACGCAGCTGATCAAAGTCCATCGTCTTGATGTCCCTGGGAGAATCGACTTTTTCAAGTATCGCGTATGTCGTATGGTTCTGATCCATATTTTGTTCAAAACAGTTTGACTTGCGAAGGTACTAAAAAAACGCTATCTTCGCAAACTCGTTATAGCAATATAAACTAACAAATATTATGTCACAAACAATCAAAAAGTATCTCAACGACAGCTTCGCCGCAAGGTGGGCTGCCCTGATCCTCATTGCCCTGGCAATGTTCTTCGCTTATATGTTCGTGGACGTGATGTCTCCGCTTCAGTCTCTGATCGAGTCTGCAAGAGGCTGGGACAGCTCGGTTTTCGGAACATACGCAGCTTCGGAGTACATCCTTAACGTCTGCGGATTCCTTATCATCGCCGGAATCATCCTTGACAAGATGGGTGTCCGTTTTACTGGTATCCTTTCGACTTCACTTATGGTGATCGGAGCAGGTATCAAGTATATCGGTATCACTGAATGGTTCCAGGCTACCGAGTTCTGCAACTGGCTCGGCTCATGGTGGACAGCTCTCCCTGGAAGCGCAAAGATGGCTTCACTCGGCTTCATGATCTTCGGATGCGGATGCGAAATGGCTGGTATCACAGTATCAAAGGCAATCGCCAAGTGGTTTGAGGGAAAGGAGATGGCTCTTGCAATGGGTCTCGAAATGGCAATCGCACGTCTGGGCGTATTCGCGGTGCTTTCAGCATCTCCTCGCCTTGCTGACAAGTTCGGCAACATCGAAGCTCCGATCCTTTTCTGCGTTATCCTCCTTCTTATCGGTCTGATCAATTTCATTGTATTCTCAGTGATGGATTCGAAGCTTGACAGACAGAAAGGAATCACTGCCGGCTGCGACTCAAGCGAGGAGTTCAAGGTAAGCGACCTCGGCAAGATCTTCCGCAGCAAGATGTTCTGGCTTGTAGCCCTTCTGTGTGTACTTTACTATTCGGCAATCTTCCCGTTCCAGAGATATGCGACCAATTTCCTCGAGGTGACCCTTCAGATTCCTGCATCTGAAGCTGCCGACCTTTTCAGATGGTTCCCGATCCTCGCAATGGTTCTCACTCCGTTCCTCGGAGCATTCCTCGACAACAAGGGTAAGGGTGCGACAATGCTTATGATCGGCGCCATCATCATGATTGCCTGCCATCTCAGTTTCGCATTCCTCCTTCCGGCATTCCCAAGCAAGGGCTTTGCTCTTCTGCTCATCGTGATTCTTGGAGTATCGTTTTCATTGGTTCCTGCAGCCCTCTGGCCTTCAGTTCCTAAGATCATCGACCCGATGATTCTCGGAAGTGCATATTCGCTTATCTTCTGGATCCAGAATGTAGGTCTTTGCTTCGTTCCGCTGATCATCGGTAATGCACTCAAGGCTTCCGGTGGATACGCAGTTCCGATGATTATCTTCGCTTCATTCGGAGTAGTGGCATTCTTCATGTCATTCTTCCTCAAGATCGAGGACAAGAAGAAAGGATACGGACTCGAACTTCCTAACATCAAGAAAGAATGTCAACCCTGAAAAACACTCTCAGGGACAATAAATGGGCATGCTGGCTGGCGCTGGCATGCCTTGTTGTTCCTATGTTTGCGTCGTACTTCTTCGACGATATGTTCTCCTCCCTTTCGGAGCTTTTCAAGAATCCTGAAACGCTCGAACTGGGATGGGATATGGCTGATTACGGATTCTATGCCAGCGGATACTCCTTCCTGTGCATCTGGGGAGGCCTTATCGTGTGCGGAGCTCTTCTGGATAAGTTCGGAGTAAGACTGGTCGGTTCCATATTCATAGGCATGATGGCAGGAGGAGCTGCACTCGTGACCTTCGCAATTTCCGCAGGATTCGCTCCGGAAAAGTCTTTGACAATCGCTTACATCGGATGCATGCTCTTCGGACTCGGAAGTGAAATCGCAGGAGTTTCAGTTACACGTTCCATCGCCAAATGGTTCAAAGGAAGGAATATGGCTCTGGCGATGGGTCTGCAGCTCGCCATCGCACGTTTCGGTACGGCTACGGCAATCCTTATCGCTCCGATGATCGTGACTCAAAAGAGCGCAGGAGAGATCTACACACTTGCAGATACAAACAAGCCTGCCCTCATCGGCCTTGCAGTAATAGCTTCAGGCGTACTTCTCTGGGCAATATTTGTGGCAATGGATGCAAGATTCGACCGTCAGACCGGTGAAACTGACAAGGTGGAAACTGCTGAGGAAGATAAGTTCAGGATCTCGGATATCTGGAAGGTTCTGAGCAATCCGCGCTTCCTGATGATAGCCGTACTCTGCGTGACATTCTACTGCTGCGTGATCCGTTTCAAGAAATTCGGAGTGTCTATCCTGCTCCCTCTTTTCGGGGTCAATCTTGACATCGCGACAGTGCTTCTGGCGATGATTCCATTCTTCACTATCCTTTTCACTCCCCTCTTCGGAGCATTGGTGGACAAGGTAGGAAAGGCCACTACATGGATGATTGTGGGTTCGGGAATGGTACTTTTGTCACATCTTATCATAACATTTGCTCCGCAGGGAGTACCGGGATACGCCTATGTTGCAATTGCTCTTCTGGGAATCGGTTATTCACTTGTACCATCTGCAATGTGGCCTTCTGTGCCAAAGATCATTCCGGAGAAGAATCTTGGAACAGCATATTCATTGATATATTGGGTGCAGAATCTGGGTATGTGGGCAGTCCCGATCTATGTGGGCCGTATCTTTACGCGCACAATCACACAGGCGGGCAATCATGCTCAGGAGGTCCAGGCTGCAATCTATGCCGAGTATATCTTCATCCTGCTGGGAGTCGTGGCTGTAGCCGTGGCTCTTATGCTGTACTTTTCATCTAAGCGAAATCCTCTTCTGAAGCTGGATGAGCCGGCCCAGAAGGGATAGGGTTTATTATACAACAGACTGGCAATGAATTCCAGCGACCCCCGCCTCCCTACCGGGAGGCACCCCCTAGCCGGGGGTGGCATGTCGCTTCCATTCATTGCCAGTCTGTTTTGTATAATAAACCGACCTCTGAGCGGAATACTTACTTTTTCATTTTGCGGAGGAAACACTCGATGGTATTCTCCATCAGACAGCAGATAGTCATCGGACCTACTCCACCGGGAACAGGAGTGATGACTGACGCCTTTGGCTCGATTGCAGCGTAATCCACGTCACCGCAGAGCTTTCCGGTCTCAGGGTCGCGGTTAACTCCCACATCGATCACCACAGCACCCTCTGACACCATATCGGCAGTCACAAACTTAGGTCGTCCGATGGCCACGACAAGGATTTCGGCATTACGGGTAACTGTCTGGAGATCCACAGTACGGCTGTGCGCGATGGTAACTGTGGCATTCTCATCAAGGAGAAGCTTCGAAACAGGAAGACCGACGATATTGCTTCGACCGATCACCACTGCCCTCTTGCCCTTGATTTCCACACCGGCCCTCTTGAGCATCTTGATGATTCCCTTAGGAGTACAAGGGAGAACACAGTCCTGTTTCTGCCAGAGAGCCGCCACATTGAGAGGGTGGAATCCGTCTACATCTTTTTCCTTTGCAATGGTTGCGATCACCTTGTCTTCGCTGATATGCTTAGGAAGAGGAAGCTGTACAAGGATGCCATCCACGGTATCGTCAGCATTGAGTTCCTCGATAAGGCCGAGAAGTTCAGTCTCTGTGATGGTATCCGGTTTGCGGATGGTAGTATTCTTTATGCCTACAACCTCGGACGCCTTTGCCTTGCCGGTCACATATGAAACACTGCCGGGATCCTCACCGACGAGGATTACAACCAGATGCGGCACACGGCCGTATTTCTCCGGAAATGTGGCTACCTGAGCCTTCATTTCCTCCTTCAGCTGAGCTGAAAGTTCTTTTCCTGATATTACTGTTGCCATAATATAAACATTTAAATTCCTATTATAAACAGGCGTCATCAGACGCCCGTCCGGGCCGGGACTTTCGCAAGAAAGTCGGAAAGGCGAAAGGGCGCGGGGTATTAAGGGGCAGAGCCCCTGGCATCAAAGAACCCTCCATCCGATGTCGCGACGATAGAAGAGATTGTCGCATTCGATTGATTCCACTGCTGCGAGAGCCTTGTCATGAGCTTCCTGAAGGTCAGCGCCGAAGCCTACCACCATAAGGACGCGACCACCTGAGGTGTAATACTTACCGTCCTTGAGGGAAGTACCCATATGGAATACTCTGATATTCTCAGGAAGATTGTCAAGATTCTTGATCTCATAACCCTTCTCATAGCCTCCCGGATAACCCTTTGAAGCCATTACAAAGCCCATTGTGACCTCCTTCTTCCACTGGATCTGCGGCATAGGAGTATGGTCTGCTACAGCTGAGAAAATGTCATAGATATCAGACTCGAGACGAGGAAGCACAACCTCTGTTTCAGGGTCACCGAAACGGCAGTTGAACTCGATAACCTTCACACCTGCCGGGGTCTTCATAAGTCCGCCGTAGAGAACTCCGGTGAATGTGCAGCCCTCAGCCACCATTGCAGAGGCTACAGGCTTCATTATCTTCTCCATTGCATAATCCACATCCTCATCAGTAATGATCGGAACCGGAGAATATGCTCCCATACCGCCTGTGTTCGGACCCTTGTCACCCTCGTAGGCACGCTTGTGGTCCTGTGAAAGAGTCATAGGATAGACATCCTCTCCATCCACGAAGCACATGAATGAGAATTCAGGACCTGTAAGGAATTCTTCCACAACGACCTTGCCCTTGCCGAACTTGTCATCGAGAAGCATATCCTTGAGAGCCTCATCAGCCTCCTCCAGAGTCTCAGGAATCACCACACCCTTGCCGGCTGCAAGTCCGTCATACTTGAGGACCACTGGGATAGAGCCCTTCTTCACATATTCAAGAGCTGCTTCATAATCCTCGAAAGTCTCGAATGCGGCAGTAGGAACATTGTACTTAGCCATAAGCTGCTTAGCGAAATCCTTGCTGGCCTCGATTGTAGCGGCAGCCTTTGAAGGTCCGAAAATTCGGAGACCCGCAGCCTTGAATGCGTCCACCACTCCTGCTGCAAGAGAGACTTCAGGACCAACTACCGCAAGGTCGATGCCGTTTTCGAGTGCAAAAGCCTTAAGACCCTCTACATCAGTATCTTTCAAAGGAACACATTCAGCCTGAGCCGAGATTCCGGCATTACCCGGAGCACAATAGATCTTTCCTACCTGAGGGGAACGGCTAAGAGCATCCACGATAGCATGCTCACGTCCGCCTCCACCGATTACCAAAACTTTCTTCATATCTTAGATTTTAATAGTTTATGCTGTTCAGACTTGCGAAGATACGACTTTTCTTGCAGAATTCATATATCGGAGATTTTTTGTATTTTTACGGCATTATGAAAAGGATACTGATAACATTTGCATTGCTCATCGCAGGTTTCCCGATCTGGGGAATTGACCGCGAAAAGGACTCATTGGCATTCGTCAATGCAGAATGGGCCATCACGAAACTTGAAGGCGGAGCGACGGCTATGACCGCACAGATGGAGATTTTCGAATCTGCACAAAGCATCTCGATAATAAAATATCCTGCAAGAAGATTCAGGACTGCATTGATACACAGCCCGGGAGAAAAGGCAGGAAAGACCAGCGAAATCGCACAAAGGGAAGGGATGCTGATAGCGATGAACGGCAGTTATTTCAACATGAAGCAATTGACCCCCTGCACATATTTCAGAATAGCAGACCAAGTGCTGGGAGAAACCTCTGCTTCAGAAGGTTTTCGCGTCAATGGTGTCGTCGCGATCAAGAACCGCCGGGGCCGCAATATCGTCATAACCGGATGCGAACCAGATCAATATGAGGAAGTAGCAGGGAAATGGCACTCCGTTCTTGCAAGCGGACCGATCCTTATGGAAGACACGAAAACAGTCGTACCGGAAACAATGAAGGCTGATGAAAACGGGAATGGGACCGACTCATTTTATGACAAAAGGCATCCGCGTTCAGCCATGGGATATGACAGAAAGGGCAATATCTACCTGATAGTGATCGACGGAAGACATCCAGCAGAGGCAGAAGGTACCAGCATATACGAAACCGCTCTGATATGCAGTTTCCTGAATCTGGAGGATGCAATCAATCTGGACGGTGGAGGATCATCCACATTATGGCACAGTGAAGAAGGCGTATTGAATCACCCGAGCGACAACAGAAAGTTCGACGCACAGGGTGAGAGAAAGGTTCCTAACATTATCGGAGTATTCAGATAATCAATACTTTATAAGAAGCTGAGTGATATGATTCCTATACTCTATAGGAGTCATATTCTTGCGTTTGGTAAAAATGCGGATGAAGTTCGATTTATTGTTGAATCCGCAGTCATAGCATATTTCGGATGCACTCAGCGAGGTGCTGGCCAGAAGATCGCAGGCTTTGGCTACACGCAGATTATTGACATATGTTATGAATGATATGCCGGTCTTTTTCTTGAAGAAATGACTGAATGCAGACTCTGACATATTGACCAGAGCAGCGACTTCCGCCAGGCTTATCTTCTGGGAAATATTCTCCTCGATATATTTGCATGCCTTAGTGATACGTCTGGACTTGGATGAATTCACAAGATTCTCAGACTCATACATATTGCTCACAAGCTTTCGACGCGGAGCTGCAGCCATAAAATTCAGGAGAGTCAGAAATTTCGTGGCGGTCTGGAAGCCTTGTATCCTTGTAAGCTCCATTATTTCATCACGGATTCTTTCAGCCTCTGTGCCATAGAACTGAAGTCCCTGAGTAGAGTCTACAAGAAGCTGACGAATAGGCATGAACAAGCGCTTGTTAATCATCTGGAAACTCAGCAGATCACAGGAGAACTGTATTGTTATGACATGGTTGGTCAGCAGATCTGACTTCCATACGTGAGGAACATATGGGCCGGTCATAACTATATCCAAGTCACTGAAGGCCTCTTCATAATCTCCGACGACTCTGGTGCCGGAAGTCTTCATGACCAGATTGATCTCATACTCCGGGTGACAGTGTATGGGATAGTCAAACTTTGCATTCGGATGATTCATAATTACAAACAGATCATCCTGGGTAATAGGAACGATTTCCTGTTGAATTTCATTCATAGCTTCAAGTTCTTGACCTTACAAACTTAATGAATATTTCAACATCAATAAACAGAGCGTTCAAAAAAGTATAACCATTTACCCGCCAAATACACCATTAATCCATATCGGTCAGCAAAACAAGTGACTGAGAAGGAAGCTTTATTTCAATACGATCTCCCGAAACGCCAGTCACTGCTGGGAAAAGCATTCCATCGGCATCAACAGAATATACCGAATCTTCATAAACATATACTCGTGAATCAGAAAAAGTATATGGGAGTGTCAGTTTCGCTGTCTTATCCTCATGAGACCAGTTCACAAACGCAACCGTATGATGTTCCTGAAAGCGAGCAGCACATATGCGGATATCTTCTGCCAAAGATGATTCCACCTCATAGATATCACATCCTTTCGGGAAATAACGGCACATCAGTGTCCAGGCATGATACCAAGGGCGGATCTCCTCTTCCGACGGCATGCCAAAGGCCTCAGAGCCCAATATATTCCAGAATCCCCAGACCTTTATGTTTTCCCTAAGTCCAGTATCCCCCACCGAATGAGCAGCATCATCTAGCATCCACACTGCCATTCCGGAAAATCCGCTGTTCATCACATCCATAGCCAACAGAGCCATATCCAGACCATAGAAATGATCATAAACCATCATATTGCAGTCTGCCACACCGGCATAAGGATGTTCTTCAGCACGACGGCTATTCTCCTTATACAGCAGCAAATCCTCCGGGTTTTCATATTTGAAGCCGGCCTCTCCCAGAATGATACGTTTCCCATCAGGGACCAAAGCCCTCAAGGCCTTAAGTTTTTCCAGATATGAACCGTTCCTGACTTCCTGCTGACCGGGATATGCGTGAACATCATATATACCGACAATATCATCCAATTCACCCGCAGTCATTTTCAACCAGTCTTCAACTGAAAGGCCGGTTTCAGCATGGATGTTATGCACTACTGCATCCGGGGCCGCCAAGGAGACCTTTTCCTTAAGTCCGGGATACTTCTGCATCTGTGCATCAAAACGAAGAGCCATTGACTTCCAGAGTTCATAATCTCCGTCCGTAGTGGCCCAGTGTCCGTCAGGCTCATTGAATATCACAAAATATCTGATGCAGTCGAAGCCAAGAACATTGACCAGGTGGTTCAGATAATCTACAGACATCTCAACCCATTGCTGAGAATCCTTCATTGCAGGCTCCGGTGGATTGAACTCCCCGTAAACGACAGTGATTCCATTGTCCTGGCAGAATTGAAGTATCCTGCATAATTTTTCAATATTGCGAGTCTTGTCATATGTACGCGACGATGCATCCCAATAGAGGAAGGGGCTGTTGATCATGCATCTTACATATCCCATCCCCATTGGTCTTACCCTTTGCAGAAGTACAGACCAATCTTCCTCAGACAGGTCTGCACCCCAGGCTATAGCTTCATCATAAGGGTCCCATTCGGCTCCATTGCCGATATAATCCCTGTTAATGATATTGTCGGTCACCTTGACCTCGAATTCTGAAGTACGGCATCCGGCCAAAAGGAAACCGACGGCAAAAACCATCAGAATCCTTAGCATAGGCATTCGCTTTTAAGATAGTCCAGAAGTTGTCGGAGAGAACATGTCGCTACGCCGACATACCTGTCAGCCGCCCCATAATATACATAGAGGGTACCATCTACCACCACATTTCCACAAGGGAATATGCACCTGCAGTAGAACCCGTCTGTTTCGTAAGGATGTTCCGGAGAAAGGATCGGCTCGGATGTACGAGCTATCACCTTCAATGGATTATCCTTATCCAGCAGAAGTGCACCTACGTTATATTCAGCCTTGCCTCCATCAGCCACTCCGTGATAAAGGACCAGCCAACCCTCGTCTGTAAGAATCGGAGGAGTGCTGCCGCCGATCTTTTCCTCCCAGGTACCTGGACGTCCCGTGATAAGAAGCTGGCTGGGCTTATCCTCCCATGACATAAGGTCATCAGAGAATTTCAGCCAGATGGAAGGAAAATCCACTCCATACTCCGGCCCTACATATTGTTTCGGACGATGCATAAGGACATATTTCCCATTCACTTTCTCCGGAAACAATATGACATCCCTGTCATCCAGAACAGGGGAAGTGATCCTTCCCAGCCTTCTGAAAGTCTTGAAATCCTTGGTCATGGCAAGACCTGTATTGCCGATATTCTCCTTCAGTACAGCAGGAGAATCCTCTCCGCATTCAGGGAGCAGGACGACATCGTGCGGGAATGTCCAATATTGTCCCGGATTATGAATGCGATAGGCATATGTGATATAGAATTCATCGCCGAACTTCACGATACGCGGGTCTTCGACGCAGCCGCTGTCAGGTCCGTCCACACTCGGACTGAATACCGGTGCATCGCTGACACGGGTGAAATTGAAGCCATCCTTGCTGACTGCATATCCGAAACGGATAACGTGTTCCGGATCGTCTCCGGCTGCACGATAAAGCATATGGAATGTTCCGTTGTCATAGACGACACCAGGATTGCAAGTCACAAGATTCTCCCACTGGTTGTCCGGATTGGGAGATATTATAGGATTATTTTCAAATTTCTTAAGATGCATAATATCAGCTGAATATAATAAGTAGCAATGCGCTCAATACAATTAGGCCCGCACCCCACGCACGGTAGTTGTTCCACAGAGATTCACCTTTAAGGGCTTTCCCTTCTTCATGAAATTCCTTGAATGAAAATACTGTAGTCTGAAGCTTGTCCTCTGCCGGAGCCGGATAGAAACGGCTCGCAAGCATAATCACCAGTACACTGAAGACAAAGAGAACAGGTATGACAAAAAGGAAATGCATGTTTCCGAATATATCCTCCCTGAAGAACAGCAGGATCACCGCCATGACAAGCCCGGCGATCAATCCTATAAAAGCTCCGGAGGCATTCGTGCGACGGGAAAATATTCCTGTCATGAACGCCGCTACTATAGGAGGGGCGATATACGAGATCATTTCCTGATAATATTTCAAAAGGGAGTCGAAACGGCTTATGTTAGGAGCCCAAAGAGCAGCAATGACAAGTATTGCCACTGTAGAGATTCTACCTACACGGACAAGCTGTTTTGAATCAGCGTCAGGACGAAGCTGGGCATAGAAGTCCATTGTGAAAAGCGTCGAGGCAGAATTGAGTATGGCACTCAACGTGGACATAAGAGCAGCAAGCATAGCGGAGAGAAGCACACCGAGAAGACCGGTCGGAAGAAGCTTCATAACCATAGTCGGATATACCATATCCGGATTTTCAATGTCAGGGAAGAAAAATCGCGCAATCACACCCGGGAATATTATGATGAAGAGGGTGAGCACTGTCAGAAGGCCGCAGAACATCACGCCTTTGCGTCCTTCGTTGACATTCTTCGCACTGAGTACTCTCTGTACCAGAGTCTGGTTATTGGCCCAGAAATAGATTCCCGATATCGGCATTCCGATGAACAGGCCCAGCCAAGGAGTTGCAGAATCATCCAACGGACGGATAAGCTTCACCGCAACATCGCCGTCCTGCATCAATCCGGCAATATATTCCATTCCTCCACCCGTAAAGCAGACTATGGTAAGAATCACCGATCCGGCTATCAGTATCACTGCCTGGATAAGTTCGGCGCTTATGGCCGAGGACAAACCTCCGGGGATGGTATAAGACGCGGCCAGCAGGGCGAAAATGCAGATTATCAGTCCAGTATCCGCTGCAGGGAAAATGAGCTTTATGATCAGTACTGCGGCATACAAGGCACCCGCCGCATCCAGGAATACCGTTCCTATGATGCTTAAGGCCGAGAAATAGTATCGGGAGCGCTTATCATAGCGTTTTTCCAGAAATTCAGGGATAGTGAAAATCCCGGACTTCAGATACAGAGGCAGCAGAAAGACGGCAAAGAGCACCATCACCACCACTCCGCCTGTCAGATTATAATTAAAGACTGCAATACCGGTATGATAGGCGTCTCCGGACTGGCCTATAAGGGTAGTGCTGGATATGCTGGCTGCAAACAGCGAAAGTCCGATGACCCACCATGGCATGGATCTTCCTGCAAGAAAATAAGAGCCGGCATCACCGCCTTTAGCGTGGCGAAGCCCCCACCAGGTGATGAACACCAGGTAGAGGCCGATTATTATGATATCTATAATACCGATTGAAAATCCTTCCATAGTTTATGTCATTCTGCATCCCAGACATATGTGGCGACAGAGCCGGGATCGAGTCTGAGTCGTGCAAATTTACCATTATATTGGATATTTACCTCACGTCTTGACCAAGAATCGTTAGAAACTATCATCACAATCTTTCCCTGAGGTGTCAGGAAGGTCACATTGTCAGGTACATCAGCCTTCTCAATGACATTTGTGCGCCAGAACTGAGGATGCTGCTCATCTTCACAGATCGAGATGATTCTCTCACCCGGAGCAGTAGAGAAGATGCGTTTCGAACCCGGAGGAACCAGTTTGGAAGCATGGGCGATCACATAATATGCAAGGTTTCTGGTCACCTTATCTCCATCGATCGTGATGGCTCCCTGACACATAGAGCAGCCACCATTGTCCGTATGAGGATCATTGAGAGGGTCTGCAGCAAGATTCCAGAGGATCACATTGCTGCTCCAGTTACGGGTAACACCGATGATAAGTCTCTTCACCGGAGCCGCGATATCGATTCTGTCAAGGCCAGGGCGTTCGGTAACCATCTGCTCGGTAAAGTATATCTTTTTGTCTGGACGAGCTTCATAGACATAGCTCATGGCGCTGAGATCGCCACGGTAATGGTGGTATCCTGAACCTGCCACATACTTTGCAGCCTCCGGATCATTGTATATTGCAAGAGCATAGTCCGGACGGTCGCAGTTATGGTCGAACACGATGATATCGGTGTCAAGCCCTGCTTTCTCGAATTCCGGTCCAAGATGATTTTTCACAAATTCGAGCTGATCTGCCGGATCCCAAGGCATACTTGGAGTGTTTCGGGAATTGAGAGGTTCGTTCTGGATGGTAATCGCATCGATATGGATACCTTCCTTTGCCATTGCCTGGACATATTTCACGAAATATTCCGCGTAAACCTGATAGCAGTCTTTGCGAAGCTTGCCGCCACGGATATTTCCGCTTTCCTTCATCCATACGGGAGCTGACCATGGAGAGGACATTATAGGTATATTGGGATTTATACCCAGAATCTCCTGCATTACCGGAACGACATCCTTAAGATCCTGAGACAGAGAGAATTTCTTCAGTTTAAAATCCTCTTTACCTTCCTCCAGATCATCATATGAGAACGTGAAGCTGTTAAGGTCTGACGAGCCGACAGTAAGACGGATATAGCTGAATCCGGCGCCATCGACAGGATTGAACATTTCCTGGAGGATTTCGTGACGGGCAGACGGAGTCATCTTTATAAGATGCTCAGCACTGCCTCCTGTAAGGGCGAAGCCGAAGCCCTCCATTGTCTGATATGAACGGATAGGATCCACCACAATGTAAGCGGCCCTCTCGCTCCTGTCGAATCCAAACTCCACGGTCTGGTCCTGAAGTTCAAAAAGTTTCGATCTGTCTGCCTTGGTTTCCCAAGCAGAAACAGTCTGTGCTGTCGCGGCAGCCGTCATTGTCAGGCAAAGAGCCGCAGTCAATATCATCTTTTTCATAGCCAATTGTTTTCTACTATTTCACGTGCTTTCTTATCTGGATCAGAAGTCATATACGACTTATTGTTCAGTATCATCACATTTCCGTTTTCAGGAGTGTATGGTTCCCATTCAGGGAGTCTTCGAGATGAAGGTTTTCCGGTCTTCATGAAATTCACCAGTGCTTCGGACATCTTCATGGAGAGCTTGTAAGGGCTGTTTCCTCCTCCGTTATGAGTGACCATACGGTCGGTGTTCATAAGCCAGAATGAGATATCTATGCAATGGAACGCTCTGTGTCTGCCATCGAAAAGCGGAGACTCCCAACCGAACCATCCCATATATACTGGAGCGCCTTGTGCGCATCGGGCATTGGCGGTCTGAATCATTCCATATCGATGTGAGACAGCATATGCCCATATCTCTATCGGGCGGGCATCCGGGAAGACTTCCCTATATCCGTCGATCACCGCCATCGGGTCCTTATAGGTACCGGCAAGCTTTTCAGCCACTCCTTCAAACGTGATGTCTTCGTATTCAGGATTGTCCCTGTTCGGATTCCATTCATGGAAAGTACTGCAAAGAAGCATAGGCACGTCCGACTCCCAGCCTTCAAAAAAGTATCCTGATGGAATGTCGATATCATTGCCCACAGGAGCAAAACCCGCACGGTATCCGGAGCTTCCCTGGAACTTCCTCTGGGCCCTCATTGCAAGAGCAAGATACTCCTCCCAAGGCATCCTCTGAAGAGAGTCCACCTGCGAAGGTTCGAGTCCGGCTTCGGCCAGAATCGCCTCACCAAGCTTAGCTGAATAAGCCGCATCGTTAGCCCTCACAGCATCACCGCTAAGAGCCACACCCTTATGGAAAAGCCCTCTGGCTGAAGGCATTGCACTTACCATGCACACTTTGGAGCCACCACCCGACTGTCCCATTATGGTTACATTTGACGGATCACCTCCGAAGTTCTCGATATTGTCCCTTATCCACTCGAGGGCCGCTACGATGTCAAGCATTCCGACATTGGCCGAATGGCGATATTTTTCGCCTCCCACCGATGAAAGGTCTGTGAAGCCGAAGGCATTGAGACGATGGTTGATCGAGCAAAAAACTATATCTCTGCGACGGGCTATGTTCTCTCCATTGTAACCATCCTGTTCGATACCGTTGCCCTTTGCAAATCCACCTCCGTGAAGCCAGACAAGAACCGGACGCTTTCCGCCGTCCTTCAAGCCGGAAGTCCACACATTGAGCCTGAGACAATCCTCGCCCATCATATCGTAATTCCAGTGGTCGGTGAACATGTAATATGATTCCGGTCTGCGGTCATAATACTCCTGTGGAGCTGATTCACCGAAGGCTACTGCCGCACGTACGCCCTCCCAGGATGCAGGAGGCTGAGGAGGCATGAAACGGTTTTCCCCAGAAGTTGGGGCACCATATGGAATACCGTGGAAACAATACACGTCATGAAGCTTATAGCCGCGTACTTTTCCGTATTCGGTGTCAGTGACAGCTATGTCCTCGCCGATATACACCTGCTGTCTGGAAGCAGGATAAAACCTCTGTCCGTCACCGGAGCAGGATGCCACGGCCGCTGCGGCCAGAAGGCACAAAAAAGGAAATCTTCTCATAAGCAGTAACGCATTTCTTTCATACGTGGTCAAAGTTACCCATTAAAGGCTCTAATGGGATTATACTTTTCCGCTCATTCATTATGCATTTCATGACGCGCTCAAAATTGTATAATGATTTGACATAACACTTCACTTTGTTGTTTTACACAAAAACTACATTTGTATTGCATTATAGGCCAATCGCCGATAACTATTAACCAAAATTATAAACTAAAGAACCACGTTATGAAGAAGATTTACAGACATCTGTTTCTTGCAGCGGTTGCTTCCATGGCTCTTGTTTCCTGCACGGAAAAGCCCCGCAACACTGAAGAGCTTGTAGATCCTTGGCTTCGTACGCGTACTCCGGTAAACCTGAGACTCGAGTCTCAGATCGGAGCAGCTGTCATCACAGACAACTGGCGCAACGACGCAGAAGGATCCGTCACAGTCAGTCTCATTACCGGAGGACTTGATATGTCTGCGGTAAAGGTGGTCGCTCTGGATTTTGAGTATCCGGAGAGCGAATACTGCCCTACTGCATCGATCGCTCCGGGAAGCACTCTTGACTTCAGCGACGGCACAGCGGAATTTGTCGTGACTGCCTACAACGGCGAGACACGCACCTACACTGTGAGCTACTCACAGTTCAAGGATCCTCTCGAAGGAACCTACAGTTTCACACCGATCGGTGGTATCCTCGACGGCAGCGCCCCTCAAAGCGCATTCATCATCCACGGAGGATGGGACGGAGAAGAAGTCCGCTCTACCGTAATGGACAAGTGGTGGCACTGGGGAGACGGTTACATGCCTACTGACGAGGATGACAACATCCTCAGTTTCCGTCTCGAAGAGGCTGATGCCGAGACCGGAGCCACATTCGGAACATTGGTAAACACTCCTGGAGCTGACGGCAAATATGCCAACTACATGTTCCAGAACAAGACAGACATGAACGGCAAGTACCGTATCTTCCCTACCGGAAAGAGTCGCTGGGGAAAGACCGGCGACGGATTCATCACGGTATACGCATACGAGGATGAAGATTATTCCGAGCCTCTCTACAAAGTCAGCCAGCTTGGTGCAGGTGACCACACATTCTCGCTTGTAACCATCTCAGTGCCGACAATGGCATTCAGCAGAAGCCACGAAGGTCCATTCGACAACATCAACTGGAATTATCCTGACTCAAGATGGTTCTCTGACAACGTACGTACCACAATGTGGCTCGTGCAGCAGGACACAGACACAGCACTCGAGAATCACTCTGACCTCCTTGCTCAGTAAATATGTACAAGACTATGGGTATATCATTAATGACCGTGGCCGCTTCGCTGCTGGCTGCGATGTCTTGTTCCGGAAACGAACCGTCTCCGGAGCCTACGCCTTCCGACACAAGGTCAATGACCGTGCAGGAATCCGTTGAGATTGCTCATACCGGAGGAGAATTCGCGATAGAAATCGAAAGCAATTTCGACATTCGTGTCGAGCCTATGACAGACTGGATAGAGTTCGACAGAGTGGAAGGTAACAAGGCCTGGTTCACAGCCGACCCGAACGGATACACAAGTAACCGCGAAGGACAGGTAAAGTTCTCTGATGCCAAGGACAGATACTATTATAAGGTATCCAAGGTTACCCAGACCGGTGATCCAAACCCTATGACTTCCCTCAGGATCGTCGATAAGAATGCCACTGCTGAGACAAAGGCTCTCTTTGCCAATCTCTGGGCGATTGCAGAAAAAGGCTTTATGTTCGGTCACCATGACGACCTATGGTACGGACGCTACTGGTACAATGAGCCGGGAAACTCCGACACAAAGGCCGTATGCGGCGACTATCCGGGTGTATTCAGTGTGGATTTCGGTCCTATAATGGACAATCGTCACACCAGTGGTGAAAATGAGATCCGCCGCAGAGTCATCATCGAGGCCTACAACAGAGGTGAAGTAATCACCGCCTGCTGCCACCTGAACAATCCTCACACCGGAGGAGACTCTTGGGACAATTCCAGCAAAGATGTAGTCAAAAGTATCCTGACAGAAGGCCACGCCACAAGAACCAAGTATCTCCAGTGGCTGGACAGATGCGCAGACTTTGCCAACAATCTCAAGGGAGCGGACGGAAAACTTATCCCGATCATATTCCGACCATATCACGAGCATACTCAGACATGGTCATGGTGGGGATCATCCTGCACGACTCAGGATGAATTCATAAGATTCTGGCAGTTTACTGTCAATTATCTCAGAGACACCAAGGGAGTAAGGAACTTCATCTACGCGATTTCTCCGCAGATGGATGCAGACTACGGAAGCGAAGTAAAGAACCGTCTCCTCCACAGATGGCCTGGTGACGATTACGTGGATTTCCTCGGAATGGACTGCTACCATTACTCGAACGCGAATGCATTCAAGAGCAACCTCACGGCAATGACAGCGCTTTCTCTTGAAAAGAAGAAGCCTTGCGGTGTGACCGAAACCGGTCCGGAAGGTTTCAACTGGCCGGACTATTGGACAAATCACATTCTGGCAAGCGCAAAGAACCAGAGAGTCAGTCTGATAGTAATGTGGCGCAACAAGTATGTCGGAAGCAATGAGTGGGACAGACATTTCTACTCGGTCTATCCGGGACACGAGTCGGAAGAGGACTTCCGTAAGATGTACAACGATCCTACAACTTTCTTCAGCAATGACCTTCCGGACATGTACACCATGCCAAGGTACTATGAAGTAAAGTAATCCAGAGTATTAATAACAAAACATAACCAAAATGACCAAATCACTCAAATCATTTCTGTTAAGCGGTATCATACTGCTTTGCGGAGTCATTGCCAGTCCGCTTTATGGCCAAAGCAGGACAGTCAATGGTGTAGTGCAGGACGATAATGGGGAACCATTGTACGGTGCATTTGTAGTGGAGAAGGGTACGACCAACGGAGTCTCTACAGACATCGACGGTAAGTTCTCCATCACATTGACAGCCGCGAATCCCGTTCTCGAGTTCCAGTTCATCGGATTCAAGACACAGGAGATTCAGGTAGGTGACGGCCAGAGACTTATTTTAGTCCAGATGGAAAGTGACGCCAATCTGATGGAAGAAGTCGTCGTGACTGCATTCGCCACTCAGAAGAAGATCAATGTCACAGGTGCCATCTCCGCAGTCAACGGTAACGATCTCGTGGCTGCTTCTGTAGCGAACATTTCGAACGCCCTCCTCGGTAACACCCCAGGTGTCAGCGGTCTTCAGACTTCAGGAGAGCCAGGACGTAACCAGGCGAACATCTATGTCCGCGGTATTTCCACTTATGGAGAATCTACTCCTCTGATCATCATCGACGGTGTAGAGCAGGCTTCAGAGCAGGCGTTCAGCGCATTCAACTCCATGGATGCCAACGAAATCGCAAGCATCTCAGTTCTCAAGGACGCTTCTTCGACAGCAGTTTACGGTGTGAGAGGTGCGAACGGTGTAATCATCGTAACCACCAAGCGTGGCGCCGTGGGCAAGCCTGTGATCAGCGCTTCAGCAAACTTCGGTCTCACTTCTGCGACTCAGCTCCAGGAAGGAACCACTGCTTACGAATATGCCTTGATGAGAAACGAGGCCATCCGTAACGAGCAGCGAAGCTATGCCGGAAACGACGGACTCAACGCCTATATCTATGATGACTTCGATCTCTGGAAATTCAAGAACAACCGCGACTTCACTCCTCAGGAAGTGGATGCCATGACTCAGCTCACCCCTGCACAGAAGGAGCAGCTCAAGAATTCTCCAGCCCTCTATTATGCTTCACGCAACCTTTACAAAGAGCAGTTCAACAAAGTCGCTCCTCAGTATCAGGCAAACGTGAACATCAGCGGCGGTACTGACAGAGTGAAGTACTTCGTATCGTTCGGTTACTTCCGCCAGGAAGGTATCACCAATGCAGTGGAATACTACGGATCGGAGACAGGTTCGGTATTCAACCGTTACAACTTCCGAAGCAACTTCGACATCAACATCACCGACAACCTCAAGATCACCATCAACTCAGCAGGTCAGTTCGGCGAGACTACAGGTCCTGGTAACAGCGCAGACCCTTATGACATCTCTGCACGTTACAAAGTGATCATGCAGTATATCTACGACTCGAACCCGTTCATTTCTCCTGGTATCGTAGACGGTAACCTCATCCGCGGCTTCGCAGGTGTATCAGGTACTGTACAGAACCCTCTGTCTTCAAAGACAAACAGCAGCATCGGTGAGCAGAACGCCCTCTACAACCTCTTGATAAGCGGTTCAGGCTCGATCTTCAACAGCCTTCTTGACAACTCTATCAAACTCGAGCATACCCTTGATTATATCCATCCTAACCTCAAGGCTTATGCAACAGTATCTTATCAGGACAACTACAACCGCTATGTGAAGTTCACACCTTCCATCCCTTCATATACCGTACAGCGTAATCTCGAGAACCCTAATGTTCTGGATTTCTTCGGCGGTTCTATGGGAGCAGGTTCATTCGAATCATGGGGATACAGCAACTGGAACAAGCTTTATATGGATGCCGGAATCGACTGGCACGAGTCATACGGAAAGCATAATGTTTCAGCCCTCCTCCTCGGAAAGGCTTCACGCTATACAATGCCGGGCGACTCATACCACGTACCATCAGGTATCATGGGTTTTGTAGGTCGCGTCACATACAACTATGACGACCGCTATATGGTCGAGGTGAATGCCGGTTACAACGGTACCGAGCAGTTTGCGGAAGGCATGCGTTTCGGTCTCTTCCCTGCAATCTCTGCAGGTTGGGTACCTACTGCAGAAGAATGGTTCCCTGAGAACAACTTCTTCACATTCATGAAGATCCGCGGATCTTATGGTGAAGTAGGTAACGACCGTCTCGGCGGTTCGAGAAGATACTATTATCTTCCTAACACATACAACCTCAACCAAGGTGGATACTGGCTCGGTAACAAGGACGGTTCATCTGCCAATGCATACTTTGCAGGTGCGACCGAAGGTGTTCTCGGTAACCCTGACATCACTTGGGAAAGATCACGCAAGTACGACGTCGGAGTCGAGACAAAGTTCTTCAGCGACCGTCTCTCAGTGGATTTCGACTACTTCTACGAGAAGCGTGACAACATCCTCACCACACTG
This sequence comes from Candidatus Cryptobacteroides sp., assembly GCA_045118995.1. GTDB lineage: Bacteria > Bacteroidota > Bacteroidia > Bacteroidales > UBA932 > Cryptobacteroides. Next base: position 21,658 of record JBGVCR010000092.1, read on the forward strand.
GGAACAATCCCTGCAATCTACGGTGTATCATCAGGTTCAGTACCTCCTGCAAACGTAGGTATCACCCAGAACCAGGGTTACGAGCTCGTCCTGGGCTGGTCTGATAAGATCGGAGACCTCGTTTACTCTATCGGCGGAGACCTCAGCTGGACACGCAACAAGATCATCTACAAGGCAGAGGCCAACAACCCTTACCCTTGGATGAACCAGACAGGTCACGCGATCGGACAACGATTCGGTCTTGTAAGCGACGGCCTCTTCAACACTCAGGAAGAACTTGCAAACCGTCCTTACAACACTTACACATCAAATAAAGCGACCCTCGGTGACATCCGCTACAAGGACCTTGATGGTGACGGTCTGATCAATCAGAATGACGTCGCTCCTATCGGCTTCCCTAACTATGCACAGTATCACTTCAATGTGAAGCTTCACCTTGCATACAAGGGATTCGACATCAGAGCTCTCTTCACCGGTTCTGCAAACGGTTCTTACTACCTCAGCAGCGGTTTCACAATGCCGTTCTTCAAGAACGCGGGTAACGCTTGGCTCTGGCAGTACGAAGGACGCTGGACTCCTGAGAAATACGCTGCAGGCGAGACTATCACTTATCCTCGCGCAATCTACAGCCCAACAGGATCTGACAACAACTACCTCACCAGCGACTACTGGATGATCTCTACCAACCACTTCAAGCTCAAGAACGTAGAGCTCGGATACACATTCAATGTCGAGAGAGGTATCCTCAGCCAACTTCAGGTTCAGTCACTCAGACTGTTCATGAATGCGAACAATATCTTCACATTCAAGAATGCTCTCACTCCTTACGGAATCGACCCTGAGACTACAGACGGAAGCACATATGTCTATCCTCTCACAAGAGTATTCACATTCGGTGTGAACCTGCGTTTCTAAACTAAAAGAATGAAAAAGATGAAAAGAATAACAACAATATTGGCAGTTCTCGGCCTTCTTGCCGTGACATCCTGCGACTTCTTCCTTCAGAAGCCGGATACCACAGGTACAGTTGACCGCGACGCAGTGTTCGGCAGTAAAAAGAATGCCGAAGCAGCATTGATGTCCTGCTATGCAAACGCTCTCATCCACGGTCTTCCCGGCGGTATGGGTATCGCCCATGGTACTCTCGGAGCCATCTCTGGTGAGATCAACAGAGGATACAACTGGCACGGCACATACGTGGTAGCCCAGCAGGGTCTCAGCGTAAACGGAGCCGACGGATCAGATGCTGGTGCGGACCACTATGGAAACAACTGGAGATTCATCCGCCAGTGCTTCATAGTAAAGGAAAACATCGACCTTGTAGCTGATATGGATCAGGCTGAAAAAGATAAGATCAAGGCTGAGGTAACAGCCCTTATCGCCTACAGATACATGGGTATGTTCTACCGTTATGGCGGTGTTCCTATCGTAACCAAGTCTTTTGAAGCTACAGATGACCTGACTGCAGGCCGCGCACCACTCGAGGAGGTACTCCAGTATATCCTTACCCTTTGCGACGAGGCCTATGCAGGACTTCCTGCACAGTGGGATGCAGCAAATACAGGCCGTATGACACAGGGAGCTGTGCTTGCGATCAAGGCCAGAGCACTCATGTTTGCTGCTCGTCCTCTCTTCAACACCGGCACACCTTATCTCGACAATGGTGAACTGAACAACCTCATCTGCTTCGGCAACTCTGACACTGAGCGCTGGAAGGATGCAATCGATGCGAACGAAGCAGTTCTTTCATGGGCTGCATCAAACGGCGTAAGACTTGTGAACACAGGCGGTGGAGTCGGCACGCCTAATGCAAATGCATTCGATGACTATGCAACAGCAACTTCAACTCCTGCAAACAGCGAGATCATCCTTGCCTACAAGCGTGACAGCGATGACATGTACAGCAACTACATTTCATACTATCACAACTGTTCTCCATTCTGGACTTACAACCGTTATGATACCGATGATTCGGGAGTTCTCTCAAATCACGTGAAGCTGTATTACAAGAACGACGGTACTGAGATGAGCTGGCCTGCAGTCGGCGACGCCACACCTCGCAGTGGTGCCGACTGGATTGCAAACATCGCATGCATCGAGCCAAGAGCTCTCGCTGACATCAAGTTCGGAGGCCACGACGCAAAGAACAACGAGGGTAACACCAGCTGGTCAAACCTCGGATGGAACCGTGGCGGTTATGATGCTACTACAAAAGCGGCTGACGCGTTCCCTAACAGCGTAGGTGGTACTGGTCAGGCTTGCGGAGAGAGAACAAAGTTCTACTACAAGGCAGGTTCAAGAACATGGTTCGAATTCCCGCTCTTCCGTCTTGCCGAGACTTACCTCAACCTCGCAGAGGCTTACAATGAGTACGGCAACAGCACAAAGGCTCTCGAGAACCTCAATATGGTTCACAACCGTGCAGGTCTTCCTTCAATCAAGGAAACTGACCAGGCTAAGCTCAGAGAGATCATCCAGAGAGAAAAGGCTATCGAGTTCTTCTGCGAAAACCACAGATACTTCGATGCAAAGCACTGGAAGCGTTCAGACATCGGATCAGGCATCTGCGGCGGTTCAATGCGTGGATTTACATTCAACATCAAGGATGACGCAACTTGGCCTTACGCAGCTGAAAACATCGATATCTATTGGGAAGCCGAGCTTTACCAGGCCTTCTGGTCTCCTGCAATGTTCCTTGAACCATTCCCACAGAGTGAGGTGAACAAGGGAACTACTACTCAGAATCCAGGTTATTAAAATATAGATGACAATGAGAAAACAGAATATATTCAGATGTCTCACTCTGCTGAGTGCATCGATACTGATTTCCACAGGTGTGACAGCCCAGGAGAAATCCGACACGCTGTCAACAGCTGCCGTATCTACTGTGACCGGAGATGATCTGTACCATATTCAGACATCAAACCTCTCAAACACTTGGGCAGGTATGCTTCCGGGCCTCACTGTAATCTCAGGAAACGGTGCTGTGGGATATGACAATGCCTCGTGGCTCGTCCGTGGTGTGAACAGCTACGGCTCAGGCACTTGGAATTCAGCCAAGATCTTCGTTGACGGTTTCGAAGTCAACGCAGAATATCTTGTATCGCTTTCTCCGTCTGAAATCGAGAGCATCTCAGTCCTCAAGGATGGAGCAGCCCTTGCTATCTACGGAGACCGCGGAGCAAACGGTGTGATCAAGATCGAAACCAAGAGAGGAAATATCGGCCCTGCAACAGTAACTGCAAAGGTCCGCTATGGTGCCACAACACCTAATATCGTGAACAAGCCTCTCAATTCATATGATTTCGCCAATCTCTACAACCAGGCCGTATCCAACGACAACGGTATGATCTGGACTCCATACTACTCACAGGAACAGCTCCAGGCCTACAAGAACGGCACTGGCGTGAATGTGGACTGGTATGACGAGGTGATGAGGGATTCAGGTTCTTACATGGACGGCGACATCATCTTCAACGGAGGTAACGAGAATGCACGCTACAACGTAAACCTCGGATACCTCAACACAGGCGGTCTGATCAATACAAAGAACACAGACCAGACCAAGAATCTCGGATATGAAAGATATAACATCCGTGCAAACCTCGACTTCAACATCCTCAAGATCTTTGAATTCAAGGTAGACTTCAACGGTAAGATCGAGATGCGCAGAAGACCGAACTACGGAGTGACAGATCTCTTCAACGATCTCGCACGCTACCCTTCAAACATCTATAACATCTACGATGACAAGGAGCTCGACCATCTTTCAGGTACTGCCATCTATCCGAACAACCCATACGGTTCGATCAATGAACTCGGATGGTATTCACAGAAGGCAAGAGGACTCCAGGGTAACTTCGTACTCAGAGAGAAGCTTGATGTAGTGACTCCTGGTCTCTACCTCGAGGAAGCTTTCTCATTCTACAGCTACACTTTGAGTACTTACAGCAAGACCAAGGACTATGCCCGCTATATGAACGGCAATACGACTACAACCAACCAGACCACATCCATCACAGCTAGCGGCTACGGCTCAGGCGGTATGCAGGACTGGAAGCAGGGTCGTCTTACCCTCGGTTATGACCGTGAATTCGACAAGCACAATGTATCTGCAGTCGTTAACTACCACATTTCCGCATACAAGGGTGACGGTTACTTCTCATACAAGTACAACTACCTGAACCTCAACGGAATGCTCGACTACAGCTTCGATGACAGATATGTAGCTCAGCTCGCGTTCTCATACTTCGGCAATGACTCGTTCGCACCAGGTCACAGATGGCATTTCTATCCGTCAGCATCATTCGCATGGGTGGCTTCAAACGAGGAATTCCTCAAGAACAGCTCTTGGGTGAACTACCTCAAGGTAAGAGCTTCTGCCGGAGTGGCAGGTGCTACCGACTCAGGCGCGACTTCAGCTCTTGCAGACTTCTCGTCTAACGGCCGCTTCCTCTTCAAGGACTATTATACTTACAGCTACATCGGTTCATTCTATATGGGTCCTAACGGCGGCAGCTGGCAGAACACCCTCGTTCCTATGTTCGTAAGCAATGCTGATATCGTCCCTGAGAAGAGCGTTAAATATAATATAGGTATCGACGCTACCCTTTTCGGCGGTCTCAATATCACTGCTGACGCCTTCATGGACAAGAGAAGCAACATCCTCACCCTCGACAACACAAAGATGGGCTACTACGGAAAGCAGTACAACTTTGCCAATGTCGGTGAAATGACCAACAAGGGATTCGAGGTATCTGCTGTTTACGCAGGTAAGAGCGGAGACTTCTCTTACAGACTCAACGGTATGGCTGCATATGCGAAGAACAGGATAGACTATATGGCAGAGGTGGCTCCGGCAAATGACTTCAGCGCACAGACCGGTCGTCCTTACGGAACATATATCGGACTTGAGGCTGAAAGATTCTATGATGTGAACGACTTCGACAATGCCGGCAACCTCAAGGAAGGAATTCCTACTCCTGCATTCGGTTCAGTTCAGCCAGGTGACGTGAAATACAGTGACCTCGACGGAAACGGTGTTGTAAACCAGAACGACGTGACTCAGATCGGAAAGTCTCCATATCCGGAGTGGTATTTCAGCTTCGGCGGAAAGATCGGATACAAAGGCTTCGACCTCGAAGTTCTCTTCCAGGGTGCTGCCGGTGCATCAGTCAATCTGCTTGACAACTGGAATCAGACAGTCGCTTTCGTTGACAACGGTAACGCATACGAGATCGCAAAGGGTGCATGGGCATACTACCCTACAGAGGGCATTGACACACGCGCCACTGCAAGATATCCTCGTCTTACCACAAAGAACAACGAGAACAACTACCAGACAAGCTCATTGTGGATAAAGAGCGCTGACTATCTGAAGCTTCGCAACCTCGAACTCGGATACAACTTCGATTCACGCAAGCTCCAGAAGGCCGGAATCGAGAACTTCAGAGTATATCTGAGTGCTCAGAACCTCGCTACTTTCAGCGGACTTCTCAAGAACTACAACCTTGATCCTGAAAGAATCAGCGGTTATCCGACCATCAAGTCTTACAATGTCGGCGTATCAATCACCTTCTAAAGAATGCAGATTATGAAACTGAGAAATACAATATTCGCTTTTGTGATTGCATTGGTGTCATCATCCTGCAGTGATTTTCTTGACACAAGCCTTGACCGCAATCAGACAGGAGAAACGATAGCCACAAACAGAGGTACTGTATGGGCATTCGGAAATGCATTTTATTCTCCTCTCGGATACGGATTCGGCACTATCGACGGCAACATCTTCGCGACCTGCTCGGATGAAGCCCAGCAGACTGCAGCATCATCAAATGCAATCTATTTCAACAAGGGTATGCTGAACGAGAACATCAACCCTCTCTTCACATACTATAACAACTATTACGAGGGAATTCGCGCAGCAAACTACTTCCTTGACTATGTGGCTGACGGTAAAGGTGAAGAGCTTCTTGCCCAGAACCGTAACCTGGTGACAGACAGAGTAAACTACGAGCGCGATCTCCAGTCACTCGCATGGTATAAGGCTGAAGCTCACGTAGCCAAGGCTTACTATTATGCTGAACTTGCCAAGATGTACGGAGGCGTTCCTATCATCGAGTCATTCGTGAACGACGGAACTATGGTAAAGCGCTCTTCATATGAAGAAGTCGTAGCCTATATAGTAAAGGAAATCGATGACCACAAGGCAAACCTCGCCCTGAATTGGAACGATTTCACAGAGCGTGAAGGCCGCTTCACTCTTGGAGCTGCCCTTGCAATCAAGGCAAGAGTCCTTCTCTATGCAGCATCACCTCTCCACAACGAGAGCAATGACCCTGCGAAATGGGAGGCTGCAGCAGCCGCTGCAAACGAGCTTCTCTCGAACACAGAGCTCTCGTACTCACTTGCTCCTGACTATGGTTCATACTTTGTCGGAGGTGCTCCTCTTACAAGCCCTGAGACCATCTACGCAGTACGCCGTGCACAGTCCAACACTATGGAGGCGAACAACTATCCGATCGCCACACAGGGAGGAAAGAGCGGTGCTACCCCTACACACAACCTCGTAGCTGCATATGAGTACGTAGGAACTCCGGATCCTTCAAATCCATATGCCAACCGCGACCCTCGTCTCGCCGCTTCAATCGTAACAAACGGAAGCAACTGGAACGGCCGTACTATCGACCAGGCAGCAGGTGGAAGCGATGACATGTCAAGAGCAAATGCAAGCCGTACAGGATACTACCTCAAGAAATTCCTCACCGACAACCTCAACCTCACACAGGGTCAGACCGCACAGCACAACTGGGTGGCTTACAGATGGGCGGAAGTCCTTCTCAACTATGCAGAGGCAATGAATGAGGCTTTCGGACCTGATGCTGTTCCTGCAGGCTACGCAATGTCAGCACGCCAGGCACTCCAGCAGGTAAGAGACCGTGCAAGCGTGAACCTTCCTGCAGTGACAGCTGCCGACAAGGACGCTTTCCGTGAAGTCGTAAAGCACGAAAGACGCGTTGAGCTGGCTTTCGAGGATCACCGCTACTGGGATCTTCTCCGTTGGAAGGATGCAATGGAAGTGCTCAACAGACCTGTTCTCGGAGTCAAGGTAACCAAGGAGGGAGAAGGATGGAATTATGAAGTCACTGAAGTGGCTGAGCGTATCTTCTTCGAGAAGAACTACTATCTCCCATTCCTTCGTTCCGAGATTGAAAATTCAAACAACACTTTGGAGCAGAATCCTCAATACTAATTCATTATGAGAAAAATTTTATTTGCAATATTTTCTGTATGTGTGCTCGCACTGACATCGTGTGCTGAAGGTGACGGAGACAAGGATTACGGCCTGATGAAGATCTATATGCCTCAGGCAATGGCCGGCGGTGGAATCGGAAACATCTACAATGTTCCATCAGGTGGCGGAGAATACACATACAACTTCGAGGCTGATGGTGACAACATCAATGTATTCCTTGGAGTGATGCGTTCAGGAAAAGCTGCAGGTGAGGCATTCACAGTAGATATCCAGACAAGCGAAGAGCAGTCTGCCGCACAGGCGGCAGAGCTCGGTGCCGAGGCAATGCCGGCATCAGTATATACTCTTCCGTCAAATGTAAAGGTAGAAGCTGGCACCAACAGCAAGACATTCCACCTTGTTCTCGCAAAACAGGCCCTCTCTACATACGCAGGAAAGAAGCTCGTGCTCTGCATCGGACTTGCAAATCCGACAAAGTACGAACTCTCTGACAAGGGTACGGTAGTTACAGTCCTTGTGGATGTCGACGCATTGATGAAAAGCATTTAGTGCTGATAATAACTTGTTGTGACGGCCGCTGCCGTCGTCCGAAGATGACAGCGGCCATTTTTAAGAACCTACTATGAAGCGATTGATTCTTACAATACTATCTATCATGATAGCAGGGGCATCATTTGCCCAGATCAAACACATCACTCAGCAGGACACAAAGGTGAAGAAGTACGAAGCTGCAATATTCGAAATCTGCCTTACAGGAAACTGGGAGAATCCTTATCTCCAGGAAGAGGCGGCCCTTGACATGCTCCTGACAGCACCTTCTGGAAAGAAGCTTACCCTTCCTTGCTTCTATCGCTCCGGTAACAGCGGAAGCGAAAGCATATGGGAGGCACGTTTCACCCCGCAGGAAAGCGGTGAATACACTTATACATTCCGATATGCAGAGGATGGAAAGGTCGTATCCGAGAGCACTCCTGCCAAATTCAAAGTCAAAGACAGCAAACTCCAGGGTATCCTGCATCTTCGTGACAACAGTACTCTGCAGTATGACAATGGAGACGTTTACAGAGGAATCGGAATGAATCTCTGCTGGGAGTCACGTTCAAACGACGACTCTAAGTTCTTCAGTGATCTGCACGAGCAGCACGACCGTTTCAATTACGACAAGATGCTCCCTATGTTTGCCCAGAACGGAGGAAACTTCACCCGTATGTGGATGTGCTCATGGAACTTCCCTATCGACAGACAGAAGGATTTCAACAATCCTCGTTATCAGGCAAGCGAAGAGTATATGAACCCTAGCGCGACCGAGCGTCTTGACCACGTTGTGAATCTTGCTGAAAAGCTCGACATAAAGATCATGCTCTGCATGGGAGAAGGAAATGTCCGTGCAAACCGTGAATTCTTCAATTCAGACGAAGCAAAGACAAGATACAAGAACCGTCTGCGTTACATCGTCGCAAGATGGGGATATAGTCCTGCAATCGGAATGTGGGAATTCTTCAACGAAATCGATAATGTCCAGCACCGCGACCGCAATGGAGTGATTCCGGCAGCTGAAATCGTAGCTTGGCACGACCAGATGAGTGCATATCTCAAAGATATCGATCCGTTCGACCACATCACTACGACATCGATCTCGCATCGCGATCTCGAAGGTCTGAACTCAGTTCCAGGTCTGGATATCAACCAGAAACACATCTACAATGCTACCGTATCCATTCCGAACAACATAAGAAGCTACAGCGACAAGTTCGGAAAGCCATACATCATCGGAGAGTTCGGTTACGAGTGGGACTGGTCAAAGAATTTCGACGATTTTGCAGACGGAATGAACATGGATTTCAGCCGCGGTCTCTGGTACGGACTTTTCTGCGACACACCTGTAACTCCGATGAGCTGGTGGTGGGAATGGTTTGACGAGCACGGTATGATTCCATATATCAGGAATGTCAGATACATAAACGATATGATGCTCGCTGCCGGAAACGGCTCGTTCGAACATCTCAAGACCCAGAATCAGGGAAAAGCCGAGACTTTTGCAGTACGCTGCGGCGACAAGACATTCGTTTACGTATATAACGGATCGGACAAGGACCTCGATTCTACTTCTATCGAACTTGGTACAAAGGGATCTGTAAAGGTAGCCAGACTGGATACTGAAAAGGTCAAGCTCGGAAAGGCAGCCAAGATGGAAACAGACGGCACATTGGAGCTTGGTTCACTTGCCCTTGCACCACTTAAAGAAGCAATCTTTGTAATTTACTAAACTATGAATATCAGAAATATCATTGTCTCCCTCACATTTGCGGCGGCCTGTCAGTTCGGGCTCAGTGCTCAGAGCATCCATAAGCAGGAATTGTCTACAAATTTCGGTCTGCCTTCCAGACAGGCCGAAGAGACTTTGCCAGTGTCATCGGTACCGGTAGAGATGCCTCAAAGAGTGGAAAGACAGCCGGCCATAACTGTACTCAAGCCGGTTACAGACAATACTTGGGAAATAACCTCAGGCTGGAAACTCTATGAGGGAGACAAGGTATTTACTGATCAGTGGTACAATGCCGTCGTTCCGGGCACGGTACTTACCACACTGGTACAGCAGGGAGTTTACCCTGATCCACGGTTCGGTCTTAACAATCTCTCCATTCCTGACGATCTGTGCAGGAAAGACTGGTGGTACTGTACCGATTTCACCTTATCGGAAGAAATGCTGAGCGGAAAGACTCTCGAACTTCTTTTCAACGGCATTAATTATAAGGCAGACATCTGGCTCAATGGCAGCAAGATCGGCAATATTGCCGGAGCATTCATCCGCGGCCGTTTCGACATCACTGAACTGGCACGCAAGGAAAACAGCCTCTCGGTACACATATATCCGCCTGCAAACCCCGGCATTCCTCATGAGCAGTCCCCTTCCGCAGGAGGTGGAAAGAACGGAGGAGCCCTCTGTCTCGATGGTCCTACATTCTTCTGCTCGGAAGGATGGGACTGGATTCCGGGAGTCAGAGACAGAAACATCGGAATATGGCAGGATGTGCAGCTGATCGCATCCCACGGAGCAGTAATAGGGGACACACAGGTAATTACAGACCTTCCTCTGCCTGATGTCACATATACGGACATCACAGTCAAGACCACAGTCAGAAATCTTCTGAATGAAGAAAAGGAAGCTACCGTGCAAGGAAATATAGCAGGAAAAACTTTCTCAAAGAAAGTGACTGTTCCTGCAAAATCAGAGGTTCCGGTTAAAATCGAAGGCATCAGAATCGATAATCCTGAATTATGGATGCCTAACGGCTATGGAGAGCAGAATCTATACGACCTGAGCCTTGAATGCAAGCTTGGACAGACATTGTCCGACAGCAGGAAGATCCGTTTCGGAGTAAGGGAGATGTCCTATGAACTCACTGTGGATTCACCTGCAGAAAAAGGTATAAGAATAGAGTACAATCCGCTGGAGCACAGCAGCCTGGGAACAATCTTTGACAACAGGATGCTCAGAAGTGCCCTTCCTGGAGTACATGTACCGTCCCTCTATCCTGAAGTAAATGTCAAGAATCTGGATGTAATCCCTGATGACGGAATGGGTCCTTACCTTGTAATAAAGGTAAACGGCGTCAGGATATTCTGCCGCGGAGGTAACTGGGGAATGGACGACATGATGAAGAACATCTCAAGAGAACATCTCGAACCATACTTCCAGCTTCACAAGGATGCCAATTTCAACATGATCCGAAACTGGACAGGAGCAAGCACATCAGAAATGCTGTACACCCTTTGCGATGAATACGGAATGCTTGTATGGAACGACTTCTGGCTCTCGACTGAAGGATTCAATCTCAATCCTCTCGACGAAGACCTCTTTATGGAGAACGCTGTCGATGTGGTACGCAGATTCAACAATCACCCTTCGATTGCCCTCTGGTGTCCTCGAAACGAAGGTTACGCAACAGAAACTCTCGAAAGAAGACTTGCCGCAATGCTCGTGAAGGAAGATGGTACAAGACACTACCATCCTAACTCACGCTACTGCAACCTCCGTCCGAGCGGCCCTTGGCATTATTACAAGGACGCAGCTAAATATTACCGCGAAGATGCTTTCGGATTCAATACCGAGCTCGGTTCGCCTTCTGTACCTACAGCAGCGTCAATGAGAAAAATGATGCCAGAGGCAGATCTGTGGCCTATTTCAGATACATGGCACTACCACGATCTTCTTAACGGACTGCATGAATATGTCAATGCTGTGGACAGACTCTACGGCAAGGCGGAAAACATTGACGACTTCTGCAGAAAGGTACAGCTTATCAATTACGACAGCTACAGAGCAATGTTCGAGTCATGGAACAGCAGACTCTGGGACAATACTTCGGGAGTACTCCTGTGGATGAGCCATCCGGCATGGCCGAGCGTAGAATGGCAGACATACTCATGGGATTATGAGACTTTCGGCTCATATTACGGATCGCGCAAAGCATGCGAGCCCGTACACATTCAGATGAATCTCGATGACCAGGATGTAACGCTTGTCAATACAAGCACAGATGCTTTGGATGCATTGACTGCAAGTCTTGCATGCTACGACCTCAACGGAAAGAAGATTCTCAGCCATATTGAAAAGGGAATAAGTCTGCCAGCCAATTCAAAGAAGGAGATTTTCAAAGCTGAGACAGAAGAAATCGAAGGTACATATATCCTCAGACTCACACTCTCAGACAATAAAGGCAGAAATATTTCAGTCAATGACTACATCCTCAGAGGAAAGGGTGTAGAAGACTATCAGGCTTTGAACGCTGTCCCTCAGGCAAAGGTTAAAGCAAGACGCCTGAATCAGACATCAGACGGTAAATGCAGATTTGAAATTTCCAATGCAGGCAAAAGCATAGCATTGAACCTGAAACTGAATCTGCGCGACGCCTCGACCGGAGAGATCATCCTCCCGGCATATTTCAGCGACGGATATTTCCACCTGCTTCCGGGAGAGAAACGCATCATTGAAATTTCCGCCCCTGCAGAAGGAAACATTTCTGTAGAAGGATATAATGTTCCTCAGCAGACAATAATAAGATAATGAAGAATTTACGCACATATCTAAGTACCATCCTCCTGGTGGCTGCATGTCTGAATCTTGCAGCCGGGGAGCCTGTACGCATATCCCTTGACGGGGAATGGAAATTCAGACAGGCAGGGGAAGATACTTGGAGAAATGCGACCGTGCCTGGATGTGTTCATACCGACCTCTTAGCACACAATGCTATCGAAGATCCTTTCTATGGAAGAAATGAGAAGTCCCTCCAGTGGATAGGAGAGAAGGACTGGGAATACAGGAAGACCTTCTATATAGATGAAAATGTTGTTAGTGCGGTTAGTAATGTTTGGTTAGTTCTGGAAGGCGTTGACACTTACGCCACGGTAAGTGTCAACGGACTTCCTGTAGTGGAAACCGGCAACATGTTCCGTACTTACAGGGTTGACCTGAAAAATATCCTCAGGAATGGAGAAAACGAGATATCAGTAAAATTCGAGTCCGTTTTCAAGAGAGACTTCCCGAAATATCTCGATGCTCCGTACAAGCTTCAGGCTTGGCCGAACAACGACCAGAGCGACATATGGCTCAGCCTCTATGCCCGCAAGGCAGGATACAATTACGGCTGGGACTGGGGTCCAAGACTCATCACCACAGGCCTTTGGAAACCGGTTTATATCGAAACCTGGAAGGATTGGAAGATAGAATCAGTACAGCTTAAGACATTGACCCTTGATGGAGTGTCAGTCAAGAGCGGAAAAGCGGCAAAGGCAAGGATGCAGGCCGACGTTCATATTGAATCAGAGGTTGAGACTCAGGCTGAAATCACTGTTCTTTGCGACGGAAAGAAAGTGTACAAGGAGAAAGTACAGATTGGAAAAGGTGACAATCTTGTCCCTTGTCTTTTGACTGTCAGGAATCCTGAGCTTTGGTGGAGCAACGGTCTGGGCAAGGCTGCGCTTCACGATTTCGAGGTAGCGGTGGAAACTGACGGATCAAAATCCTCATTCACAGAGAAGGCCGGAATCAGAACAGCTGAAATCATCAGGGAAGATGACAGCCGCGGACGAAGTCTCTCCGTACGTCTTAACGGAACAGACGTGTTCTGCAAAGGTGCGAATTGGATTCCGATCGACAATTTCCCGAACAGAAAGAACCGGGCGGACTACGACAGACTTATATCCGATGCCACTGCGTGCAACATGAATATGCTCCGCGTATGGGGAGGTGGACTTTATGAAGGCGAGGACTTCTATAATGTCTGCGACAGCCTCGGAATAATGATCTGGCAGGATATGGCTTTTGCCTGCGGAATGTTCCCTTCCGACCAGGAATATCTCGACAATGTCGCCGAAGAGGTGAAAGACAATGTACGCCGCCTGCGCAATCATCCATCTCTGGTGCTTTGGTGCGGAAACAACGAGAATGAGATATCATATTTCGAATGGGGATGGAACAGAACACTTACTCCATCGCAGCAGGAAGACTATGAAACCGGCTTGAAGAAACTATTCTACGAGGTTATCCCAGAAGCTATTGCATCAGAGGATGACACAAGATATTACCACCCTTCATCTCCGTCCACAGGCCATAGCGGTGTGCCGTATTCAATGGGAGATGCTCATATGTGGAGCGTATGGAAAGGAGGATGGGTAGAGGAATATCTCAAACCTGAGAACATCGCCCGCTTTATGAGCGAATACGGATTCATCGCATATCCTGATATGATTTCACTGAATAAATTCATTCCATCATGGGACATGTCTGCAAGCTCGGGGAGCATGCTTGCGCATCACCGCGCATACGACGATGTGACCCGTGACCCGGAATACTCCAATAAGATGATCGCCAGATATATGTCAAGATATGCCTGGATTCCGGAAAAATTCGAGGACTTTGTATATATGACCCAATGGTTCCAGGCTGAAGTGGTGAAGGTGGCGATGGAAGCCCACAGAAGAGCAAAGCCTTACTGCATGGGCACACTGTATTGGCAGATAAACGACTGCTGGCCGGCGATTTCATGGTCAAGCATCGATTATTACGGAAGATGGAAGGCACTTCAGTATTATGCCCGCAGGGCTTATGCTCCGATATTGGCCTCGCCATATATTGACAAAGAAGGAAACATTGCCGTCAAAGTGGTATCAGACAGGGCGGAAAGTTTCAACGGTGTATTGGAAACCATTGTAATGGACTTTGACGGGAAGGTCATTACAGAACAGAAGATGGATTGCTGCCTTAAGGCAAACGAAGTCGAAGACATTATGACAATCAACGGCAAAGAACTGGAAGGCAACAGATTCCTGCTGGTAAGTTTGACAGAAGGCGGTAAGACAATATCTGAAAACACTTTCTTCAGCCGCTATGCCAATGACTATGAATACGGCAAAGCGTCAGTCAATATCAAAGCAGTGCAGATACAGGACGGAGTGGAGCTGACAATAACATCAGACAGGCTGGCAAGAGGATTCCGTCTGTTTACAGACAATGACGAAGACTTTTTTGAAGACAATTATATAGACCTCGTACCCGGTAGAGAATATAAATTAAAGGTACGTACGAAAACGATAGCAGAAGAATTCAAAACCACAATAAAATATCAAACACTATGAGAAGAATCTTGTTTTTAGGATTGACGCTGGCAATGTCCGCGTTTCTCTTCACAAACTGCGCATTCCAGGATTGGGAACCACAGCCATCAGAAAACAATGGTGACGTCGGTGGCAATACACCTGGCGAAAAGACTGATGTTCCTTTTGAAATCGCAGCTTCAATCGTACAGACCAAGACTGCGAACAACGACGGAGAATTGGTATGGGCTGCTGGGGATCGTCTGAATGCATTCCACACAGTATCGAGCACTACAGCCATTGTAAATGACGGCGAAGTGACACTTGCAGATGCAGGCAAAGGCCTTTTCGAAGGTACGCTTGCCAAAGGTCTCAAGGACGGATATGCATACGACTGGTATCTGTTCTATCCTTATACAGAGAACCTTACAATCTATGAGAATGCCGCTGAAATCACTATCGGTGCAGCTGCAGGTTCTGCACAGAGACAGGTAGGCAATGACAGCAAAGCCCACCTTGCAGGCACAGCAATGCCGCTTTTCGGAGCTGCTACAGGAGTGGAGGCAGGCAAGACACCTGCTGCTCAGATGCACCATCTGGCATCAATCGTGGAAGTTGTCGTTACTAACGGCGTGACTCCACCGCTCAAGGTTTCAGAGGTGGCAGTCACTGCAAACGAGGCTATTATCGGAACATTCGGTCTCGACCTTTCTACATCGACATTGACTTACAATCCTGCTTCAACAAGCAATACGGCAAAGCTTGCCGTAGATGGAGCTGCAGAACTCGCACACGGAGAATCAGCTAAGTTCTATATCGCTGTAAAACCTTTCTCAGCAACTCCTGGAACCGGCATCAAGCTCAGCGTGAACGGATACGAGAAGGAAATCATTCTTGCCGATGCCATCAACTGCAATGCAGGAGAGACAGCAACTGTAGCATTCGAATATGACAGACTCGATTTCGAGGAAAGCCTCGCAGGCGCATATCAGATCAAGGGTCTCTGGGTATATGGAGGTACAGGTCCTGAGTACGGCGGAGCCGGTTTTGTGGATATGCACAACAAATCATGGCTCTTCGATGAGGAAGCAGGCCACGGCATCGCTGCAGAAATGGACAACTATCTCGAGTTTACTCTTGTCGATGTTCTCGACGGAGGTAACAAGACCACAGGTACATGCGTAAACTGGGCAGGTGCTGACGGAAAGAACTGGAGCTGCTGGTACAAGCAGTCTGAAGTTCCTTGGAACCAGGCAGACCTCACACACTTCTACCGTCAGATTCCTGTAGGAGAGAGCACATGGGTACGCGACTACACTGTAGAGCCTAACACTGTCACTTTCACAGATTCAGAGGGCAAGACTACAGTTCTCGAACTCCTTGCTCCGCAGAATGCAAACGGTCATGAGTTCACCAACGAGACATTCCACACAAAGCTCAGCGGTACAGACAACTGGAACAAGATCTACAACGATATCGACAAGGTTTACTACAAGCCTCGCAACTACTATATCGAAGTAGCAAAGGTGGACGAAGTTCCTGAAGCATCAAGAACTACAGAACCTGTATTCGTTCCTACACTTCCACCGGATCCAAGCGAAGTTCCTCCTACTATCGCAGGTACTTACAAGTATTCGAACGCCCTCTGCTTCGGAGGTATTGACCCTGCATTCGTAGGCCTCGTGGAGAAATCATGGGCATTCAGCGGATCTATCTGGTGTCTCCAGGATGACCTCTATATCTTCACTGCTACAGGTCAGGACGAGAACGGCAACGAGATCGGTGAAGTGGACTACCAGGGTGGCTCAGACGGTTACTGGGACTACATCATGCCTGCAAGCTACCACAAGAAGGACGGAATCGGTGACCTCGACCTCTCTCCATTCTATGGAAAGATCGCACAGGGCAAGTCACAGTATATCTATGACAAGACCAACTGCACAGTAACCTTCATCTCGGACAAGGGTACCGATACTGCAAGACTCCTTGTTCCTGGTTCACACGACTTCTCAGGCAAGGCACATGAGGTGATCGCTACATTTGCATTGGACTTCGACCTCAACTATACAGGTCCTAATGTACCTGGATATGCTCAGGATTGGTCTGACTTCGAGCGTTTCTATGTGGCTCCGCACAATTATGTGCTCCACCTCCAGAAGCAGTAGGAACTGACTAACATATCAAAGGGAGTGGCCGGTTCAAGGAGCCGGACACTTCCTTTATTCAAAATCATAATACTTACAGAATATGAAGCACCCGGGATTATCAATCATAAACACTCTTATTGTTCTGACCGTACTGAGCAGCTGCAGCTGCAACCAGGACCGTCAGAACAACTGCGGCATTTCTGACAAAAGGCAGGAATTGCCGGGATCCGAAACAGCGGTTCCCGAAGAGATTGCATATGACTGCACTGTGACGGTCGATGCTTCATCTTTCGTAAGTGAAGACTATATAGGAAACGGCGTCCAGTGGGATCCATATGAAGTGAGCGACATCAGTGATGCTGACTGGCAGAAACTTTACAGCCGTCTGGACTTCATGAAGCCTCAGTTCATCCGAATGATGCATAATATCGGGGAAAAGACTGAGAACGGAGTCCTTATCAAGGAAGCAGGCCTGGAGCATCTGATGCATCTGCTGGATTATTGTCAGAGCAGGAATATCACCGTCATGTTCGGAGATTGGGGAGGAAGCATTGCAGATCCTGAAAAAGGCACCATCAATGAAACATTGCTCCGTAATATAGCCGTGTATCTGGATTTCCTGATAAACAGCAAAGGCTACGACTGTATCAAGTATTACAACCTTATCAATGAACCCAACGGCTATTGGTCACAGACCAAAGGTGATTATGCCCTCTGGAGCCGAGCTGTACGCTTCTTCTGGGATGAAGCAAGGAAACTTGGACTTGATTCAAAGATAAGTATGGCAGCTCCTGACGTAGCGATCTGGACAGATGAAGAAACATTCTGGGTAAGCAATACCGTACGCGATTTTCCGGAAATTACCGGCATATATGACATCCACACGTACCCGTCCAAGATTACAGTCAATTCAGGGCAGTACACTGAGATAATCAAGGCATACAAAGATGCTTCCGCACCAGGATCCAAGATCGTGATGGGTGAGATAGGATTCAAGTATCAGGAACCCGAGGATGCCTGCTATCAGGCTGAGAATCTAAAGCGTGCCGGGAGCCTCGCTCATGCATCGACAGAAGACTCGCAGATGTTCGTATACGACTATATGTACGGAACTGACATGGCTGACGCAGTCTTCCAGACCATCAATGCAGGATATTCCGGATGCGTAGCCTGGATGCTTGACGATGCGATGCACTACAAGGAGCCGGGAAAGCTGAAGATCTGGGGATTCTGGAATATTTTCGGAGATGAGCGCTATGGAGCGGAGCATGAGACCGTACGTCCATGGTTCTATGCCTGGTCTCTCCTTTGCCGCTATATTCCGAGAGGAACAGACTTCTATACAGTGAACGTCTCCGACACAGACGGAATAAAGGCCATAGCCGGAGTACATGACGGAAAAAGGACAATAGCTGTCGTAAACGTATCCAAGGAGGAGAAGGCCGTAAAGGTCACATCCGATAATCTGGGCGATATGGACAATGTCAGAAAATACATCTACGGTGAGGGACTGTTCGCCACCGAAGGAGACTGCATAATGCATCCGGTGGCTACGGATATGGATTTCAGTCTATCAAAAGGTGAGATTCTGAAACTGCCGGCTGAGAGTATGATTCTTCTTACCGAATTATAAACTTAAAACTAACCTGACATACCGCCTTGGTCTGATATCCGGCCAAGGCGGTATGTTTTTGATCCAAGGATATGACTTCATAAAGATAATTTGCTAATTTTGTCTGAACACATATCCCATCGATCTATGAAACGATTCATTTTCCTTATCATTGCAGTAATGTCTTCAGCCATCCTTTCGGCTAAGGAAGCGGAAATTCTTGCTCAGAACACAATTACTGAAGTAATCTTCTATTCTCATGAAATCGTAAGGATAGTAAAGACCCCAGCCGACACCGAAGGAAACACCAGAAGAAGCCTTGTGGTGACATTGACGCCACAGAAGGGCCTGGAAATCGACAGAACAGAAAATTCATCTGCTGTAACTCTTAAAAGCAAGGTCCTGACCGTGAAGGTAGACAAAAAGACCGGCTTGGTGCAATTCCTCCATAAGGGAAAGAATCTGCTGAAGGAAAAGGGTTATAGTTTCGAGGAAAGGATAAAAGGTCCTGACAAGGGAAGCTACCGTACAAACATCATTTACCAACTGGACAAGGATGAGCCGATATACGGACTTGGCGCCATCCAGGACGGAAAGCTCAGTCACAGAGGTTCCACTCACTGGAATATGGAGCAGAACAACACACAGGACTATCAGTACGTGATCCAGTCTATAAAGGGGTGGGGCCTTTTCTGGGACAATTATTCACGTGCACACTTCATTGATAATGAAGAAGGTATGAAATTTTCAGCTGAGGTCGGCGATGATATTGACTACTACTTCATGTATGGCGGAAGCGCAGACGGAGTGAACTCTCAAATGAGAAAGCTCAGCGGACAGGTGCCTATGTTCCCGCTATGGACTTTCGGATATTGGCAGTGCAGGGAAAGATACAAATCCGTGGACGAACTTATGGAAGTGGTGAGATGGCACAGGGCCAACAATGTGCCGCTGGACGGTATCGTTCAGGACTGGCAGTATTGGGGAAGCAATTATACCTGGAATGCAATGGACTTCCTTGCTGAAACTTTTGTCAACGGCAGGTGGATGGTGGATGAGGTTCACAGGAACAATGCTCATCTTATGATAAGCATCTGGGCCAGCTTCGGTCCGCAGACCATTCCTTTCAAGGAACTGGAGGAGAAGGGATTACTTTATGACTTCCAGACTTGGCCTCAGAGCGGGCTCAGCGCATTCTGGCCTCCGAGAATGGATTACCCTAGCGGAGTCCGAGTATATGATGCATTAAGTCCTGAAGCGAGGGAAATATATTGGAAGAATCTGAAGAAACTGGTGGACTATGACATAGACGCCTGGTGGATGGACTCCACAGATCCGGATTTCTTCCATCCTCAGGACCATCATTACGACCACGCTGCAGGAGACGGCACATGGAGACGCTACCGCAACGCATTCCCTTTGGCATCTGTCAGTGGAGTTTATGACAATCTCAGAGCCGATTCAGAGGAGAAACGCGTATTCATTATGACACGTTCCGCATTTGCAGGTCAGCAGAGATACGGAGCCGGTCTATGGAGCGGAGATGTGGGATCGTCATGGGATATGCTCAGAAGGCAGATACCGGTAGGCCTGAACTACACGATGACAGGCTGTCCTAACTTCAACACTGATATCGGAGGTTTCTTCTGCAATACCTACAATACATTCGGTCCGGGATCTGCACCTAAGAACCCTCAGTTCCAGGAACTCTATGTGCGATGGATGCAGTATGCATTGTTCTGTCCCGTATTCCGCAGCCACGGAGCGGACGCCCCTCGCGAAATCTATCAGTTCGGCAGCCGCGGAGATGCAGCCTTCGATGCTATCGAGAAAAGCATTCGCTTGCGCTACAGACTCCTGCCGTACATTTACAGCACAGCATGGAAGGTCACTTCCGAGGATGAAAGCTACCTGAGAGCATTGATCTATGACTTCCCTGAAGACAAGAGAGTCTGGGATATGAACGATGAATTCATGTTCGGAAGAAACATTCTCGCCGCTCCGATAACTGCACCTCAATATACAGAAGAGGAAGTAGTCCGAGTGGATGCCATGAGCGGATGGGATAGAACGGAAGCTGTGAAAAAGGCGGCTGAAGCAGTGGATTTCTCTGTCAGCAAGAGCACTGAGGCATATCTTCCTGCCGGATCTGACTGGTACCATTTCTGGACAGAACAGAAATACAAGGGCGGTCAGGACATCATTTTCGAAACAACCTTTGACCAGGTGCCTATGTTCATCAAGGCCGGCACCATCCTCCCTCTGGCCCCTGTAGTCCAATATGCGGAGCAAAGCAAATGGACAGAGCTTGAAATCATCATATACCCTGGAGCTGACGGCAGCTTCACTCTCTACGAAGACGAAGGTGACAATTATAATTATGAGAAGGGGCAATATATGACCATCGCATTCAATTGGGATGACAGTCGCAGAGAGCTATCGATCGACTCAATATCAGGGGAATATCCGGAAATGCCGACAGAACGTACATTCAGCGTACGCCCGGCCGGCACTGATAAGACTGTAAAGGTGAACTATTCAGGCGAGGCCGTCACTCTGACACTATAGCCTGCATCTGATCCCAGTGAGACAACACACTGCGGAAAAGAGCCATCTGATTGCGTGTCCTGACGAGATTATGCTCCGGATACGCAATTTTGTAATATGTATCGCCATTGATGTAATCAGTCAGGAAACGTACAGCCTGCATAAACGGGAAAAGGGCTGCTGCATATGGAATGTTTTCTCTTTCCACCTCAGTCAGGAATGAAGCGGCCGACTCCAGATAACCTTTGATGAAAGATCTGAATATTTCCATATTGAATCCCACCTTATCTATCTCCGGACAATCTTCCGCAACATAATTGGCAGCGGTACGGAGAAAATCACCCACATCCGAGAATATGAAGCTCGGCATCAAGGTATCCAGATCGATCACGCAGAGAGCCGAACCGTCCTTATCGAAAAGCATATTGCTGACCTTGGTATCGCAGTGACAGATTCTTTTAGGCAGAATTCCCTCGCGATGAAGACGCTCCGCCTTGCACATTTCATCGATATGAAGGTCAATTTCAGAAAGGAACTGCTGTATTTCCGGCTCAGAGCATCTTCCCACGGGATCTTTGGCCACGGCATCACGAAGCTGGCGCGCCCTCAGTTCCATATTATGGAAATCCGGAATGGTTTCCCCTATCGGCTCTGTTATATCCACAAGCATTGACTGGAACTCGCCGAAAGCTTTACCGGCACAATAGGAAGATTCAGGTGTGACGGTCTCCACTGTGACAGAATCCTCAATGAATGCCGACATTCTCCAATAGGATTTACCGTCAGTATAATACGTACTTTGGGAATCTTTCAATGGGATGAATCTCAACACTTTACGATCTATATCATTTTCACCGGCAGCTGTAAGTTTTGCTCTGATATGAGCAGTTACATATGCGATATTACGCTGAAGCAGATCGACATCCTTGAAAATGGCGTGATTGATTCTCTGCAGGACATATCTTTTACCTTCAGACGCCGACACCAGATAAGTGTCATTGATAAGTCCGTTTCCCAAAGGGCGGACATCAGTCACATAACCCTCGATTGCAAAATATTGAGCTATCTTTTCCATATCTTATATCTGTCAAATGTAAGTGTATCCAGCGGGATTTCCATATATACCATATCGAGTCCTCCATCTACGGGTCTGTTTTCCTCCTCGTAATAAAAAGCAATATTTCCATTGGACTGGAGAGCCATTGTCGAATATGCAGAAGGCTGGTCGGACACTTTATATGGCTTCTCCCAGTCTGAAGACATTGCCTGCGGAGTCATTCCTGCGGCTACCTCCTTGAAATAAACACCTACTCTGGTCCTGCCGGGTCCGAGAGGAACAGATTGGAGCACGATTGACACTTTCTCCCCGTCTGACTTTCTTACCGCAGGGACGATGAGTATCTCACCATTGCAGGCATTGTCAATTGCAACGCAGCCGTTATTGTCCGCTCCGGAGAAGGCAGCTTCTCCCCATTGTCCTTCTGCCTTGGAAGCATCCGAATATGTGAAGATATTGAATATTCTTCCGCCTCTGGTTCTTGAGCTGAGCACCACGCTTCCGTCCGGTAGTTCCTCGCATTTAGGCTCGTCGCCATTCATTGCCGGAAGGGCGTCAATACCGCCAAGGGCTGCCCATGTGCGGCCGAAATCATCGCTGTAAAGAACTCTGTTACCGTTTGGACGAGCGCAGAGTGCCGCATAAATACGATAATGACTTCCATACTTGTACTTGCGGCTCTGGCAGATCTTGCCAGAACCTACAAAGCAGCTTTGCACACAGCCATGGGAAGATTCGTCGAATAAGGAGTAAATATCTTCTGTGATTTCCTTCCAAGGCTCCCAGGTACGGGCATTGTCAAGACTTCGAAGAATGGCAATACGATTGGGGTTCTGCCTGTTTGTGGTCTCATGCCAATAAACCGTCTCTCCACAAACTGTAATGACCACAACTTCTTCTCCTTCGCGGTCAGCCACCAAGGCGGCATCACCGAAACCGCAATCCACCGCTTTCGGAATACCTGAGCCTTCCAGTAATGGAAATTCCTCTGTCCAGGTCGCTCCGTCATCATATGATTTACGGCCGTGGATATCCACCCTGCCCCATCCTATGTCACCTCTGCAATACCTGTAATCAGCCAACGCCAGTAACGAACCGTCTGACAATGAGGCTATTGCGGGAATCCTGTAAGGAATCGTATCAGGAACCTGAGTCTTGAACAATATATGATAAGAGGTATCCCCTGTTCTGGTGCAGGAGATACCCATAATCCATAAAAAGGCAGTCAATATGACCAGTATACTAGAACGCATATGTAAAGCCATTGACCTTGTTCCACTGACCGCGGGTGAAGTCAGGCACTTCTACCGGCATAGAGCCATTCTCGAGAGAAATACGCGAAAGTTCGCTTACGCAGCACCACTCTGCCATATCGTACACATCCATGTCGAGAGGAAGGCCGTTATGAAGGCAATATATAAGTCGATAATCCATGATGAAGTCCATACCACCGTGACCTCCCACGCTTCGGGCAAACTCCACGAATTCCGGATTCATAAGCGCATTCGGATATTTGGCCTGGAGTTCCTTCAGTGCCTCTCCGGAATAGATTTTTTCGGTACCAAGTGCATCGTAACCTTCTGCAAGAGAAGTATTTTCACGAAGACAATAAAGCTGCACGGGATATTTTCCTGCATATCCGTCTGTTCCGACCACCTGATAGAGACGGTCATACGGACGCGGAGTCATCACGTCGTGCTGGATGAGCATTGTCTTGCCGTTCTCTGTACTGATCAGGGTGCTTGTCTGGTCTCCGTTCTGGAATTCCGGACAAGGTGTTCCGTTCTTCAGCTGATATATCTTTGGACCATTGATCGGCTTGGTATCCATTGACACGAGAGTCTTCATCCTGTCACCCCTGTGGATGTTCAGCACCTGACATACAGGTCCGATACCATGAGTCGGATATACATCTCCCCTGTTCTCTTTATTGAACTCAAGTCTCCAGCTCTCCCAATACTCATTCCAGTATGGATCAAGACAATGGTGATAAGCTCCCTCCACGTGGATGACCTCTCCGAAGACACCCTCCTGAGCCATTGCCAATGTGGACATCTCAAAGAAATCATACACACAGTTCTCCAGCATCATGCAATGCTTTCTGGTCTTCTCGGACATATTGACCAGAGCCCAGATATCATCGAGAGTAGTGGCGGCAGGAACCTCTATGGCTACATGTTTACCGCATTCCATAGCATATAAGGCAATCGGAACATGAGTCTTCCAGTCAGTACATATATATACAAGATCCACTTCGGGACTCTCACAAAGTCCTCTCCATGATTCCGGCTCACCTCCGAAAGTCTGTACCTTATCAATGCCTCTTGTCTGGAGTCTTGCCGCACTTCTGTCCACTCTGTCCTGCTCGATATCACATATTGCAGTGATGGCGCAGTCAGGGACATAGGTAAGACGATCCACCGCGCTGGCTCCACGCATTCCAAGTCCCACAATTCCGATTCTTACCGTCTCAATAGGCTCGGTCCTGAGCCCCAGAACACTTTCCTGTCCGGCCGGCCTTTCCGGTACGACGGTCTTGATGACATTGACATTTTCATTGCAGGAAACAAGCGACAGCGCCGCTATCGCCATGAGAAGAAACCATTTTTTCATAATTATCCGATATTTTCAGCTAATATACAATTTTTATCCCGAAAGGTGACGCACAAGTTACTATATCTCAGCTTCTTACAAAATATGCCTGCTGTATCTTGACAGCAGGCATAGTATATAAAACTCTAATAGTCAACCATTTACATAGCACACATTTTAGTGCTTGAAGTGGCGCATTCCAGTGCAGAGCATTGTGATGCCGCACTCGTTGGCCTTCTTTACAGAATCCTCGTCACGCACGCTACCACCCGGCTGGACAATAGCCTTCACACCATACTCGGCAGCAAGGGTAACAGTGTCGTCGAATGGGAAGAATCCGTCAGAGCCAAGTACAAGACCTTCAGCCTTGATGTCCTTTCCTGCCTCCTTGAGAGCTGCCTCAGCCTGCTCGAGAGCGATCTTTGCAGAACCGACACGGTTCATCTGACCGGCTCCTACTCCGAGAGTAGCACCGTCCTTCACCACTACGATAGCATTGGACTTCACATGCTTTACAATTCTCCAAGCGAAGTCAAGGTCTGTAAGCTGGCACTCGCATGGCTTGGCCTCAGTAACACACATATCAGCCACCACTGTCTTGGTGTCGATATCCTGCTCCTGAACGAGAATACCGCCGTTCATGCTTACATACATGTTGTGACCGCCCTGCTCCTTGCTCATATCCACCTTGAGGAGACGGAGGTTCTTCTTTGTGCAGAGAACTTCAAGGGCCTCGTCAGTGAATGATGGAGCCATAATGATTTCGAGGAAGATCGGTTTCATGAGTTCAGCTACCTCCTTGTTCACCTCACGGTTTACGGCAACAATGCCTCCGAAGATGCTCACCTTGTCAGCCTCGTATGCCTTCTTCCATGCATCTACCACATCAGTTCCGATAGCTGCACCGCAAGGATTCATGTGTTTGAGACCTACGCAGAAAGGCGCCTCGAACTCGCGGACGATGTTAAGGGCCGCATTGGCATCCTGGATATTATTGTACGAGAGTTCCTTACCGTTAAGCTGCTCGGCTGTAGCGAGAGAGAAAGGAACCTTGTCGAGAGTCGCATAGAACTTGGCATTCTGATGTGGATTCTCACCGTAACGAAGGCTCTGCTTGAGGTCGTACTCAATGAAAAGCTTCTCGTTGAGACCAGCAGCCTTGCGCATATATGTAGCGATCATCATATCGTACTCAGCTGTGTGAGTATATGCCTCCGCCGAAAGCTGAAGACGGGTTTCCTTTGTGGTGTTGCCTGTCTCACGGATCTCTGAGATGATCTTCGCGTAGTTCTCAGGGTTGCATACTACAGTCACTGCACTCCAGTTCTTTGCTGCAGAACGAAGCATTGAAGGACCTCCGATGTCGATGTTCTCGATGGCATCTTCCATTGTCACGTCAGGCTTTGCGATAGTCTGTTTGAAAGGATAGAGATTCACACATACCATATCGATGAACTCGATGCCGTTCTCCTTAAGCTGGGCAATGTGGCTGTCAAGGTCACGACGACCGAGGAGTCCACCATGCACCTTAGGATGAAGGGTCTTCACACGACCGTCACAGATTTCAGGGAAACCGGTGATCTCGCTGATATTGATTACTTCAAGTCCTGCATCCTGCAGAAGTTTCATTGTTCCGCCGGTCGCGATGATCTCCCAACCGAGCTCCACTAACTGACTGGCGAATTCTACCACGCCTGTCTTATCACTTACACTGAATAGCGCTCTCATTATAAAATTGTTTTAATAAATGAATTCTCCGAATTCCGAGCGGATGATGAGTTCCTTGTGGTCGCACTCCTCCACGCGGCCTACGATCTGGGCATCGATACCGAAGCTCTTCGAAATCTCTATAACCTGCTGTGCGTGCTCTGGCGAAAGATATACCTCGAGACGATGACCCATATTGAACACCTTGTACATTTCTGCCCAGTCTGTACCGCTCTGCTCGTGGATTGTCTTGAAAAGAGGCGGAACAGGGAAGAGATTGTCCTTGATGACGCGGATATTGTCTCCGACGAAATGAAGAATCTTGGTCTGGGCACCGCCGGAGCAGTGAACCATTCCGTGAATCTCAGGTCTGAGGGCATCCAGAAGCTTCTTTACTACCGGTGCGTAGGTACGGGTAGGTGAAAGGACGAGCTTGCCTGCGTCTATAGGTGAGCCTTCTACCTCATCAGTCAACTTGAGGCCGCCGCTGTAAACCAGATCTTCAGGAACTCCCTTATCGTAGCTTTCAGGATATTTTTCTGCGAGATATTTTGAGAACACGTCGTGACGGGCGCTGGTAAGTCCGTTGCTGCCCATACCGCCGTTGTATTCCTTTTCATATGTTGCCTGGCCATATGACGCAAGACCTACAATGACATCTCCCGGACGGATATTGGCATTGTCGATCACATCGCTGCGCTTCATTCGGCAAGTCACTGTCGAGTCAACGATTATGGTACGTACGAGGTCTCCGACATCGGCTGTCTCACCGCCTGTGGCATATACTCCGACGCCCATTTCGCGAAGCTCTGCAAGGAGTTCGTCTGTTCCGTTGATGATGGCGCTGATCACTTCGCCCGGCACAAGAAGCTTGTTACGGCCGATGGTAGATGAGACAAGGATATTGTCCACTGCACCTACGCAGAGAAGGTCATCGATGTTCATGATGAGTGCATCCTGTGCGATGCCTTTCCATACAGAAAGATCACCGGTCTCCTTCCAATAGAGGTAAGCCAAGGATGATTTGGTACCCGCTCCGTCAGCGTGCATAATGTTACAATATTCAGGATCTCCTCCGAGAATATCAGGAATGATCTTGCAGAATGCCTTTGGGAAAATACCTTTGTCGATGTTCTTGATAGCGTTGTGCACATCCTCCTTGGATGCCGAAACACCACGCTGCATATACCTTTGGTTGCTCATAACAGGTCTTGATTTATAATAATCCGCAAAAATAATAAAAAAAGCGGGAGCAGTCAACAACCTACTGTTTCCCCGCCCTATATAACTGCCAGGAATTATACATATTGTGCCATATGCTGTACAGGCCTCCTATGATCGCTGTCTCAGGAGTCATGAATGTATATCCCATCCATATTGCAAATACGGTATTTTTCTGTCCCAGAGACTGGCCGGCAGTGACGGTACGGACATATCTTCCACGGGCCTCGACCTCCGGACTCGCATCAGGTCTGCGCGGCTTGTAGCGGCTACCGACAAAGCGTCCCGACACAAACTGCAACACACAGCATATCAACGAGATAAGAGCCATCATAAGAAGAAGACCGACACTCATCGAACTATGAACAATGGACTTAGTCGTAACAGTTATTGCAAGCGTAAGGGCAAAAGCCCATAGATAAAAAGCCAGATCAGGATATCGCAGAAGCCGCTGATGAACCCTTGGAGCCAGATACCGTACAAGCCATGCGGCCATACACGGAAGAATCAGAAGCGGGAATATCTTAGCCACGATCATACTGAAGGCAGTCCAGAAATCCACGCCCTCCACCGGTTGTATCAATGGAACGATGAGAGGGACAAGCACTGCCGTAACCAGATTGATCAGCACTGTGTATGTCGTGATTCCGGCAACATCTCCACCCAGTTTTCGCGTCACCACAGCAGCTGCAGTCGCTGTAGGGCAGATCAGACAGAGCATTGCGCTTTCGATGAGAACCACCTTGTCGTGGAAGTCTCCGGGAAAAGCCTTGATGACCCATAAGGCCAACAGGCCGAGTGCTGAAAAAAGTCCACCCTGGATCAATAGGAGCCAGCAATGCCATCTGTGCGGCTTCAGATCCTTCGGCTCGATGCGGCAGAAGGTCAGGAAGAGCATAGAAAATATCAGCAGTGGCTGCAGGATAGAGACAGCTCCGCTCAGAAACGGCCCGGCCCTGTGTATGGGTTCGGGCAATATATAATATATAAGGTAAATGGATGCTCCCGTCACCATCGCGATGGGAAGCATCCATTCTCTTATTGTTTTCCTGATATCCATCTACTCTTCATAGAGTTTAGTCGGATACTTGTGGTTAAAGCAAGCAAGGCAGAGATCATCACGATGACCGGCTGCGAGCATTCCCTCGTGCGAGAGGAAGGCGAGAGAGTCTGCATCGATGAGCTTGCAGACCTGTTCCACAGAATTGCTGTTGCTTATAAGCTCCTGAGGAGTATGTACGTCCACACCGTAATAGCAGGTATATTTCAAAGGAGCACTTGCAATACGTACGTGAACCTCCGAAGCGCCTGCCTCACGAAGCATCTTTACAATCTTCAACGAAGTAGTTCCACGAACAATAGAATCGTCCACAAGCACTACCCTCTTGCCTTTAACGATAGTCTTGACAGGAGAGAGTTTCATCTTCACACCCTTTTCACGAAGAGACTGGGTAGGAAGAATGAAGGTACGGCCCACATACTTGCTCTTGATCAGTCCCATCTCATATGGAAGTCCGCTGGCCTCGGCATAA
Source organism: Candidatus Cryptobacteroides sp. (assembly GCA_045118995.1). Classification (GTDB taxonomy): domain Bacteria; phylum Bacteroidota; class Bacteroidia; order Bacteroidales; family UBA932; genus Cryptobacteroides. The sequence continues at coordinate 50,924 of JBGVCR010000092.1, forward strand.
CCCTGAGCGGCGCTGAGACTTGAATCAGGAACTCCGATCACGATGTCAGCATCTGCCGGTGACTCCTTGAACAGAATCCTTCCTGACTCCTTTCTATAATTATGCACATTGCATCCTTCGATATCACTGTCAGGACGAGCGAAATACACATATTCCATAGCACACATGGCATGACGCTGCGGCTCAGCATAGAACTGGCTGCGGATACCGTGGTGGTCAAGAGTCACGATCTCACCCGGCTCCACATCACGGATATACTCGGCTCCAAGCACGTCAAAAGCACATGTCTCACTTGCCACTACGTAACCCTCACCGAGTTTTCCAATGGCAAGAGGATGAAATCCATACTTGTCGCGGCAGGCATAGATTCTTCTACCTGTCATTATCACAAATGCAAAAGCTCCATCCAATTGATTGAGTGCATCTTTGATTGCATGGATTCTCGGAAGGCTCCTGTCTGTGCCCTGTTTCTTGATAAGATGGGCCAATACTTCAGCATCAGATGAAGACTGGAAGAGGCTTCCCTTATCTTCCAGTTCCTGACGAAGCTGGTTATAATTCACGATCTGACCGTTATTGGCCATTGCGAAATCACCGGAATTGTGATGGAAGAGGAATGGCTGTATATTTTCCGTTCCCTTGCAGCCGGCATTGCTGTAGCGGACATGTCCGATGGCCATACGGCCGGGAAGTTTCTCCATCTTCTGTTCGTTGAAGACTTCACTTACAAGTCCGTCACCTTTTACTCTGTGGAACTCACCTGTAGGTCCCACTGTCACGATACCGCATCCCTGCTGACCTCTGTGCTGGAGAGCATGCAGACCATAATACGCAAGACCTGCTGCATCATCCACACCATAGATTCCAAGAACACCACACTCATGGTGAAGCTTGTCATCCCTGAATTTATTGTTACACTTACACATTTTCGTTTCTATTTTAGATTTTCCGTCAAGCCGGGATGAGCGCCTTGCCATTACCGGCTTGATCGGCAATCGTATCACTATTCTCCGCGGAAGTAAGCCACTGCATTATCGAAGAGCGGCTGCTCGAGACCCTCATCCATGATGTTCTTGAAAAGGTTACCCTCAAAGCGCTCGGTATGTCCCATCTTACCAAGAATCTGGCCGTTGCGGCTGATGATTCCCTCGATAGCATAATAAGAACCGTTAGGGTTATATGGAGACTCCATTGTCACCTCCTCTTCAATAGGATCCACATACTGGAATGCAACCTGGCCGTTAGCAAAGAGTTCTTTTGCAAGTTCCTCGTTCACCACGAACTTACCCTCTCCGTGGCTGACAGCGATTGTATGAAGGTCGTTCACAGCAAAGCCCTTGAGCCAAGGAGAATTGGTAGTGGAAACCTTTGTTGTCACCATCTGAGAGATATGGCGGTTGATGTCATTTCGGAAGAGTGTAGGGCTGTCCTTGGTCACCTGACCGAGACGGCCGTATGGAAGAAGACCTGACTTCACGAGTGCCTGGAATCCGTTGCAGATACCAAGGATAAGTCCTCCGCGATCGATAAGAGCATGGATTGCATCTGCAATCTCCTTATTGTTCAATACATTGGCAATGAACTTACCACTTCCGTCAGGCTCGTCACCTGCCGAGAATCCACCGCAGAGCATGAGGATATGACATTCGTCGATATTCTTCTTCATTTCAGCGATTGAACGGAAGATGTCATCCTCAGTAAGGTTGCAGAATACGCTCATACGTACCTCGGCACCGGCATTGCGCCAAGCCTTGGCAGAGTCGTAGTCGCAGTTTGTTCCAGGGAATACAGGGAGATAAGCGATAGGCTTCTCCACAGGCTCACCCTTGTACTTGAGGTCTGCCTTCTTAGCTTTGAACGGCTTCACTCCCTCGAGTCCGGCAGGTACAAGCTTCTGGTTATAAGCATCTGCAGTATCAGGATATACCTGAGCAAAACGGCCGGAGTTCACAGCCATTAGTTCGAAGATATCGAATGTCTTTCCGTTGATAGTAAGTTCGCTTTCCTCTCCGTCTGTAACCTCTCCGATAAGGATTGCGTTCGGATAGTCGAGCTCGCCTTCAGCCTCGACAAGGATTGAACCATAGCCGTAGCTGAAGAGTTCCTTCTCATCATACTCGATCTTGGCATCAAGGCCGTTACCGAAGGACATCTTACAGATAGCCTCAGCCACTCCACCGAATCCAAGAGCATATCCTGAGACAATCTTTTCTGCCTCGATCTGCTCGGTCACATATTTCCAGTTAGCCTTAAGCTGCTCGGTATCAGGCATATAATTAGCAAGCGGTGTATGCTTGATCAGATAAAGCTTATTGCCTTCGTACTTAAGTTCAGGAGAGATGACATTCTCAGCGTCCACGGTGGTGATACCGAACGCCATAAGCATAGGAGGTACATTGATATTCTCGAATGTTCCGCTCATAGAGTCCTTTCCACCGATCGAAGGAAGACCGAACTCCACCTGCATCTTGAGAGCTCCCAGAAGGGCTGAAAGCGGCTTGCCCCAAGACTTGCGGTCTGTCATACGCTCGAAATACTCCTGATATGAGAAACGCATCTTCTCATAGTCAGCACCTGCCGCCACTACCTTTGAACAAGCCTCGACCACAGCATAGGCAGCTCCGTGATAAGGGCTCCAGCTTGCGATGTAAGGATTGTAGCCGAAGGCCATGATCGAAGCAGTGTCGGTATATCCGTCAGTAGGAAGCTTCTGAACCGAAACCTGAGTCTCTGTGCTCTGAAGCATACCGCCGAAAGGCATGAGCACTGTCGAACGGCCGATTGTAGAATCGAACATCTCGATGAGTCCCTTCTGCGAAGTCACGTTAGGATCCTGAAGATTATTGAAGATCTTCTCCTTCAGATCCTCACCCTCTACTGTACGCTCGAACGGATTCTTTTCCTCTACTGCACCTACAGTAGCCTTTGCATAATGCTTTGCTCCGGCACTGTCGATGAATTCACGTGAAAGGTCCACAATGACCTTGTCACCGTAGAACATACGCATACGCTTTCTGTCTGTGACATCAGCCACGTATGTAACCTCGACATTCTCGCTTGCACAGTATTCCATCATTGCCTCCTTATCCTTGGCCTCGATGACTACAGACATACGTTCCTGAGACTCGCTGATGGCAAGCTCAGTGGAGTTGAGTCCGCTGTACTTGGTCGGAACTCTGTCGAGATATATGTCAAGACCTTCTGTAAGCTCGCCGATCGCCACGCTGACACCGCCGGCTCCGAAGTCATTTGATTTCTTGATAAGCTTGGTCACCTCAGGACGACGGAAAAGCCTCTGGAGCTTTCTTTCCTCAGGTGCATTACCCTTCTGAACCTCACTGCCGCAAGTCTCGAGAGACTCTTCAGTGTGCTCCTTTGAAGAACCTGTAGCTCCACCGACTCCGTCACGGCCGGTACGGCCACCGAGAAGGAGGACAACATCACCCGGAGCAGGACTCTCGCGGCGTACGCTGTCAGCCTTGACTGCTCCTACCACCGCACCTACTTCAAGACGCTTAGCCACATATCCCTCGTGGTAAACCTCACGTACGTGTGTAGTGGCAAGTCCGATCTGGTTACCGTAGCTTGAGTAACCATGAGCCGCCTTGCGTGAGATGATGCTCTGCGGAAGCTTTCCGGCCATTGTTTCGGCAACAGGGAGATAAATATCTCCGGCTCCGGTCACGCGCATTGCCTGATAAACATATGCGCGGCCTGAGAGAGGGTCACGGATGGCACCGCCAAGACATGTAGCCGCACCACCGAAAGGTTCGATTTCAGTAGGGTGGTTGTGAGTCTCGTTCTTGAACTGGAGAAGCCACTTCTCAGTAGTCATCTCACCCTCATCATCCACGATATCCACATCTACATATATGCTGCATGCATTGTTCTCCTCGCTGACCTCCATATCATCCAGAAGACCCTTTGACTTGAGGTAACGGGCACCGATACAAGCCATATCCATGAGATTGAGTCCCTTGTTCTCACGTCCAAGTTCCTGACGGATCTTCATATAGAGATTGAGAGTGCCGTCGATCTCCTCCTTGAGGAATGACTCCTCTACATCGATATCCTCAAGCTCAGTTGTGAATGTGGTGTGACGGCAATGGTCACTCCAATATGTATCGAGGATACGGAGCTCTGTCTCAGACGGATCACGTCCTTCTGCCTTGAAGTAGTTCACCACCTCGCGAAGGTCGTCGGCATTCATTGCCAGTCCCATCTTCTTGCAATATGGCGCAAGCTCTTCCTCCGCAAGTGCGGTAAGTCCCTCAAGAACAGGAACTGGAGCCACCTCAGGCTGCTCCATTGCAGTAAGTTTCGCAAGATCCTTCTCGCGCGACTCCACGGCATTGATGTAATATTTCTTGATTTTCTCAATAACCTCGTCAGATGTATCCTCAGGAAGGATGATAAGCTTCGAGCTCTTGATACTTACCTGAGCTGACGGATCGATAAGACGTACACAGTCAACGGCTGAAGCCGCACGCTGGTCGAACTGGCCTGGAAGATACTCCACGGCGATATATTTCACACCGGAAAGGTCACATTCGTCAGTGACGCTGTCGGTAACGATCTCTCCGAACACGCTGTAACGGCTTTTCTCGAGGAGATCCTCAGAGAAACCGAAAAGATCATAAACATTGAGGTAACGCAGCGAAGGAAGTTCGAGCTGAAGGTTTTCGTTCAACTCGCTCAAAAGGCTGCGTGCCTCCACCTGAAATTCAGGATACTTTTCTACAAAAATGCGATAGTTGTTCATATTGTCTTAGATTGTCGCTTCAAGAACTTTCTGTGTCTGCTCCTTTCTGAACTGGTCAAGCTTTGCAGCAAGAGCCTCGTCTGTAAGAGCAAGAATCTGTGCGGCGAAAAGTCCGGCATTTTTAGAGCCGTTGATCGCCATAGTAGCTACCGGGATACCTGCAGGCATCTGCACGATAGAAAGAAGGGAATCCATTCCTCCGAGAGCCTTTGTCTGGATAGGAACTCCGATGACAGGAACTGTAGTCATACCAGCTACTACGCCGGCTACATGAGCTGCTCCACCTGCTCCGGCGATGATAACACCGATTCCGTTGTCCTTTGCCGACTTGGCGAACTCACACATGAGATCCGGAGTCCTGTGGGCACTGATTACCTTCTTGACAACCTCCACCCCGAATCCTTCGAGGACATTGATTGCCTGCGACATGATCTCAAGGTCGCTGGTCGAGCCCATAATGATAGCTACTTTCATATTTTCTAACTTTATTACTTTATTTAACAATTGTTAACTCATTTCTTTTATCAAAGGCGTACGGACATATGAAAATATGTCGACGTTGCCCTTTCCCTAAATCCCTTTCCTCGGGAAAGGGACTTGCCATCGCTTCGCTCAAAGTGATTTCAACACTTTATCACATAAGCAATCTTTATTATCTCATGGGCGTGCGGACATATGAAAATATGTCGACGTTGCCCTTTCCTTAAATACTTAACGTGCAAATATAGTGAAAAATTTAGTACTTTTGTGGGAGAAGAAAACAAATAAGAGATAAAGAACTAAAGTGTCCTAAATGCGAAAACGTATTTTCAGTAGATTAAGCGATAATCAATCAGATCAGGAATGCAGAATTTGAAGAAAAACTCCACAGAAGGCCAAGTTCGAAGAGGCTTGAGCCGCTTCCGTGACCGTCGAACAGGACAGAATGGAATAAACTTATCTAAAAGAGGTTATTTCCAAAGGGTTCTATAAGTAAATTCACTATATTTGCAAGCTGCAAATCCATAAGATTCAAGAATTATGAGAGAATTATATATAACCAATTCCCTTTCGAGAAAGAAAGAGATATTCAAGCCCATCAACGAGGGCCACGTAGGACTTTATGTCTGCGGCCCTACCGTCTATGGCGACGCACATCTGGGACATGCCCGTCCGGGTGTGACTTACGATGTCTTCGTGAAGCTGCTCAAGCACCTGGGTTACAAGGTGCGCTACGTCCGTAACATCACCGATGTAGGACACCTCGAGCACGATGCAGACGAGGGAGAAGACAAGATTGCAAAGAAAGCCCGTCTGGAGCAGCTCGAGCCGATGGAAGTGGTGCAGAGATGTACTCTCGCCTACCACGAAGCGATGCGCATGCTCAATGTCGCTCCGCCTTCGATTGAGCCACGCGCTTCGGGACATATCATCGAGCAGATTGACCTCGTGAAGAAGATTCTTGATGCAGGATATGCATACGAGAGCAACGGATCGATCTATTTCGACGTATTGAAATATGACAAGGACCATAAGTACGGCATCCTTTCGGGCCGCACACTGGACGAAGTGAAGGAAGGAACCCGCGACCTTGACGGCCAGCAGGACAAGCGTGCTTCATACGACTTCGCCCTTTGGAAGAAAGCTTCACCGGAGCACATAATGCGCTGGCCTTCACCATGGAGCGACGGATTCCCGGGATGGCATCTCGAGTGCTCTGCAATGAGCGAGAAGTACCTCGGCAAGGAGTTCGACATCCACGGAGGCGGAATGGACCTTCTCTTCCCTCACCACGAATGCGAGATTGCGCAGAACACTGCTTCACGCGGATGCGGCGGAGTACGCTACTGGATGCACAACAACATGATCACCATCGAGGGAAAGAAGATGGGCAAGTCTTTGGGCAATTTCATCACGCTTCCGGAACTGTTTGCCGGACGTCACGAGAAACTCGCTCAGGCATACACACCGATGACAGTACGCTTCTTTATCCTCCAGGCACATTACCGCGGAACTCTCGATTTCAGCAATGAGGCTCTGCAGGCCGCAGAAAAGGGACTCAAGAGGATCAATCTGGCTGCAAAGGATCTCCGCGCTCTGGCATCTGCTGCCGGAGTGGCTTCTGCCCCGGCACTCGCATATGGAGAATTCGTATCTGCAGTAGCTCCTGCTAAGGTCAATGCATCCAACGCCGAGGTCCGCGAACTTGTGGAGAAGGTTTACGAGGCTCTCTGCGACGACCTCAACACTCCTATCGCACTCTCGCACATCTTCGATGCAGTACGTATCATCAATACCGTCAAAGATAAGAAGATGACTCTCGACACTTCTGACTATCAGGCACTTGTCGACCTTTTCGACAATATCGTTGCCGGAGTTCTCGGACTCTGCGACGAGGAAGGTGCAGAAGGCAGCAAGGCAGTCAAGACCATCGACGGTCTGGTGAATATGGTCCTCGAGCAGAGAAAGGCTGCAAAGGCTGCGAAAGATTGGGCGACAAGCGATAAGATTCGTGACGACTTGAAGGCTTTGGGAGTCCTGATCAAGGACACCAAGGACGGCACCGAGTGGATTTTAGAGTAAAAACAATCGGAAACCGCTGCGTTGCAGTCTGATTAAAGATATGAGATTTTTAGGTAACATATTATGGCTGATCCTGGGTGGTCTGGTGATCAGCCTTTATTATGCCTTTATGGCGATATTGTTCTGTATCACCATCATAGGGATACCATTCGGTGTACAGCTGTTCAAGATGGCAGGGCTTGCCCTATGGCCATTCGGCCGGGATGTCCGCCCGGGATCCAATGACGGAGGCTGTCTGTCCATCCTGATGAACATCATCTGGATTCTCTTTGGAGGAGTCGAGATCGCGATGCTCCATGTAGGATTCGGCATCTTCTGCTGTCTGACCATTGTCGGCATTCCATTCGGAGTGCAGCATTTCAAGATGGCACTGCTGGCACTTATCCCGTTCGGTAAGGAAATTTCATAGCATCTATGATGCAGTTTTATAGTGAAGATCATGTACAAATTCATTTCTTGGAATGTGAACGGCCTGAGGGCTGTATGCGGAAAGGGTTTCGCGGATATTTTTGCCGAGCTGGATGCGGACTTCTTCTGTCTGCAGGAGACAAAGCTCCAGGAAGGGCAGATAGACCTGGAGTTTCCGGGATATAAATCATATTGGAACTATGCCGAGAAGAAGGGCTATTCGGGAACGGCAATATACACCAGACATGAGCCGGTGTCGGTAAGTTATGGAATCGGAGTCGACGAGCACGATCACGAAGGACGCGTAGTGACATTGGAGATGGAGGATTTCTATCTTGTGTGCGTGTACGTTCCTAATTCACAGGATGGTCTTAAGAGACTTGATTACAGGATGACCTGGGAGGATGACTTCAGAGCCTATCTCTGCGGCCTCGCTCAGAAAAAAGGAGTCATAGTATGCGGCGACCTGAATGTAGCCCATAAGGAAATTGACCTGAAGAATCCGAAATCCAACAGAATGAATGCAGGATTCACCGATCAGGAACGTGCTCAGTTCACCAACCTTCTCGACGCAGGATTCATTGACACCTTCAGACATTTCTATCCGGATCAGACAGACATCTATTCATGGTGGTCATACCGCTTCCAGGCCCGCCAGAAGAACGCGGGGTGGCGTATTGACTATTTCGTAGTTTCAGAAAACCTCCGCGACCGACTGGAGGGAGCAAAGATCCACACCGGGATATTCGGATCAGACCACTGTCCTGTGGAACTGACCATATCCCGATAAACACCTGCTCATCAAATAGTTATGAAAGATCCCTGCTACACTTGGACAGCAGGGATCTTTCATATAGTGCTATGCAGCAGACATTTATGCAACAGATAGCAATATGATGCAATAACGGGACATCGATTTCTTCGATGTCCCGTTATTGAACCATAACCCTATTATTAACAACTAAACTAACCGTTACCTGACATTTTCGCAAAGCCTGTGCCAAACTGTCATAAGTCAGTAAATTTTGTTAATATCCGTGTTTTTCCAGCCAGGCGAGAGCATAAGAACAGGTAGCCTTGCATCCAAGACCCTCCTTGTCCGCATAATCATATGCCGCTTTAACAAGTTCACCGGCTATACCCCGTCCCTTCAACGGCTTTGGGACAAATGTATGCACGACCACAAGGGCTCCGTCACGAATGACATAATCCACGACAGCAGTATGCCCTTCAATATAAGTCTCGAAGCGATTTTCTTCTTTAAGATGATTGATCTTCATAAATTGTTTTTTAGAAGCGGACCTTCAAAAGAAGTGCCACCCGACCTATTTCCTGAGGGCCTCATAACCATATGACACAGCTCCGAAAACGATCTGTGTGATGGCCTGGGAAGTATGCGAAAGGGTTGCATATATAATACCCATTTCCATAGGGATGCCATATACCCCGGCAAGTGCAAGGCTAATGATGAAATGAAAAGCGCCGATACCGCCAGGGACAGGAACCGCAAAGCCAAGTCCGCCGACAAGCGACAGGAAAAGTGCATCAATGAGAGTAAGGTCAGCCAGAAAAGGTGCAGCCCATACAGTACTTGCCGCCATTAACCAATAAGTCATCCATATGAGAGCGGTATAGGCAAAGAAAAGCCATTTCTGCTCCATTTTCAGACAGCTGGAGAATCCTTGAATGATGCCTCTGAATATGCCCCAGACCTTGCTGCAGAAGCCATCGGAGTCCCTGAAACGCCATAACAGGTAAAAGCCGGCGGCAGCCCCCAACGCAAACACCGCCACAATCCACCAGATACTGAAATCGACTCTCTGAGCCATCGGTGTCCATATCTGGTCCACGAAAAATCCGCCGAAGCGGTCAAATCCACCGATCACCACCACAGCCAGCAGAAGAAGCATCACCAGAAGTTCCCAACTACGCTCCAGCACGACAGTTCCAAGAACCTTGTCATATGAAGCCTTCTTGTGCTGAGGATGCTGAGGATCCTCGGGTACAGACCTGCGGGTGATGACTCCGCAACGCACGAACTCACCGATACGGGGGAAAACAAAATTCGATATATTGCCGATATTGATACCGTTGAAAGTGGTGACGCGGGAGATGCTTTCATCTATCGGAAGGAGCAATCTGCGCCAGCGCAATGCTCTGAGCCAGAATGCAAAAGCACCGGCTGCCATTGAAAGCAGAATATATTCCCAACGGCAGTCTTTCAGCCCCGCAACGAAATCAGCCCATTCCACCTCACGGAAAGAAAAGTAAAGCAGAATGCCCGCCAATAAGGCTGAAAGCAGATATTTGATTATTTTCGAAAAGTTTTTCTTCATATATATGCCGTGCCTCACAGGCACAGGCTGCAAATTTATCCATTTATTTGCTAACTTTGTCCGGTTTATAACTAAAATGAACAATTATGGCGTCGATTTTAGGCATTGGAAATGCATTGACAGATATTCTGGCCGTCCTGCCGGACGATAAATTCCTCAGGGAATTCCACCTTCCGAAGGGAAGTATGCAGCACGTGGATATGGAGACCGGAGACAAGATATGGAAGACACTCAAGCCGATGGGTGTACAGCTCGTGGCCGGAGGTTCGGCCGCAAACACCATCACCGGCACAGCCATATTCGGAATGGAATCCGGATTCATCGGCAAGGTCGGAGACGATGACCTGGGACATCTTTTCAAGAGCGACCAGGAACAATACGGGATCAAGTCAATGCTCCTTAAAGGTGTCCACTCGTCTGGAAGGGCAATGGTTTTCATTACAGCTCCTAACGCGGAAAGGACATTCGCCGTGTATCTCGGAGCGGCACTGGAGCTTGTTCCGGAGGATCTTAAGCCAGAGTATTTCGAAGGATATGACTATTTCCATATCGAAGGCTATCTCGTTCAGAACCAAGCTACTATACGTCGTGCCGTGGAATTGGCCAAGGCAGCGGGATGTATAATCTCGATCGATATGGCTTCGTACAATGTAGTAGAGTCGAACGACGCATTCCTGCACGACATTGTCGAAAATTACGTTGATATTGTCTTTGCCAATGAGACAGAGGCAAAGGCATTCACCAAGCTGGAGCCGCGCGAGGCATTAGACGAAATCGCGAAATACTGCAAGATCGCTGTCGTGAAGGTGGGCAAGGACGGTTCGATGGTCAAGAGCGGCGACGAATACCATTTCATCCAGGCATGGCCGGCAAGTCCGGTGGACGCGACCGGCGCCGGTGACACATATGCTGCAGGCTTCCTGTATGCCCACTCGCTCGGAATGCCTCTGAAGGTGTGCGGAGAAGTCGGTTCGATCATCGCTGCGAAGGTCGTGGAGATCGTCGGCACAAAGATTGACATTCCGCGCTGGAAAGCTGCCAAGAAGGAAATCCGCGAGCTCATCGCTGCAAATACAGCTGAATAATATGTTTGATTCAATACTGAAAATATTCCGCAGAAATAGGCTGGAGAAATTTGCCAGCAACGTGCCTACAGGCTTCCTTCCATTGTCCGCCATATCATCGGTCAATGTTGTGATCGATGTGGAAGAACCTGGCTTTGATCAGCTTAAAGATGACATCCTCGCCTGGGGAAAGCAGGTGGGTCTGAAGGTGAACATCTATTTCTTCGATTTCAGGAAGATCAGCAAGGACGAACTCCTGCTGACCAGCATCCAGACCACCATCATCAAGAAAGAACTGGACTGGCTCGGAATGCCGGAATTCAGCAAGATCGGCAATCTGCTTTACGAACCGAGCGACCTGTTCATTTCAATGGTGGATAACGGTGACTTCCCTATCGAATTCCTCAGCAAATGCTCGAAAGCACGCTTCAAGATCGGCAGATACGACTTCGACGGGCACGCCTACGATATGGTGATCTCCGGCAATCCTACAGAAGATCTGATCTCGGATTCGAGAAGGATATTTGCCGCAATAAAAGATTTTTTGACCAAGGTAAGATGAAAGGATTCTGGAAGAATATAATGGTGGCCGTCAAAGGCGCCTGCATGGGAGCGGCCGACGTCATCCCAGGGGTATCAGGAGGCACAATCGCCTTCATTATGGGAATATACGACGAATTCGTCGGCTCACTCGCTTCTATAAACGGCGAGGCTCTGAAACTATTGCTCAAAGGTCGTTTCTCCGCGTTCTGGAAACATATCAACGGCAGCTTCCTGCTCTCGCTTGTTGCAGGAATCGGCATCAGCATCATTGCCCTTGCCGGACTTATGCAGATGCTGCTGAGTGACTTCCCTATCCAGACCTGGGCATTCTTCTTCGGTCTGATTGTAGCATCTTCATTGTTCATCATCCGCGGAATCTCCGGATGGAAACTCCGCGATGGCCTCCTGCTGATCTTCGGAGTCGCACTGGGGGCTGTAATATGCACCCTTTCACCGACACAGACCCCTGACGGTCTGTGGTTCATATTCCTCAGCGGAGCATTGGCCATCTGCGCAATGATTCTTCCCGGCATCTCCGGCAGCTTCATCCTGCTCATCCTGGGTAAATACGAATATGTCCTTGGAGCAATCTCTGGTCTCGTAGCAGGAGTCGATCCCGGACGCAACCTATTGATTCTTGGAGTATTCGGCCTTGGCGCCATCATCGGCATCCTCGCATTTTCGCGCTTCCTCCATTGGCTCCTTGCCCGCTGGCAGAAAGAAACAATGATAGTCCTCGCCGGCTTCATCATCGGCTCACTCGTCAAGATCTGGCCTTGGAGCAATGCAGAAGCGATAGTACTCTCTCAGTTCCCGGAACTTGCTTCTTTCGGAGATGCTCTCCCGACCGAGATAATCAGCCAATATATGGCATCGGCCGACCTCCATATCGGCGGCGCAGTTCTTTTTGCACTTATCGGCTTCTGCCTCGTCACAGGAATCGAAATGGCTGGCAAGCTCGTTTCTCGTAAAAAATCGGCATAATCATTGGAATGCAGTCCGGCAACGAACTTGAACAGACTGCATCATGAAGAAAATTCATCTATTGGGACTTGCCGTCCTCTTTGTGTTCGGAGCAAACTCATGCATATTCGAAGCTCCCGGCGACCGCTTCTACAGAACCCTCTGGAACTCCAGCCAAGTCCCTCTCGGCCCCCTGGACATAGAAGAACTCACGCTGGAATTCCTCTGCGGCGAACGAGTCACCATCAAGGACGGTTCCGGCACCATCATCGCACACGGCACCTATTCCCCCGACGGCAACGTAGCCGTACTTGGTGAGGTCACTGCCGTCATAGACGAAACCACAGTCAGCTTTGTGGAAGCCCACCGGAACGGCGACACAGTGTTTCTTTTATGGAGACCGGACGGAATGCTGACTCCCTTTACCACAGCCATGGAAAGAAGGTCATCCTACGAATAACCCTGAAACCCTATCGCTCTCCTCCATTTCGCTTTTCAAAAGCACGAATAAGGCTATTTCCGTGCTTTCGAAACCAATAAAAAAGACTTGACCCAAACATTTTATTGCAAATCCAAAAATAATCACTATCTTTGCACCCACTTTTGACCGCAGTACCACTGTCATCAAAAGCAAAACACGGATCGGTTCGGTAGCTCAGTTGGATAGAGCAACAGCCTTCTAAGCTGTGGGTCTTGGGTTCGAATCCCAACCGAATCACATTAATCGCCCTCTCAGGTATCCGGGAGGGCGATTTTTTCGTTTTGGCTCCAAATTGGTCCCAAAACTGATATCTGGTTCTATCTAGAAATTTCAGCTAAGAAATCATTCAGGACATATGAATTTCCTTGAAGATAGAGTCCTGTTTCCTCATCGTAAAATCTTCTGCAAGTCTCGCTCTTATAGAAAAGATCAAGAGCTTCCTTCAACGAAACATTCAATGTCTCGGAAATTTTCACGACGATACATCCGATGCGCTGCCACCGAATTATGTTGCGGATTTTTCTGTGCTGGTCTTCACTCATAGTTCTATGGTCGTCGCTAATTTCAATAATAGAAATTTCACTTCCCTCCCATCGTTTCAGTGTATCAATCAAACCTTCTGTCACATTCTTGCGACTCTCACTGTGCAAAACCTCATAGCTCGGGATAATATACTCATCAATCATCTTCACAGCATTCATCCTCTGATATACCTCAAGATAATCAAGGCCAAGAGCATCCGCCACATCCTCAATACACGATGCGACAAATCCCATTATGATTTCTTCCTTACTTAGCTGAATATTGTTTCCATATCTAACAGTTGGCTTTGCAAAAATAATGATTATATGACATAACCATATGCAGCATCTGATGAAAGAGCATTATTTCTTACCTGTTAGCGTATCAATGATATCTTTCAATGTCTTTGTTGACTCAGATAAATCTTTTGTATCAAATTTTACTAAATCGTATTCTTTATTCGCTATCACAGGCTTAGTATATAATTGTTCAACCGTAGATATCAGCATTTTACGTTTGTCTTCGTCTTCTTTTTCCGGCATCTGTTCAAGGTATGCGGTCAATGTGACTGCAACACTCTCTCTAAAGGCGTATTCCTCTAAAAGATTTCGTTCTTTCTGATATTGAGCCAATGCAAAACCCAGCATCAAGAATAATGGAGATGATTTGATGCCATTGATAATTATGTCTGCCCACTCATAACCAGTGTTTGCACTTAGGCAAGTAAACACGATACACACCCAGGCGATTGCAACTAATACCGTTATGATACTAACCCTTAACCACAATTTAATCTGTTTCTTTAAATCTTCTTTTCTCTTATTAAAACTATGGCTCAATGTTCCATCAGCGATATACCCCATCATTTTCCGAACCTGCTCTGCATTACCTGAAACACTGTCATAATCAGATGTAATTTGCGCTATTTTTGAACTCGCATCCGTATTGAAGGTGTTCAGGGATTCTTTAGCTTGCGATAGAATACCATCATTCTCCTCTGTCTGCTTCTGATAATGCTCTTGAACAGACTTCAAAGCCGCGACTATATTATTTGCTTTACCATTTAAAGTTTCTATCGCTTCTTTGGTAGAAGTAACACTGCTTTCTGTACTTTTAATATTTGTCAATATAGCACTGGATTCTACCTGATTATTCTTCAAAGTTTCTAATTCTTTTTTCTTTGTACTAATCAGGTCGGTTACTTCAACTCTCTTTTTCTCCAACTCATCAATTAAAGATTGTACTTTCTCCTCTCGCGCATCAGTATGAGCCATTGTAAGTGCTGCCTTTTCTTCTAATTTTTTCAGCGAAAACTCGCGAATTCCTAGATCGATTCGTTTAGGTTGATCCCAGAAACCGCACTTCATTTCATAATATACAAGAGCTTTAATCTGCGACGCCGCACTTTCGTAACTCGCAGAAGACAAATATGTCTTTATATTTGCTACAGCATTCCTTAAGGTCAAGCTACCATACGAAGCTACGGGTACATTATCGCTTGGTAGAATCTGCCAATCACCATTCTCCAAGATATTCTCCAATTGACTTATAGCTCTACGGGCCAGCGCCAAAAGCTCAGCGATAGAATAATCCGCAATCACCAGATTATCAATTGTAGCAGTGTCCTTATACTTATTTTGGAATGGGGTATCGAAATCCGTTTTCCTAAATTCTACTATTGCATCCAGAATATTTTGTCTTTGAGTCGCATTCATAATATAGATTTTTTAAAAAAGTATCGTTATTATCCCTTACTAACTATATTCTTCAATAATTCTTTGAATGACTGACTTTTGCAACGTCTGTTGTAAAAGAGTAGACATATTTCTTAGTTTCACTCTTTGATTAAATTGGAAAAGCCCTAACTCGACTAATAACTTGGCGACCAACTCATCAATAAATGAAGAAGTTACCACATTAATATCTGCAAAATCTAAAACTGCTGTCTGACTATTGGTTTTCATCAAATTCACAATTTCATTCTTAAGACGTAGTGCAGAATCCCTTGTTCCTGTACCTTCTGCGAGTTCCGAAATTTTAAAAACTAATTCTCCAAATTCATTTTCCAGATTCTCAGAATATAAATTCACAAATTCAAAAGTCCGGCCCTGAAAAGTTAAAACTTTTTCAATGGATATATCTTGAGAATAATCTAACTGAAAATCTATAGTGGTTCCTGGGTGAGATTGTGAAGGATACTGGTGTGTTGAATGAATCTCTGATATACCATCAATAAATTCATAAGAATCATGTCCTGATGTTATTATTAGACGCCCACTACCTTCTTGCACTAATGAAAACAAACCATTCATGCCATTACCTTGCCCGACCTTTACATCTCTTGTGACTCCAGCTTGAATACACTTTGTCAAAGCATCAGCATTATTTCGTGGCGAATGCACAGAGTCTTTCAGAGAATTATATATACCTATACCCGAATCGTAAATTGTAAAGACAACATGTTTAGAGAGTTTATGTATTTGTCCCATAATGAAGCCACATGGAGCCTCAGAATGGTTAAACACATTATCCATTATTTCATTAATAGACCACTCAATACCCTCCAGCACTCCCTTCGCAAACTCATCCATTCTCCTCAATTCACCAATTAAAGCAGACTGTATCTTACTTATATCACTGGAGTTATTAAACTTCCATATCTTTCCCATTGCACGCGATAAATACTCAGAATGCGAAGGCAACTCAAAAGGAGATAATATTGAATATAACAGCGAATCAGAACTTCTTCCATCTATTACAATATTTTTCTCTCTTCTGTAATAATCTATCACTCCAGCTATGGGCACAACCGCATTAGGATAAACGCCCTGTATAGATTTATCGAACTTGACTTCAAAATCTTCATAAGCCTTTTCAATTCCATAACGCAAACTACCCACAAAATGGTCAACGCTATCTGAATTTTGAAGAGAATGAATCGTAATCACATTGTGTTGCCTAGTAACCGTTCTATTTGTTGCAATCTTTGCCATACTGATTAAATCTTTACTCCATCCTCAAATACCTAAAATAAGGCTCAAACATGAGCGACTCCAGATCATCCTGGTTAGCTAGCTGCTCATTTATAAAATAACTCCGGCTCCAAATCTTTGCTGTAATCTCACACATTGGCTTCTGAGGTTCTGCAAACTCATACACGCCCACCTTCACACGCTTAATCAGCTCCGCCTCAAGCATCTGAGCCACCGCATTAATCTGCACATTGTACACGCTCTTATTTGCGCCATACTTAGTGCCAAGCATACGAAGAATCAAATCAGTATTGATATAATCCTGAATCCTAAACTGCTTAGCGAGTAGAGAATAAATATCATAACAGATAGGATATCTAGCTGCGATGATTGCAGAGAGAATCAAGTTCCTATCCGAAGGAAACTTCAGTGCTTCCAAAACAGCCTCTTTATTCTCTTTACAGAATTCCACGAGCGGATTGCCCACAAGCGTAGACTTCACCTGACGAACTCCTTTCTTCTGTCTATTTTCACCAGCATACTCTGTGCTTATCAACTCCGTCACCCTTTCAGAATCCAATTCATCGTTAACTTCAGCCCGTAAGGCCTCTAAAAGAATATCCAACGGAATCCTCTGATGCAAACCTAAAGACTTATCATTATCTGCCATAACAACTAATCAATTGTAATAAACGGTATCAATACCTCTAAAAAATGTAAACCTCCGTGGGTCACGCACTTTCCACCATTCATAAACGCCTCATTCCCCACAGCATAATAAGTTCTATCACGCGAACTCAATTGTTCGATATGTCCCTCATACGACGACTCGAAAATCTCCTTATCCAAAGACTCGTTAATCGTAATATGCCTTAAACTAAGATCTGCCCCCAACTTGTCCCTTCCGTCAAGCCTTCTATAAGATGTGGTCTCCACATTGCCGTGGTCCGTAGTAATATAAACCTTATATCCAGAATCAAGCAAACGCTTTATATTATTGATAAACACTGGCTCGTTAACCCACACCTTTGTATTAGCATATAGATACTTATAATCCAGCGATCCATGCATCATATCATCAAGATCAGTCACCACGTAACCAACTTTCTTCACAGATGACTCTAATGACAGCTCTCCGCTATGCTGGTAAAACAGTTCAAACCCAGCGACACCATTCTTAGCCCAAAACTCCTTCCAAAGTTTTCCTTCATTTGCAGGAGACTGCACATATGAAGTATCAGGAATATCTCCCTTGAAAATAGCCTGGCGAGAAAGTTCAGTAACAGACGGTAACCAAGAATAGATACAATCTACCTTTGCCGTAACGCCTAATCTATACTTCAATGAGCGTAAAAGCATCGCAGCCTGCCAGTAATTCATACCATCCACCACGACCAAAGCACTCTTCTCATCCAATCGTTTTTTCAGAAACGGAAGCACATGCGTAACAATCCTAGGATGCTTAACGCCACATGCAGACGAAACTATATTTACATAGTTCTCTTTCACAATAGTTCGGTAAAATTATAAAAGTTACACCGCGGCGCGAACGCCGTAGAATAAAAGTTCTTTGAAATCAGTGTTATTTAATCGCATGTTCGGAGATTTTCCGGACATTGCAATAAATCGATCCACCATTGCAGCGTTG
>JBGVCR010000093.1:0-13966 GCA_045118995.1 Candidatus Cryptobacteroides sp.
GATAGGAGCGAGGATCTTGTCGAACTTGGCCATCATGCTGTTGTAGAGCTGGAGACGGCGTGCTCCCTTTGCAGTATGCACTCTCTCGTCGTTAGGGAGATTGATTGCGATGGTCTTGCTGCCGGCATTGCAGTCTCCGGCGTAGAAGATCGCATCATATACATTGAGGTCAGATGATGTACCTGGAACGAAAGTCTTGTACTCAGGTGCACAAGGAAGCATCTTCTGGAGGGTAGGGAGGAGAGCTACATACTTCGCAAGGTTTGCGCTGCGTGTCTCGTCCTTGAGGAGAATGAAGCACTCGTATGCTGCCTTTGCCTCATAAAGATGGTCATCGTAGTTCTCGATAGGTCCGATCACGAGATCCATGTTGCAGTCCTTCATGTCCATCCATGCCATATCGCTGGCAAGATAGTCGTCAGTGCGGAATGCCTTCACGCGCTCTGTGAGATATGTGCGCATACCCTCGTTGTCAGTAAGGGATGCAGCCTCTTCAAGGAGTGCACATACCTTGTCAAGTTCCTCTTTGTACTCGTCGCGGTACCACACAGTCTTGAGAGCTCCATTCTCATCGCGGCGGATAACTGTGTAAAGATTGAGCTTGTCAGGATCGTCGAAAGCCTCGAACTCCTCCCTGGTCATATCCTGTGGATAATACTGGCAGCCGAGAGGCTTCTCGCCATAACCTTCAATGAAAGGCTTATTGTCGTCAAGATGGTCCCAAGGGCCGTAGTTGATCATTGCATAAGTCTTGGCATATCCGTCAGGAAGTGCTTCGATCTCTGACTTGTCGCCGAATGTCTGCTTCCAGAACAGGCCATCCATAATCTCGCCGGCCTGGCGGAACAGGCTTACGATCTTCTTGTCATTCTCGGAAAGAGCATCATAAAGCGGAGACTTGACTTCTACCACTGCATAGCTCTCAACTTTCTCCTTCAATGCTTCATCAGTATTGTTGCTGCATGCAGCCATAGCTAATACTGCTATTGCCATAAAAAATATTCTCTTCATATGTCTTACTCATTATAAATTCCCGTTCCCGAAAACCGTGGTGGCTTTCAGGAACGGGAATGATCTTGTTCTATTCAAAAATTAGAAAGAAACTGCGATTGCCTTGAAGCTGTCAGCCTTGAGAGCTGCGCCACCGATAAGACCACCGTCGATATCCGGGCAAGCGAAGAGCTCCTTAGCGTTTGTAGGGTTGCAAGAACCACCATAGAGGATAGAGATCTCCTCAGCGAGCTCACCGAACTTCTCAGCAAGTACCTTGCGGATCTCAGCGTGGATCTCCTGTGCCTGCTCTGCAGTTGCAGTAAGACCTGTTCCGATAGCCCAAACTGGCTCGTAAGCTACGATTACATTAGCCATCTGCTCTGGAGTAAGCTCGAAAAGAACGTTCTTTACCTGCTCTGTAACCACCTCGAAGTGACGGCCAGCCTCACGCTCTTCCTTCTTCTCGCCGATGCAGAAGATTGGTGAAAGACCCTGTGCAAGAGCAAGCTTAGTCTTCTCTACGAGCTTAGCGTCAGTCTCTCCGTAGTACTCTCTTCTCTCTGAGTGACCGAGGATTACATATTCGCAACCTACACCTGCAAGCATGTTCACTGCTACCTCGCCTGTGTAAGCACCCTTCTCCTTGTCTGCGCAGTTCTGTGATGAAAGACCTACAGCTGTACCCTTTACAACCTCAGCTACAGGATAGAGGTGTGTGAACGGTGGAGCGATGATGAGCTTTACGTCAGCTGGTACCTCAGCTGAAGCTGCTACTACTGCCTTTGCGAGCTCTACGCCCTCTGCAACTGTTGTGTTCATCTTCCAGTTGCCTGCTACGATGTGTTTTCTCATTTTCTTTTACTTTTTTAAAATGTTTATAATTGTTGTTGTTTCTTCTCTCGATCGGACATTTCCCTTCTTCGTGGGAAAAGGAGCAAATTTGCGCGCAAATTTATAAGTTTTTTATGACTATTCCTATCTTTTTGGACTTGTTCCACAGCCATACCTTCCCATCCGCGGACGTTTTCTGAACCGTGAACTTCAGCCCGTGCTCTGTCCTTGTACTGCTGCTCGCAGTCCAGGTGACATCTGCTATAAGATTCTGACCTTCAGTGTCAGGCCTATCAGAACATTTGATGATGACCCAGTCAGACAGCCTGTCATCATACATCCTGTAGATATTGTCAGGACTGCTGAAGGATATCTGGCAGGTCATCGGGTCGTAAACAAACAGGTCTTCCCCTTTCATGGTCACGGAAATATCGTCTTTGCCCAGGAGTACTTCATCGATATCCCAGCAGCATCCTGTGACAATCGATGCGATAACGGCCAGAATCACCAGTTTTCTCATATTCTACTCCTCCTTTCCTAATATTATTTCTTTGATGATGGTATCTTCTGTGCCATCCTTCCATATGATACGGGCTTTAAGCGTACCATTCTCCTTGACTTTGTAATATTTGTCCCCTTCCACCTTTATTGGCCTGCCATTATAAGTCCAGTGGATTTCTGCGGCATTTGAAGCGTTGCTCGCTCTCAGAGGAAGCGGGCTGCCGTATGGAATGGTGCCGTCACTATTCCTTTCCACGCTGTTCATATAAATATATGGCCAGCTTACCGCAGGTGATTTCCGTGTCATGAATGAAACCGTCCTGCTTTCGCCCGTTTTTCCGTTGCTTTCTAAGCTTAATGTCACATTGTATGTCTTGTTGTCCGGCTGCAGACCTTCCAGAAGAATGGCATATTTTCCCGGTGCATATGCCTCGGTGACAAAGGACTCCGTCTTGTCTCCCGCTCGTCCCCATTCTATGATTGCATTACCTTCGAAAAGTCTCTCGCTCTCAAAATGAAGAATAGCGGCATCGGTGAATGTCTCTATTGTAACATTGGATATTCCCGGAGGAACTGTATCCTCGGAAAGTCCGCTGATATTGAACTTGATGACTCCGTCCTCCCATCTTATTTCCGAAACAGTGACTCCGCAGGTAGCTCCGCTCCAGAATCTGAAGCCCGGGGTGCTGTCCGGGATTATTGCCGTAGCTCCATACTGAGGAAAAAACACTCCGCTGATATCAGCAGGAATGTCATGAGAAAAAATATCATTGCGTCCGTCCGCTTCCAGCAGATCGGCACATTGATGATCCGGGCGGCAATTCACTTCATTGGCAGCCTCCCAGCGTTCATATGCCTTGAGGACGCGGCCATAATTTTCTGAGTATCCGGAACTCCTGTCTGAACGGTCAATATGATAAACCAGCATTCCTTTCCCACCGATATATGCATCCCATCCTTTTCCGCTGCGACATTCGAGCAGGTAGTATTCGTCTTCGTGGTCGGTGTCGATCCTGTATACAGTGTTGGTTTTGTCGAGAGGACCGAGTGAATATGAACCATCTGATGTGATCCTGATAGGTTCACATATCCCCAGCATTTCTCTCTCGATGGCGTTGTAGTATGGAGGGGTGTTGCCGAAATTATTATGATTGCCTCCGTCCATGAGTGAGGTCGATATCCATACTCCAGCACTCTCGCCTCCGCTGCCTTCGTAGTCTGTGTCATAAAGATCCGCCAGTCCCAAGGTGTGACTGTATTCGTGACAGAATGTACCGATTCCTGTAATGGTTTTATCTCTGTACCCGATGCCGTCTGTCATTTTAAGCTCTGAGCAGCAGGCATATCTGTCAAGTTGTTTTCCGTCCAGCTGTACATTTATTTCTGCTCCCTCCAGAATATACCAGGAATGTGACCAGATACAATCTTCTCCTGCGCCTTCCGCCTCGTCGCCTCCGGCAAAAAAGATGAATACATTGTCGATTTCCCCGTCATTGTCATCATCATACAATGAAAAGTCTATTTTGTCATCCGCTGCCTGGCAGGCCTCTACGATCATTCTGGCCGGATCCTTGTCCATGCCGTCCGGGAGGTTGGCTCCATATTCGGCTCTTGTACCCGGAAGAGTGATTATTTCACTTACCTCAAATCTGAAATCGACCTTTCCGGCAAACTGGTCGTCGAAATATTCCTTGGCACTGCCCTCAGCTCCGTTTCTGGAATATCCTTCCTGGTTCAGAAGGTCCATGAAGTCTTGCTTTCCGAATGTGAACCCGACATCGCTGAACTGTGCAAGTATGACAATTCCATGCTTTGCCACAGGGGAATCGCCCTTTGTGCAAGGATTTAACCTGAAGATGTTTTCAGGATGTGCAAGCAGTCTGCGCCTTTCTGAGGCTGCAGCTGAAATGAATTCATATGGAATAAAGCGGCTTTCAGTCAATATAGCCATCGGAGTCTTTTCGCCTACTCTCCATCCGCTGCTGTACCGATGACCCTTGTCGTCAAAAGTGGAATAACACCACCATCCGTCCTTATCCTGTACGATAGCACTGCCGTCAAGGGTCGTGGTGACTCTGAAGAATTCGTCACCTTTCATCCTTGCGTCGAAGACTGTGCCGTCCGGCTGCATCAGGGGAATGATGCCTTTCCTCGCCGGCCTGCAAAAGGCTGAAAAGGAAAGAATCAAGGTTAAGAATATAAGTATCGTTTTATGTTTCATATTCTCTTACGGTGTGGTTTTTTCTAAAAACCAGTATATTTGCAAAAGAATTGCATATATAGACATTTTTTATGAGACGGACAAGATTATTTGCGCTTTCTTGCTGCGCAATATTTACCTCTGTATTTACTCTTTCTGCCCAGGAAAGCACTGTCAGGAAGATCAACGAAGGTGGCAGATTTGATAACTGGTGCGTTCGTGAGGTCAAAGAGTCCGGCCTTATCGGCGGACATACAAAATATCTGTACGAGTTTTACGGAAATCAGGATACACTTGTTACCGGCAAGACCCCTTTCAAGGCTCCTGACGGCTATATGTGGCGTACCAACAACGTGCTTGCGATCGTCGCAGGTGTGGTAAAGACCAATAATACTATCTTTCCCGAGAAGAGGGGAGACGGCTGGTGCGCAAGAATAGAAACCCATATAGAGGAGGTGAAAGCCTTGGGTATCGTCAATATGGATGTCACATGCCAGGGTGCTCTGCTCGTCGGAGTTCTTCCCGAGCCGATTACCACCACCAAAGATCCGATGGCAAAGGTCTTCTACGGTTTTCCGTTCAATGGGACTCCTAAGGCAGTTCGGATGGACTATAAGGCTGATGTCGGGCATGAGGTGGTTCGTGGAACAGGATTCTCGAAACTCAAGCCGATGGGTTACAATGATTATGCGGAGATTACGGTGATGCTCCAGAAGAGGTGGGAAGATGAAGAAGGCAATGTACACGCTCTGAGGGTCGGAACCGGAATTGAGAGGATAATGGAAGATGTCCCGGAGTGGAAGAACGGGTATGAGGTGAAGATACATTATGGTGACATCACCGCAGAACCTTATTATAAGGAGTATATGGGACTCAAGACAGATCCTGAGACTGCATACCATGCATTGAACAGCAAAGGTAAGAATGTCATAATCCAGGAGGATGGCTGGGCTGCTCCGGGGACT
This sequence comes from Candidatus Cryptobacteroides sp., assembly GCA_045118995.1. Taxonomy (GTDB): domain Bacteria; phylum Bacteroidota; class Bacteroidia; order Bacteroidales; family UBA932; genus Cryptobacteroides. Next base: position 5,491 of record JBGVCR010000093.1, read on the forward strand.
GAACCTACGCATATGATGATACATATTCTTTCAAGTTGCGGAAAGGCTTTTTACGGAGGCGTGGGCAATACTGTATGGGTGGATAATGTGGAGATCGTGATGTAAATCGAAAAAATGATTTTTTTTAAAATCTGATGCAACATTTAGTAACGGATGTGCATCTATATGTCAGGTTTAGGTTTTAGTACACGTTTAAGGGCCGGTTAGTTGAGAAACTACCGACCCTTTACATTTTTACTGAAGGAAAATTATTTAGCAGCCTCTACAGACTCCTTTCTGAAATCCTTCATAAGCTTCATAAGATTCAACGCAGCCTTGCGAGCACGTGCTCCAGCAGCCTTGTTACCTTTCTCTACCTGAGCCTCAGCATTCTGTGCGAATACCTCATACTCTGCCTTGATCTGATCTACAAGTTCTCTCATTGTTGTGAAATTTTAATAGTTCGTGAAACTTTGTTAAACTGATGCCAAGGTATGAATAATCCACCTAAAAACCAAATTTTTACTTCTAAAATTGTTGTTTTCAGCCAATTGGACTACTTTTATGCTTCTGTTTCCTTTGGTTTCGGTTTTGTGTTGACTACATTCATTGCTCTGTCTGCTCCGACAGTGGCCCAAGCCTTTACTCCGTCTATTACTCTCTTGCAGATTTCTGGTATCTCTTTCCTTTCGTCCTCATTGAATTCCCCAAGAACATATCCTACCTGCTGTCCGCGTCCGAATTCGTTACCGATGCCCACGCGGATTCTTGCATAATCCTGAGTGCCGAGGAGCTCGCTGATGTTTGTAAGGCCGTTGTGGCCTCCAGCGCTTCCGTTCTTGCGGAGTCGCAGAGTTCCGAACGGAATATTAAGGTCGTCCGAGATCACGAGAAGATTCTCCGGCTGTATCTTCAGTTCATTCATCCAGTAACGTACAGCCTTGCCGCTGAGATTCATATATGTGGAAGGCTTCAGGAGAGTAAACTTCCTTCCTTTGAATGAAACGGTCGTCGTGCTGCCGTATCTTCCAGACTCAAAAACAATATTGGATGCCTGAGCCCAGGCATCCAATACCATAAATCCAATGTTGTGTCTGGTGTTGGCATATTCGACGCCGATATTTCCTAAACCGACGATCAAATAGTTCATACCAATTCAGATTACTTCTTCTTACCAGTAGCCTGCTGCTCCATCTTAGCCTGCTGAGTTGCACGGGTAGGACGTACAGAGCAGATGATAGTAGCTCTTGGTGACACGATTGTAACGCCTTCGTAGTTAAGGTCACCTGCAACGATCTGCTTACCGATCATAAGGTGAGTTGAGTCAACCTCGAGTACGTCAGGAAGATTGTTCATCATAGCGCTGATGCGGAGCTTGCGGCTTGAAACGAGGAGCTTACCACCCATCTTGACACCTTCAGAGTGTCCGACAACCTTTACAGGAACCTCGATAGTTACAGGCTTGTCCTCAGAAACGAAGAGGAAGTCAACATGAAGAGCCTCGTCAGTTACAGGGTGATACTGTACCTCGTGGAGCACTGCGTAACCGCTTCTGCCGTCGCTGAGCTTAAGGTCAATGATGAATGAGTTAGGAGTGTGAGTGATAGTCTTGAGATCCTGAGCATCGATAGTGAAGAGAATGTTCTCCAGTCCGAGTCCATAGATGTTGCAAGGAACCTGTCCCTCGCGGCGGATAGCCTTAACGGCTGCCTTGTTGCCAGCTTCGCGTACCTGGCCATTGAGTTCAATGTGCTTCATTGTAATTAATTGTTAAAATGTGTTACTCAGTTTTTACGTGCGGAACTGTTTCGCCGTAAAAACCCCATTGCACCAAAAAGCGTGTGCTTTTTAGACCAAATTTTTTGGGGCTGCAAAGATAGACAAAATATTTGAATATCAAATGATGATGCTGAAAAGATTCGTTATTCTACCAGTGCGGTCGCCATATTCCATTGGAGAGTCTTGTAGAACTTGTTCAGTTCAGGGCTGCCATGAACAGGAAGGTACATGCTGAAGCCTGAGAATATGTCGATTCTGAACTCGCTCATGAACTCAGGCGTGTATCCTTTATATAATACGCACTGGTCAAGTGCGTTCTGAAGTCTTGTGATTTCTTCCTCTGTCGCTCCTGCCTCCCTGACTATGCTTTCGAGATCATAGAACCAATGCTTGCTGCTGCGGTAGAATCTTTGGACATCTTCATGGCGTATGGCCGCAAGCCCTTCTCTATGTGCGGAGAAAATATCGCGGCACACCTGCGCAACAGGTTCTACTTTGTCGCAGTCCACCAATGAGATTGTGGCGGATCTGTATATGCCGTTCTGAATGTCGTACTGAGTGAAGTAGTCATGGCATACCCCCGTCGGATATGGAACCTCTCTTTGAAGGAGATGCTGTGTAAGTTTCTTGTAATCAAAGCCTTCGGCTAATACCTCGGCTTGCGAGAATCCTAATTGACCGCATTTCCCTCTGAGTTCGTAAGCCACTTCTATTCCTCCCATAAGACAGGCGTCGAAGAGGATGTAGTCCAGCTTCATCGGTATGGCCTCTGCAAAATCAGCCAGCTCCATCTCGTAAGATACCCTGCCGTTGGATGGGCCTACCTGATCCTGGCCGATGCTTTTGACCATAGGAAGTGAAGGATCGAAATCAGGTTCGATGTAAGGTACGGGTGCGGGAATGCCTCTTGACCTGAGCATTGCTGATTTCTTGAATTTATAGCCGTTGGGATTGGTATAATATCCGGAAGGTAGATATCCGGTGGCATGTGAGGAGAATATCATTCCGTAGCTTCCGGAAGTGAAATTGTCCCTTACATGGCAGAGTACTTCGTTAAGCTGCTGAGCCGAAGATGATATCGTGCCTTCAGGGTAGGTCTTAACTGTGTCGCAGACAGCCTTGCCGTCCTTATTCCTGTATAATCTTATAAGGTATGGAGTGGTAGGGGTGGCATATGCACCGCCGGCTCTGGGAGTATGCGAATATACGAGCAGGACGTCGTCGTTGCAGTCATCCCCCGGAAGCCATCCCTCTTTAAGATCGTTGATGTCATCCAGAAGATAGTTCCTGAGAGAATTGTAACCGGCCGAATAAAGGAGCAGGACCTTTCGGGATGATTCGTCTACGATGCAGTCGTCTTTCGGATCATCCAGTCCGCAGCATCCGATTGCAGCGGTAAACACAGCGAGTGCTGCTGCAAGGCGTATGATAAGGTTCTTTATGTCTGTCATTATAAGTTTCAATTTTACAAAACGGCAAATATAGCTATTTTATTTTTACTTTTCGCAAGTATTACCAAGCTTCGGTTAATCAATGCTTTATCACTTGTGAAACTTGAATTATTTTCTGTATCTTTGCCGATTCTGAAAAATGAAATCAAACTATATAAATATGAAGGTGATAATTAATAAGATGATTACAGTTGCTGGCCTGGCCGCGGCCTTGGTGTCCTGCTCGGATAAAGCGGCGCAGAACGGAGAATTCAAATATCTCATAGATGAATTTGCAGACCTTAAGATCATGAGGTACCATGTACCTGGATGGGACGCGCTTTCGCTTCAGCAGAAGGAGTATGTCTATCATCTTTCGGAGGCGGCGAAATATGGCCGTGACATTATCTGGATGCAGAACTGCAAATATAATCTCCAGATCCGCAAGACACTTGAGAATATTCTCGAGAACTATGAAGGTGACCGTACCTGTGAAGACTGGACCAAGTTCGAGACTTATGCCAAAAGGGTATTCTTCAGCAACGGTATCCATCACCACTATGCTGAGGACAAGTTCTTCCCGGAGTGCTCTCAGGATTATTTCCATGATCTGATGGCGGCAGTAGGTGAGGATGATGCCGAGCTGGAATATTTCATTTTTGATCCCGGTGTATTCCCTGCAAGGAAGGTAATGGACGGAAAGGACATCGTGGCAGAGTCTGCAGTAAATTTCTATGAGAATGTCACCCGTGCAGAAGTGGAGGCCCTCTATGCCTCAATGGTGGATCCGTCAGATAAGACCCCGGTATCATACGGACTTAACAGCCGCGTGGTAAAGGGTGAGGACGGAGTCGTGCGCGAAGAAGTATATAAGGTAGGCGGACTTTACGGAGCAGCTCTCGAGAAAATCTGTGCCGAGCTTGAAAAAGCAGCCGCAGTAGCTGAGAACGAGACCCAGAAGGCATATATTGCCGACCTTGTGGCTTATTATCAGTCAGGCGATCTTAATCTTTGGGATGAATACAATATCAAATGGGTGAATGATACTCTTGGAACCGTGGATTTCGTGAACGGATTCGTGGAGGATTACAATGATCCCCTCGGACGCAAGGCTACCTGGGAAGGTCTCGTGAATTTCAAGGATGCAGAGGCATCTCTCCGCACAGAACTCATCAGTGAGAATGCACAGTGGTTCGAGGACAATTCACCTGTTGACCCAAGATTCAAGAAGAAGGAAGTAAAGGGCGTGACTGCCAAGGTCATCAATGTGGCTGTGCTTGCCGGTGACTGCTATCCTGCAGCTCCTATCGGTATCAATCTTCCTAACGCTGACTGGATCCGTCGTGAGCACGGCTCGAAGTCTGTGACCATAGCCAACCTTACTTCTGCATACAATATGGCGGCGCAGGAGTCTCCTAAGAACCAGCTTGGAGAATTTGCATGGTCAGAGGAAGAGATAGCTCTCGAAAAGAAATACGGCGCGCTGACAAATGACCTTCATACGGACCTTCATGAGTGCCTCGGACATGGTTCCGGCCAGCTTCTTCCTGGTACTTCTCCTAATGCTCTGGGCGAGTACAGCTCAGCTCTCGAGGAAACTCGTGCGGATCTTTTCGGACTTTACTATCTTGCTGACCCTAAGATGGTCGAGCTTGGAATCGTTCCTGATATGGAGGCGTACAAGGCTCAGTACTCAAGCTTCATCCGCAACGGTATATTCACTCAGTTCACAAGAGTGGAACTCGGAAAGAAGAATATGGAGTCGCATATGCAGGACCGCAAGCTCATCGCTCAGTGGTGTTATGAGAAGGGTCTTGCTGACAATGTGATCGAAAAGAAGGTCCGTGACGGAAAGACCTATTTCGTGGTCAATGACTTCGAGGCTCTCCGCGGACTTTTCGGAGACCTTCTTGCCGAAGTCCAGAGAATCAAGTCAGAGGGTGACTATGAAGCCGGAAAGGCTCTCGTGGAGACCTATGCAGTCAATATCGATTACGATCTTCATAAAGAGGTCCTTGAGCGTTATGCTTCCCTTGGCCTCAAACCATATGGCGGTTTTGTAAATCCTGACATTGTTCCTGTAATGAAGGGTGGAAAGGTCGTTGATTATAAGATCGAGTATGCTGACAGCTATCTCGACCAGATGCTTCAGTACGGCAGAAAGTATTCTACACTTTAATCCTGAACGTATCTGTCATCCTGAATACATCTGTCATCCTGAACGAAGTGAAGGATCTCCTCAAAGATTACGAAAACTATCTGAAGATAGAGCGTGCGATGTCGCGGAATACCGTGGCATCGTATTGCTCTGATATACGGAAATTTCTTGATCGGTGTGATCTTCCTCTTAAAGAGGTCGGAACCGGATTTGTCGAGAATTATCTGGCTGGCCTTGATAGGGTGACCAAGCGTTCCCAGGCAAGATTCCTCAGCTCGCTGCGTTCGTTTTTCGGATGGCTGGTCATGGAGGGCATCATTACTGACAATCCCTGTGACAATGTGGATGCTCCCAAGCTTGGCAGGTATCTTCCGCAGGTGCTTTCAGTCGAAGAAGTAGAGGCTGTGATCGGGGCGGTGGATCTTTCGACCTGGCAGGGCATGCGCGACAGGGCGATATTGGAAGTCCTGTATGGATGCGGATTGCGTGTGTCCGAGGCGGTCGGACTGAAAATCTCCAATCTGTATTTCGACGAAGGTTATATAAAGGTGACGGGCAAGGGAAACAAGGAGAGACTTGTTCCGATAGGAGAAATAGCGGCGGATGCGGTCAATGCCTATCTTGAGCGTCGTCCTTGTCCATACGATGCAGCCTCCGATGACCTGGTCTTCCTGAATCGTTTCGGCCGGTCCTTGAGCCGGCAGTCTATGTTTCTGATGATGAAGAAGATGGCTCTTCTGGCTGATGTCCGCAAGGAGATCTCGCCGCATACATTGAGGCATTCATTTGCTACACATCTGGTGGAGAACGGAGCGGATCTGAGGCTGGTTCAGGAGATGCTCGGTCATGAAAATCTGGTCACGACGGAAATTTACACTCACATAGACACCTCGACCTGGCATCAGGAAGTTCTTTCACATCATCCTCGCCGATAACGGATTTCCGGAATTCCGTATTTGTCCGGTAATAAATATAATTTACTACATTTGCACCCCTGAAACAATTTCTGAAATTCTAAAACAATAAGAAGATGGATAAGAACAGTTATGCATTGGGCATGAGCATTGCCCACAATATGCTTTCATCAGGCATCAGGTCTGTTGAATTCGATGATTTTGCAGCCGGAGTGAAGGCTGTGCTTACAGGTGCAGAGCCTGCAGTTTCATTCCAGGAGGCAGGTCAGCTTCTTGACAAGTATTTTGCAGAGCTCGAGGCTGAGCAGAAGGCTCAGGCAGAGGCTATGAGCGCAGCTATGCGCGAAGAGGGTGAGGCATTCCTCAAGTTCAATGCTGAGCAGGAAGGCGTGGTTGCACTCCCTAGCGGTCTCCAGTACAAGATTATCACAGAAGGTACAGGAAAGAAGCCGTCTGCAACATCTCAGGTGAAATGCCACTATGAGGGTACACTCCTTAATGGAATGAAGTTCGATAGCTCATATGACCGCAACGAGCCTGCTGTATTCGGTTTGAATCAGGTGATTGCAGGATGGACAGAAGGTGTCCAGCTTATGTCAGAGGGCTCAAAGTATGAGTTCTACATTCCTTACGATCTGGCTTACGGTGCTCATGGTGCTCCGGGAGCAATCCCTCCATATGCTACCTTGAAGTTCATCGTCGAGCTTATCGAGGTCCTCTAGTGAACTCTTTCATGGAAATATTCACCCTCGTTACGGGGGTGATTTATATTATTCTGGAGATCCGTCAGAAGAATCTGATGTGGGTCGTAGGAATTCTCACCAGTATAGCGGCGATGTGGGTATTCTTCCGTCAGGGGCTTTATGCTTCGTTCGGATTGAATACCTATTATCTGGTGACCTCGGTGGTAGGATTGTGGCAGTGGCGCAGGGATATTGACCGTATATCTCAGGATGGAGCAGCTCATGATGATGGAACGGTGCGTCTGAAGCATCTGAGTCTCAGGACTGTAATAGTCAGTGCTGTCGCTGTTGTAGCGGGTACATTGGCCCTTGCCATGGTGATGGAGCATCTGGAAAATCCTATGTCCTATCTTGATTCAGCCGTGGCGGTACTGAGCGCAGTGGCGACCTGGTGGCTTGTCCGCTGCTACATCCAGCAATGGTGGCTTTGGATTGCCGCCGATACGGTAAGCACGATATTGTGTGCCAGTCAGGGGCTCTGGTGGATGGCGGCGCTTTATGCTGCCTATGCAGTCTCGGCAATAATAGGATACATACATTGGAAAAAGCACGGACGCTACATCGGTTAGCATCCGTGCTTTTCATCATCAGCGGGGGGCTCGCGTGTCCCTTTACTTTATATATTTAAGGACAATCTCTTCCATTATCTTGTAGCACTGGAGGTTCGGGTGAACTCCGTCTGCTGCATGAATCTGAGGCAGTCCGTTGAACTCATCTTTCAGAGGCGTGTGAAAATCCACGAAAGGAATCTTCTCGGACTCAGCATATTCCTTGATCATTTTGTTGAGCCTGATAATCTCATCTGCAGATCCTTTCACCTCCGGTCTCCAGTAGAATCCGGCGGCTGGCAGGACTGCGCAGAGAATAGGCTTGATTCTATTGGCCTTTGCCAGCTCGCACATCGACATAATATTTCCGATTACATTCTCAAGACTGATATCTCCGTTATTCTTCGCGATGTCGTTTGTTCCGGCCAATATCACCACATATTTCGGAGAAAAGTCGAGCACGTCTCTTCTGAATCGTACAAGCATATGTGATGTGGTCTGGCCAGAAATGCCTCTTCCGAGGAAATTGTGGTCCGTAAAGAAAGCCGGATCCTCCTTTGCCCATCCTTCAGTGATGGAATCTCCCATGAATACTACCTTCGGCTTGACTGTAACCTGCGCGTTCTGCTGTGCGTAACGCTCGAATTTAGCCCAGTCCTGGGCCTGGCACAGAACAGGGAGCAATATCGCTATGGCAGCGATGGCAATACGGATATTTTTCATATAGATGTTTTTGCTTTGTACAAAGATATGGAATTTTCTTATTTTTGCATTTCTATAATCTGACAATAGTTCGGTAAAATTATAAAAGTTACACCGCGGCGCGAACGCCGTAGAATAAAAGTTCTTTGAAATCAGTGTTATTTAATCGCATGTTCGGAGATTTTCCGGACATTGCAATAAATCGATCCACCATTGCAGCGTT
>JBGVCR010000094.1:0-4482 GCA_045118995.1 Candidatus Cryptobacteroides sp.
CAACGCTGCAATGGTGGATCGATTTATTGCAATGTCCGGAAAATCTCCGAACATGCGATTAAATAACACTGATTTCAAAGAACTTTTATTCTACGGCGTTCGCGCCGCGGTGTAACTTTTATAATTTTACCGAACTATTGAGCTAAGTGAAGAAGCATTTAAAACAATGAAACAGATGTTTATTAGGACATATCCATATGCAGCAAGGCACCTAACATCAAAAGAGAAGGAGCAGGTTAAGAATCTCCTGATGTTCGGAGAATTGTACTAGTATTCTATTGCTTCTTTTTTATAGATTCAGGCTGGAGCGGATGCTTCAGCCTGAACTGTTGGTAGATGGGGTATGTGATTATTTCTCTTGGAGAGTTGTCAGGAATTCTGTGGTGAGGGTGTGGGTTTGGTGGTCGGAGATTGAGTGGTAGGAGGAGGCGGAGATGATTACGTGGTCAAGGAGGTTGATGCCGAGGAGTTTTGTGGCTTTACTTATTCTGGTGGTGATTTCGATGTCGTAATTGTATGGTTCCACATTATCATCAGGGCGGTTTGTGACTATGATGATTCCTGAGGCTTTTGTTTCCAGACTTCTGCGGAGGATTGTCTTGAGATCAATGATGTATGAGTCATAGGAGCCGCTGGTGTGTACTTCTTTCGTTATTACTCTGTTTTGACGGTTTAGATAGATGATCCGACATTCTGTCTGGTCCAGTCCTTTGACTATCGGGTATAACAGTTTGACTACATCTTCCGAGTCGCTGATGTATGTTTTCTTTGAGATGTCGATCGAGGTGTAGTATTCCTGTATGATGTCGTGCAGTATTCTGATTTTCTCCTTCTGACTGTACGATAGATCACCTATGAGGTCTGGCTTTTCTGTGATGAGTGAGAGAAGATTGATGTCTTGGTCTTCGGAGAATCTGAATCCGAGTCTGTTGAGTTTCTTTGCTTCCATAATGATTGAATTTAAGGGGTTTATGATTATTGCTTTTTCTTTTAATCGGTTGTGCCGATGGTGTCAAGAAATTTTGGAAAAATACTACCTGAGTCCGCGAAGAATGAGCGGCGAAGGTGGAGATTTTTTCAAAATAGCCCTGCAAGGGCGGTTCTTGCCGGAGGGTAACACCATCGGTCAACTGATTATACCTTTGCTATGATCATAAACCCTCTTTGAATGCAATCTGAATCCAGTCTTTCTCTTTAGCGGAACTTTCTCTTTCTAAATAATTGGAGCGTTTTTCTTTTCACCAGTGTGCACAGGAATGTGCATAGTAGATAGTTTGTATTTATCTATAGTAGATATTTATTTGTAGAGATGGGAACGGGCATCTATAATAACTTGTCTGACAAAATGTTAAGAGTTGTCGCAAGCCGATATCTTACTACAATTTGAATAACTTTTGTTACTCTACTACTACGAAATGACTAACCTGTCACTATAAAATGACTAACTTGTTACTACATTTAGACTAACCCTGATGATTGCTTACTACAGATTGACTAACTATGATGAAAAATAAGATAAATAAGATAAATAAGAGTATGTTGGAATATAATCAGAGTTAGATATATGTGTAATATGTTGATAGTGAGCGCCTACTTTTTGACTAACCTGAAATTTAAGACCCTACAAATTGACTAACTATGTATGTGAGAAGATTACTTTTCGTGGTCTTCGGAAAGCTCCTGATAACGCAATGACCAGTCGTTAAACCATTGATTCAGTGAGGCGCTGATGTAGCTATCCCTATCCTTGATAGATGGATTGTTTTTGATGTAGCCTGACAGTTCCACCAGTTTGTTCATAAATGGCCTGAGGTCTTCGTATTCGAGCCGGAGAAATATGCCCGATATGGTACCAGTCTGAGCACCCATTTCGCTTAAAAGCCCGAAACAGATGTTCCGTGCTTCATTACTCTTTTGGTTTCGTTCCTCTTCCGTGAGCCTTATCTTGATTTTGAATACAAGCCTTTTGTACCCGGACGTGTCGTATGAGCGGAACTGGAACCATATAGGAAATCTTTCCTGGAGTTCCTGTTGTGCCGGTCTGATGACTCTGTTGACGATATTGTCGTACCTGTCGTATCCTTCAGTCAATGAAAGGATCCTTTTGAAGTTTTCCAGTGTGATGACGAAGCCTCCTTTCCCTCTCCAGGAACATATCATCCAGTACAGCCTTACTGTGTATTTATTTGTGAGTGACAATGCAGAACTATGCGAATAGTAGCTGTAGCCTTCTTCAGTCAGGAGGAGGCGGTGGATCATCTTGTCAAGAATATGTATCTGTACGGTGGTCGAATATGCTGGGAATGTGAATCCTGCAATCAGCCCAGGATATCTGCATCGCTCTGGAAAGATACAGTGGGTTGTCTGAAGTTCGGAAAGATATAATCTGAGTCTTGCTCCGTTGTTTCGTCCCATATGGAAGTCTCTCACCGGAATTTCGATTGTTCTTGTTGGTCCATACTGACCGATTTCACCTTTGGGAGGAAGATAAGCCGATGGTATGGGAGTATTCTTTTTGCCTCTTGATATTTTGTAGTGTATGGCGCTTTGGAGGTGACTGATAATAGCCATTAGTATTCTGAGGTGGGCAAGTTTCAGATCGCTTTCAAGATACGCGATTCCGTTGACCTGATAAATTTCATCCTTCGGATGACTTTCAGATCGTCTGGTCTTTATGTGATTTTTCTTGCCCTTTTCTCTCATTACCCTGCAAAAAATGTGTGACAAAAGTATCGGATTTATTTGGAATTTCCAAAGAAAAGATTTTCCTTTGTGGTAACAAAATAATACCAAGCGGTGTTTTGGAAATACCACAAAGTTGAAAAACAAGACCAAAATGAAAGGTAAGACAGCATTAAAGATCTCTTTGCTTATCCTCGTTTGTGAGGTGAGTTTTATGTCGAATGCTACTGCGCAGAGGACTATGGCAGGACAGGGATTTCTGTCTGCTGATGGTCTGTATGACTTTGAGAACTTTGGTGCTATAGCTGAATATGGCCAGTATACTTTAGGCGGTTTCTGGACGGTTGGAGCAAGCGTTCATTTTTATGACGCGATGACCAGCTCTAAGTATAACCTTGAATATGTTCGTTGCTATGCTTTCGGTGGTTATATGCACCGTCTTGCCGGTACAAGAAGACGTAGTGTCAATCTGTATGGCGGCGGTGGGGTGTTTATGGGTGCAGAAGTACTCGATCCGATGAGCAGGCTACCGAAGGATACAGTGTTAGGCATCGGTAAAACTGCGTTCCTGTATGGAGTATATGCGGGGCTGTCTGCCGAGTTCTTCATAGTTGAGAAAGTAGCTGTAATGGCTGGTGCTCTTGTTCCGCTTAACTTCTCATCGGGAATAAGGATGCTGAACTATGATGTCTGTTTGGGTTTGAAGGTAATGCTCTGATACGGGAGCAGATTTCATAAATGAAGAAATAGGTTAATAATGTGAATGTTGGTTTGTTAATGATGAGATTACTTGAACTAGAAAAACTTGTATGTGGAGATGCTCTCTTCGAGGGCCGTGCGGCTCAGGCTGCAGTGGGGTTGGTTATGGTGAGAGAGAAATGCAGTTCGAAGAGAGCCGCTCCATTTAACGTAATCTGAAGGGTGTTTACTGTAGTTGTCAGATTCTTCTTTTCCCGTAATCACGGTAATTCTTTCAGGTAGAAGCTACACACACTATCGGAGCCTTACTATAGATGGCTTTTCCGTAAATCATCTTTATCTGGCTATTATGGTATTCCCCCTTGTGAAGGAAGACCGTCGTGAGATGCTCTTCCTTTTGAAAGAAAACTACTTAAACTATTGATATATGAGACTTCAAAGACTTTCATTCTTAATGCTTTTGTATGGCATTTTGTGCTGCGGTACGGCTTCGGCTCAGCGATGGGCCGTTGCCGTCAATGCAGCGGACGCATTGGATTTTGGTACAATGGATGTGGAAGCGTCGTATGCAGTGAGTCAGCATATGACTGTTAATGTCGGTGCGGAATTGAATCCCTGGACGTTCAATAAGGGAACTGCAGATCAGTTGCAGAACCGCAAGCAGGCTTATCACGTCGGAGTGCGTTACTGGTGGTGGAACACATATTCCGGATGGTGGACCGGAGGTAAATTGCAGTATCGTGAATACAACAGAGGCGGTATCATCAATGATGAAGCCGAGGAAGGTGACTCATACGGAATTGGCGTGAATGCCGGATATTCTTTAATGCTCAGCGAGCATTTCAATATGGAGTTCGGTCTTGGACTCTGGGGCGGTTACAGGACATATACCACTTATGCCTGCCCTTCGTGTGGAAAGGTGACAGATTCGGGGCAGGAGTGGTTTATGGCTTCGAATGAACTGCTCGTTTCTCTTGTGTGGATATTCTAAACTGTTGAAGATATGAGGAAGATTGGATTTAGATTTCTTGCAGCTGTCGCAGCGATAGTTGCAATGGTTTCCTGCTTTGAAAAAGTAGTTGATGTGGTGGTTCCTGAGGT
>JBGVCR010000095.1:0-3732 GCA_045118995.1 Candidatus Cryptobacteroides sp.
CCTATTTTCTTGAGTATCGTCATATCTATAATTGTTGACGAATCAGATTCACTTTATGCTCTTAAGGAGTTTCTGCTCTTTTTCGAAATTCTCGATGAAATGCAATTCCACTGGAGACAGTTCATACATAGTACGCTGATGAAATTTTGCATATTCTTCACCTGCTTTCTTCTTGGCCACTTCTGCCGATATCCTTCCGCTATGCGTCAAGAGGTCTTTGCCGGAAAGTTTCAGAAAATCATCAAGTTTGACAAGCCAGTCCTTCATGTACATCGGCGTATGGCTTTTTGCCTGCAACTCTGCAAAATCCAGATAGAGGTTGACAATAAGGTTCAGTGTTTCAATCTCTTCTGCAGAAAGATAGTTCTTCGCATATTCAGCATCGGTTCTTGTAGGAAGGGCTCCTGTCCATGTTGTAAGACCCATGAAATCCTTGTCGGCATCGGCCCTCTCGTATATGATTTCTGCTGCAGTATGACCATGTACAGAATAGTGCATCTTGTTCTGCACGGTGGCAAAGAACTGTTTTGTAGCCTCGGCACGTGGGTCATAGTCAATGCTTAAAGCATAAATTTCGAGAACTTTCCTATAGAAGACTTTCTCAGATGAACGTATATCGCGTATTCGGGAAAGAAGTTCATCAAAATAGTTTCCTCCGCCGGCATTCTTCAGCAATGCGTCATTCATTGCAAAACCTTTGATAAGGTATTCGCGAAGCACTGATGTCGCCCACATTCGGAACTGTACACCTCTGATGGAGTTAACGCGATAACCGACACTGATAATCATGTCTAGATTAAAATATTGTACATTATACACTTTATTATCAGCGGCAGTTGTTGCAAAAAATGCAACAACTGAATCTGCTGCCAGTTCCCCGCACTCAAGAATATTCTTTATATGTCTTGAAATTGTTGATTTATTGCGCTGAAACAGCTCAGCCATCTTATCGATTGTCAACCACACTGTATCATTTGACAGCATAACTTCAATAGCAGTTTTGCCGTCTACAGTCTGATACATCAGAATATTACCTCTATTGTCTTCCATAAAACAAGTTTATCAATATCCCTCTCCAGAGGGTTCCACAAAGATAGAAAATTCTTCTTGCCATCCATTTATTAATATATATAATATGGATAACAAAAGTCCAAAATATAATCCCCGGCAATAAGGGAGTACTGACGAGGATAGGTTCTGTCTATTTGTCAAGTTGATGACTTATGAATCAGTCGTTTTCTTCAAGCTGGAATATTGTGTATAACAGAGTGTCAAGGCTGAAGGCTAAAATTAAGTAGGTATAGAGCAAAAATAAGTCTTGAAGCAGATTTATCTGACTCCGTTAAACTTCCATCACAACTAGTGAAACAATAACTTTAAAACACTATTGATATTCAACGGATTGCAATACAAAATTTGCAGTCCGTTTTCTTCAATGTTAAACTTTTCTTGGCTAACTTTGTATTGAAGGATTATTCAACTACAACAAATAGATGAGAAAAACATACATACTCCCCTTTTTAAGATCAGCCGCTGTCATCATAGCAGTCTCGTTGTTATCCTCATGTCATCATGCGGAAAATAATGAGACTGCAGATATCCTTGAAGATGTAGAAAGCTACATAAACGAGCGGCCGGACAGTGCTCTGACCGTCATACAGTCCATAGGAGCGGATGATCTTTCGTCAAGAGAGCTCAAGGCAAGACATGCCCTTCTCCTGTCTCAAGCTTTGGACAAGAACTTTATCGACCTGCAGTCGGACAGCATCATAGCGCCTGCCGTAAAGTTCTTTGAAAAGAGCGGTGATCACGAGGCTCTCTTCAAGGCATATTACTATCATGCCAGGGTATTATCGAATGCAGGCAGATACACTGAAGCAATGCAGATATACCTGAAGACGGAAGAGATGTCAGGAAAGGTCAAGGACCTCTTTGCCGTCGGTCTTCTGCATTCTCAGATTGGAGGATTGAATTCCAAGTATTTCAATTATCCCAAGGCTATAGAATACTATCAGAAGGCACAAGAATACTATAGACGGGCCGGAAAGGATACACATATGCATGTGTGTGACCTGAATCTCGCTCAGGCATATTATGAGAACGGACAGAAGGAGAAAGGAATCGCCTTGTATATGGATTGTCTCGAATGGGCATATTCCATAGGATACGAGGCAATTTTCGAATCATGTCTGGATCAGATTTTCCTCTATTCCATGAGTGAGGACAACCACGGAATCATAGACGAATGCATCGACAAGTATAGCATCACATCCTTTCATCCGTCCTCCATGATCAGCCTTGGGCTTGCTTACAAATATGCATCTGATGGAGACTACCAGAAATACGAGACATACATCAGAAAGGCATGGAGGGAAGCCGAAAATGAGCAGGACAGCACATGCATCAAATTCACAGAATACAAGGTACTACGCTCTAAAGGTGATCTCGAAAAGGCAATAGTGAAACTTGAATGGATGGCGCATCACGAAGACAGCCTTGTCAGAGCAATCCTCAAGAAGCCTCTTCTTCAAGCCAACGTAAGTCACCTTGACGAGCTGAATTCCGAAAACAAGGAGACCATCGAAAATCAGAAGCTGACTCTTAAAGTCATCATCCTCAGCTGCATGGTCGCATTATTAGGAGCCGCATTCATCATATTCCTCATTCGCAGCAAACTCAAGAGCAGAACCGAAGAAAAGGAGAGGTATGCAGACATGTACGAAAGCACATTGGCGGAAAGGGACACTCTGTCCGAGATGCTGGAAACAAACAGCATGTCAGAAGAGACGAGAAAGATCATAAGCCAAAGGCTTGAAGTGCTCAACTCCATAATCACATCGTACATCTCCGAAAGAGATGCAGACATCAAGAAGGCAGATCTCAACCTTGAAAGGCTCATCGCAGACAGAGACGGCTTCATTACATCTACGAGAGTCACTATGGAGATGTCGCATCCGGCATTCTTCAAGTATCTGCGGGAGAGGGAGCTCACAGACTGGGAAATAAATTACTGCTGCCTCTACCTTATAGGTCTGAAAGGCAAAGACATCGGTGACTACATCAATCTGAAGAGGCATTATGTCTATGGAAGCGCCATCAGGCAGAAGTTGGGTCTGACTGAAAATGATACAAACCTCAGCCTGTACCTTCAGAAAATGCTTAAAAACATGTAAGTTTTTGAGGAAATTATTTGGATTTTACCCCCCCCCATTATATTTGCAGCAAAATCCAGATTTCCAAGACAATATGAACTTAACAAATAGACACGATTATGAAAACACTTAAACTACTTCGAACACTGTCTATGGCAGGGGGACTCACCTGCTTCATGATATCATGTCTGCCAGATATTAAAGGTGAGAATGGTTATGACTGGATGATGATCGCAGCTATTACGCTGGTCTTGGTTATGAGACCATCTATTCAACTCTTTCATATTCTATAACGCAAGAAAATCCTACGAGTCTGAAAATTTAAATCAGGAATAACTATGAAAACTCTGAAATATTGCCGCACAGCTTCATTTGTGCCGATGATGGCGTTTTTGATTGCGTTTTTTGTTTACAGAACCTTGGATAAAGGGTTTGACGGAATCCTGGCAACGACATTTGGCTTAATCTTCATCTTCGGTCCTGTAAGCTTTTATATACGTACTAAAAACGAGAACAATCCGGCATATCTTGCCAAGACAGAAAAGGGAATGATAATAGCCAACTTCGTCTCTATCGTACT
>JBGVCR010000096.1:0-3762 GCA_045118995.1 Candidatus Cryptobacteroides sp.
TGATAATCGTCGGATTAATGATGTTCAGTTCGGTGAAAGAACTTCATCTGGATGACTTTTCAGAGGCTATCCCGGCATTCATCATGATCATAACCATGCCTCTGGCATACTCAATATCCGATGGTATACTTATCGGAATCATGAGTTATACCGTCATAAATCTCCTCAGCGGGAATTTCCGTAAGATTTCCCTGGTCATGTATGTACTTTCCGCACTGGCTGCACTGAAATACATTTTGTTATAATTCTACATCAGCATCCGGAAAACAAGACATATAAGCCCTTTGTGTAAGCTTCCCCTTTTTTAAGATCGCCCATAAAAAACTAAACCCGAATGTTTGATTTCTCAGGGACATCCGGGGATTTCGATTTCTTATTACATTTCTGCGAGATATTTCTCGACTTGTTCTTTTAAAGGCTGAAGATCTTGCTCAATAACGTTACAAATTTCTTCAGGATCCACTTGATAGTACCCATGAACTAGAAAGTGCCTCATTGCAACAATGACTTTCCAATTCGTGTCAGGATGGGCGTCTTTGAAATCTAAACTAAGCATATAAGATGCTTCGCCAATGATTTCAATATTCTTGACTATCGCAAAATACAAGATACTGTCCTTCTTGAAGTCTTCGCGTTTGACATCCTTTATAAATTCAAAGACTTTGTCTATGGCCTGGAGAATATGCTCCAAACTTCCCTTATCCCTAACTTGCTCTCTCATAAATCAAAATCTTATCGTTATTTGCAGTACGTTCTGCGAAAGATAACAACGTACCTTCAGTAATCAAATCAACATCAAATCCAAGAAGTTCACTCAATTCCAATGAGATCTTGGCATGTCTCATCAAACTAACCTTTGCTTCTTTATCGAAGACTACCAGGATGTCAATATCACTGCCGTCATGTGCTTCCCCTCTAGCATAAGAGCCAAAGACCCAAGCCTTCACAATCGGTTGGGTTGCGAAGTAGCGTACTATCTTGTCTGTAAGTCTCTTATCCATAGCATTCGGCATTTCTGCAAATATAAAAGATTTTTCCTTTTATTGCAAAGAATATGACTATATCACATTGAATGTACCTCCTGTAGCACTTTCGATTGTACCACTTCAGAAGATGTCGCTTTCGGTTCGGCAAAGTTATGATTATTTTTGATTTTTCCTTCTCATGGAGTCTCCTTTCAGTTCCATCCGAACCGCGTTAGCAGTGAGGCGATCCATGATGGCGTCAGCCAAGGTCGGTTCATTGATGTAGTCATACCATTTCGCAACAGGCAGCTGAGACGTTACGATTACTGACTTCCTCTGATAGCAGTCTTCTAGGATCTGCAGCAACGCCAGACGCGAGTTGTTATCGAGCGGCTGTAGTCCGAAGTCATCAAAGATGACGAGGTCATTTCTCTCTATATGATTGATGACCTTAAGAAGACTTCCATCAAGTTTAGCGAGTGCTATGCGCTCGATGAACTTGTTCATAGAGAAGTACTCAACGCGGTGTCCCATAAAGCAGGCCTGTCTTCCGATGGCACATGCCAGGAACGATTTTCCGCATCCAGTCTTACCGTCTATGAGGATATTCTCAGCCCTGTCGATGAAGCTGCAGTCCATCAGTTGCAGCAAGGTCTCCTTGGTAAGATTTCTTTCAGAAGAACAGATTACATCTTCCATTACAGCATTGTAGCGAAGCTTGCTGGTCTTCAGATACATCTCGGTTCTCTTCCTGTTTCGATATTGCTGTTCCGCCTCTGCGAGACGGGCAACGAATGAGTCCAGCGTAGGCCATTGACTTGCAGGCATACTCTGCAGTGCCTTATAGCATTCTGCCATGCCTTTGAGCTTCAGCCCCTCTAACTGGAGGATTGTTTCTTGTGTGTTCATGTACTGTTATTCATTTGTGTGCCAGCTTGGTTTCTATTTGTATGCGGATGCACCTCTCACATTGTCATTCTGAGGGATATATGATTCTGTATCAGACGGAGATAGTGCAATGTTATCAAGATTGCTTTTGAGGATCGCCTCGATTCGTTTGTATGTGGCAGCCGTCTTTGGCTCGATTCTTCTGCATGCCGCCTCCAGGCGCTCTGCACCATATCTTTTTTCAAGCCGCAGGACTCCTTGACATGACCTATAAGACTGCTGTACAAAGAGTGCGGAAGTAAGGATATTGTCTATTGCGCCTCGAGTATGCGGTCCTATTAGGCTGGCCTTCTGCTGGAAGTATGCTGCGTTGACTTCTTTGGAACGTTTGTAGGCTATGTGATTATCTGGCATATGAGCTTCGACTGTTGTGTAACCATCAGTATATTTTCTGTCGTGCGCAGCGATCCTGTCTAGATCTATCCAGACTTCTACTGATTCTGCATCGTATATGACCTTTGCTTTCTTGCCGATATGCTGGTATGGAACGCTGTAGAAGTGATTTCTATCCACTTGGAAGTGATAGGTTGAGTTGATCTTTATCTCTTTAGTATATTTCAACAAGAAGGGCTTTGGCGGCAATGGAAGCATATAAGGGCGCTCTTCCTTTTCGTATTGTTCTCTGCGGCTATATGTCTTATTCTTTCTGGTCTTGTTGTTGAACATATCATTGAGCTCGTCCAGCTTATTATTCAACTCATCCAGAGAGAAGAAGGTGTCCTTACAGATACGGCTATAGTAGTACTTATAAGTCTGCATGACAAGGCTTTCTGCTGGACCTTTGTCTCGTGGCTTTCCACTACGGCATTCATCGAGATCGGTACCGTGATGTAGGCACCATTGGCTTGCAGCCTCGTTTAAGGTCGGTTCATAGCGATTCGTCTTGCTGATCCATTGACGCATGTTATCAGTCTTGGAGATCTCGGCGACACCACCGAAGTATCTCACTGCCTTTGACAATGCCTGAAAGAGATATTCCATCTTAGCACTTGGAAGAGCTGTGACATAACTCAGCATCGAGTATGGAAGAACACATACCAGCACAATGGCTTGCACGGCCTCTCCTGTCTCCTTGTCTACGATCCACAGGTTGTCACCGGCAAAGTCGAACTGCATCTCACGCCCCGGCTCATAGGTGTTGTGGTACTTGTAGTCATGGTTCTTCTCATATTCCTGGATGATGGCTTTGAACTGAGTGTAACCGTAAGGATTGTCGGTAGACTTCTGATACTCCTCATATAAGACGTCATAAGTCATGTACTTACGTCTCATATCCTTTGCATAGTCTTCCACATTCTCCTGCATGAAGGCATACCGTTCGGCATCCCTGCCACGATGTCCATCGCCCTTCTGCATGATTGCCTGAAGTTCGGCGTCGTTAAGTTTGAGAAGGTCTATCATGCATTTGCCCGATGCCTCAGCACGGTCACGATAGGCCCTTAGTGATGTGCGGCTCAGTTTCAACTTGCGTTCCATCTCGCGCAGTGAGGTACCGCGGGAAAACTCCCTGATGATTACTCTGATGTCTGTCATTGTTGTCTTTACGTTTGCCATAGCCCTGTGATATTGATCAATATCACAAAGTTATATTGTCAAACCGTAAGCAACCCTTCCGACTTTTACCCCGACCATGCTGGCACTGGTTAAAATGGGGCGGTACATTTCATTCCGCTACAGACGGTACATTTCAAACTGATACAGACGGTACAAATCATTCTGATATACCCGGTACATTTGAAAGTGATATGGGCGGTACATTTAATCCGCTGCTATCACAATATCCTCAGATTATTTGCAGTTGCCATTGTTTTTATGGTTTCAACAGCAGCAACAATATCAGCTCAGGAGA
>JBGVCR010000097.1:0-2311 GCA_045118995.1 Candidatus Cryptobacteroides sp.
CATCAGCGTACTATGTATGAACTGTCTCCAGTGGAATTGCATTTCATCGAGAATTTCGAAAAAGAGCAGAAACTCCTTAAGAGCATAAAGTGAATCTGATTCGTCAACAATTATAGATATGACGATACTCAAGAAAATAGGACTGTCGAAGCGGTATGGCAAAGCGATATATGCCATATCTGCTGTATTGACTTTGGCGATATCATCGCTTGTCTTCTTCAACCCCTATGCAATCCCAATGGCTATATTGCTGAAATTACTCAGTATTCCGATAATTATGTACCTGTACACTACCTTAACCAAGAAGACGGAAATATACTTTTACCTTAATCTTGGCATCAGCAGAAAAGAGTACTATTTCATTCCGTTCGTGGTAGAATTCATAGGTTTCATATTGTTTATAACCCTGATAGCATATATTGGCAATGCAATCCGTTAACAGACTGCTGGTAGACAGCGTACATCTTGAATTTGACAGGCTGCAGGTCCTTCAGAGCGCCTTCATCACCGCTCAGACCGGCAGGGTGACCGGTGTGCTCGGCAGGAACGGATGCGGCAAGTCGTGCCTTTTCAAGTGCATTATGGGTGGCATAAAGCCACAGAATATCTTTGTCCGTTTCAATGATGAACCGGAAACAGATTACGGACATATCGGCAGTAGGATCAAATACCTTCCTCAGAATGTTTTCATACCGGCAAATATGACCCTCGGTGAGGCATATGAGCTTTATGGAGTGGATTATGACGGACTTGTTGCATTCGACAATAAGTTCCATTCATATCAGAGAATGACAGCCGGTCAGCTGTCAGGGGGAGAGGTGAGAATTGCGGAGATGTATATGGTATTGAACTCCGATGCAGATTTCTGTATTCTTGATGAACCGTTCTCCAACGTTGCGCCGAAACATGTCGAGATGATGCAGCAGCTTATCCAGACCCATAAAGCCACCAAAGGAATCATCATCTCAGACCATATGTACGAACAGGTCATGAATATAACCGATGACCTGTTTTTGCTACGCGACGGATACACATTTCCGATAAAGAGTAGGGAAGACCTGATACACCACGGGTATATTTTGCGGTAGAAGGTGATTATTCCTCTGAACCAGTATGCTTAAATATGACTGGGAAGACGTATTTGACAGGGACGGTTTCCCCGTTCTCGTCTCGTCCTGGAGTCCAGAGAGGGGATTGCGCTACAACGCATACAGCTTCTGTGTCAAGGTCAGGATTTACACTTCTCAGAATCTTTATATCAGCGACCTTGCCGGTTTCAGTTACTGTAAGCTCTAATGTAACCCTTCCCTCAATCTTCGACTGACGGCAACTTTCTGGATATACAACGTTTTGGGCCACATACTTTGAGAACTCGTTGGCATCGCCGCCTTCCCTTGATATATGAGGAATTCAGTCATAGCCTATTTGTTTTGTCCGTTTTCAATCTGTTCGATAAGTTCCTTCAGCTATTCTACAGTGATTTTCTCTTCCTTTACAAGTGTAGAGACTGCACTGAGATATGAATTGTTGAAGTAACTGCTGATGACACCTTTGAATGTCCTTCCTGCGTAGTCCTCGCGAGTAACGACAGGGTAGTACTGATACGAATTGCCGTATGCCTTATGGCTCACATATCCGTTAGCCTCAAGATTGCGTACCATAGTGGAAAGAGTGTTGAAATGCGGCTTCGGCTAATCATAATGCTCCAGAAGTTCACACACGAACATCGCCCCCTTATCCCAAAAGAGATTCATTATCTCTTCATCTTTTTTAGTAAGTTTCTTCATGTCGAAATATCTTTACGACACAAAGGTATCTAAATTTTCCTTTATGTAACTATTTTATATAGTTTAATAACTAAATATTATAGTTTGCATCTCGTTTGTTGTTCCACCTTGGACGTTTGCACGGGCTAAAGCGGCCGAGGTGTACATGAAAATGCCACAAATACATAAAAATAGCAACACCTTGGACGTTTCAAGAGCAAATAACGTCCAAGGTGTTAAATCTTACCTGAAATCGAGTTGTTATCTGGCAGGAGCAACTTTAGGTTCTGCTTCGCTTACATTCATCGGAACAGCCTGATATACTACCTGCATTTCTGCATCTGAAAGTTCTGCAAGTGGTTTTCCGAAGACTTCTGCCGAGAGTTCCTCACGAAGCTCATTGTATGCTGTTGTGATGAGCTTCATTGCCTTGGTATAGTCCTCGTATGAAGTGGCTCTGTCATTCTGGAATGTTATCATACCTTTGCTGACTCTGAACTGTCTGGTAGAACCATCTGGCATCTGAATATCCATCATTTCAATTT
>JBGVCR010000098.1:0-15871 GCA_045118995.1 Candidatus Cryptobacteroides sp.
ACTCGACCATCTCGAGGGCCTCCTGAGTGATTCGGCGGTCAATATTCTTTCTCTCGTTGTTATGCTCGTTGATTTCTGTTCCAAGTCGGATAGCCTCACGTGCATTGGATGCAGTAAGTAATTCTACTGCGATTCTTCCAGACTCCATACGTCCGGCAGCATTGATTCTAGGTCCTATCTTGAAGACGATGTCATCAATGGTAAGATGTCCCGGCTCAAGTCCAGAAAGCTGAATCATGGCAAGAAGACCCTCACGCGGCATAGTATTCAGCTGCTTGAGACCATAATGTGCAAGGATTCTGTTCTCATCGGTAACAGATACCAGATCAGATGCAATGCTGACTACAAGAAGATCCAGAAGAGGAATAAGGGTCTCGAAAGAAATGCCGTATCTCTGCGAATAAGCCTGCACGAGCTTGAATCCAACGCCACAACCGGACAGATCATCAAACGGATAGTTACAGTCCTCACGCTTAGGGTCAAGCACAGCGACTGCCTTTGGAAGTTCATTTTCCGGGAGGTGATGGTCACATATGATCACATCGATTCCTCTTGCTCGTGCATACTCAACCTTCTCGTTAGCCTTGATACCGCAGTCGAGAGTAATAATAAGTCCGAAGCCGTTCTCAGAAGCCCAGTCTATGCCCTTATACGATACGCCGTAACCTTCATCATATCTTTCTGGGATATAGAAATCGACTGACCTTGTGAGACGTCTGAGAAAAGAATATACCAGAGAAACAGCTGTCGTTCCGTCCACATCATAATCTCCGTAGACAAGGATCTTTTCACCTGACACAACGGCCGCTCGTACTCTTTCTACAGCCTTGTCCATGTCCGCCATAAGAAACGGATCATTCAGATTATCAAGGCTCGGACGGAAGAACGAACGAGCCTGCTCAAATGTATGAACACCCCTCTGAACCAAGAGTTCCGCAAGTACGGGATCTACTCCAAGTTCAGAAGAAAGTCTCTTGACATCATCAGTGTCAACGCCTTCACGCAATTTCCATATCTTTTCCACCGCCATAGCATACAAAGATATGGATTTTTTGTTAAATTTGTGGGATTTTTGGAATAAACAATAAAAATAATATACTATGAGCATTATGGACCTCAACGAGCAGGAGCTATTCAGAAGAGAATCGCTTGCTAAGCTCAGAGAACTTGGAATCGAGCCATATCCGGCTGCACTCTACCCTATCAACACATCTGCTGCGCAGGTTAAGGCTGAGTTCAGCGAAGAGGCTGGCAACTTCCAGGATGTAGTAATCGCCGGACGTATCATGTCAAGAAGAATCATGGGAGCCGCATCTTTCGGTGAGCTTCAGGATGAGACTGGACGTATCCAGATTTATGTAAACAGAGACGAAATCTGCCCTGGCGAAGATAAGACCATGTACAACACAGTATGGAAGAAGCTTCTTGACATCGGAGATATCGTTGGTATCAAGGGTTTCGCATTCATCACAAAGACCGGTCAGCTTTCTATCCACGCTAAGGAGCTAACTCTCTTGAGCAAGTCACTCCGCGTACTTCCTATCGTCAAGGAGAAAGATGGAGAGGTATTCGACGCATTCTCAGATCCAGAGCTCAAGTATCGTCAGAGATATGTTGACCTCATCGTAAACCCACAGGTTCGCGACACATTCATCAAGAGAAGCCAGATCGTCGCTACTATGCGTGAGTATTTCAACGAGGCCGGCTGCCTTGAGGTGGAGACCCCTATCCTCCAGAGCATCCCAGGCGGTGCAACAGCACGTCCGTTCATCACTCACCATAACGCACTCGACATTCCACTCTACCTCCGTATCGCAAACGAGCTCTATCTCAAGAGACTTATCGTAGGTGGATACCACGGTGTCTACGAGTTCGCAAAGGACTTCCGTAACGAGGGAATGGACAAGACTCACAACCCTGAGTTCACTTGTATGGAGATCTATGTTGCCTACAAGGACTATATCTGGATGATGGAGTTCGTAGAGAAGCTTCTCGAGAAGATCGCTCTCAAGCTTCACGGACAGACAGAGGTTACAATCGGAGACAAGCAGGTAGACTTCAAGCCGCCTTTCCGCCGTCTCCCTATCCTCGAGGCCATCAAGGAATACGCCGGAGTAGACGTAGCAGGAATGTCTGAGGACGAGCTCCGCGAGACCTGCAAGAAGCTCCACGTGGAGACCGATCCTTCATTCGGTAAGGGCAAGCTCATCGATGCCATCTTCGGAGAGTACTGCGAGAAGCACCTCACACAGCCTACATTCATCACTGACTACCCTGTGGAAATGTCACCGCTGACAAAGCGTCACCGTACAAATCCGGAGCTCACAGAACGTTTCGAGCTCTTCGTATGCGGTAAGGAGCTCGCAAACGCATACAGCGAGCTTAACGACCCAATCGACCAGTACGAGCGTTTCCAGGATCAGCTCAAGCTGAAGGACAAGGGAGACGATGAGGCGATGTTCATCGACATGGACTTCGTACGTGCACTCGAATACGGTATGCCTCCAACATCAGGACTCGGTATGGGAATCGACCGTCTGACCATGTTCATGACCAATTCACCTACAATCCAGGATGTCCTCTTCTTCCCGCAGATGAGACCGAAGAATCAGTAATAACTGATATCTTTTATAACAAAACGCGCGAGTTTTTCCTGAAATCTCGCGCGTTTTGCTGTTTTTATGGTGTTCCGAGCGAGTTTTTGGCATTTTCTCGCTCGCTCGACGACAATGCTGTCAGAAACAGAATCCGACACCGACCGTAGCGGAGCAGGTGCGGAAGCGGACAGTCGAAACCCCGGCCGAGAAAGCCATACGATTCCATCTGAATATTGCACCGGCTTCCATCTCCAGTCCTTTTACAGACCAGTCAGACACCTCGGCCCATCCACCGTCGACATCTTGCCACAGAAGCTGACGTTTCCCATAACCTGCACCGGCATAGAAAGTAAGCCAAGAAGCGGCCTGGGAGAGAAAACCGGCAGAAAGACTTAAATACGTATTCTTTTCAGCACCACCCGGCCAGATAGAGCTTCCGTTTTCAAGAGTCCCGTCCGATTGACAGGCATAATCTGCGGATGCCTTTACGAAATTGGACCTGAAGGCCATGTAGCCGCCGAAGATACGGCCTTTCACCCCGGCCCGAAGTCCGTACGAAAGATCGGGAGCTGACATTTCGGCCAGGAGGATAAAATCCGTCCTGTATTTCCACAAGCGCACAGAAGGAGGAAGGTCAAAATCCCGCTGAGGGGTCAATATCCCGGCAGGATCATTGACAATAATCCTCGACGGGAGGGAGCATTCCAAAGCAGGCAAGGATTCAGCACCGAATGTACTCTGAGGTCTGACTCCTGTCGAAAACCATATTCCGACATCCCTGAAACGACGTCTCTGAAGAACTGTCATTTCACCTTCCCTGGCCTTGAGCCGCTTATTGGTAGTCACGAAAAAATCGATTGTAGCCTTGGCCTCTTCCCTGGAAATCTGTTCTCCTTTATCCATCCTGGTTTTAAGATCCAGACACACGGCACACATACTCTCATAACGCTCCAGCTCCGAATCCAATGATTCCAGAGCCTTAGCATGATGAAAGACAAAGATACACAGCACCAGTGCCAGAATATGTCTGATAGTAGTTTGCACAATATGCAAAATTAGCAAAAAAGCAGTAACTTTGAGCGCTTATAGTCAGAACATGTTAGGCCCATCCGGATTCTTCCTGCCTGATGCCCCGGGCAGCATACATACAGACTCCCAAAGTCTCGAACTCATCCACTCTTCCGAGCATGGGTTCAATGAACTGTACCGCGGCAGCAAGAACGGAAGATTCTTTGTCTATAAGGCCCTGAAAAAGGAATATCGCGGAAATCCCCTCTACGAAGGACTGCTCAAGAAAGACTTCAACATCGGCTTCTCATTGAACCACACCGGCATATGCCAGTATTTCGGTCTTATCGATTTCCCATCCATCGGGCATTGCATCGTGATGGAATGGATCGACGGCCGGAACCTTGAAAGCCTCATCAGCGAAGGAGCGATAGACAATGCATCAGCCCGGAAAATCATCTGCGAGATCTGCGACGCCCTCGAGTACATACATAGAAAGCAGGTGATCCACAGAGACCTCAAGCCGGAGAACATCATGATCACGAATAACGGCCATAACGTCAAGATCATCGACTTCGGTCTTTCTGACGCCGATTCATATTGTTCCTTCAAGGCACCGGCCGGAACAATGGCCTACGCCTCACCCGAACTCATCGCCGGGGAGAAACTCGACGCCCGCAGCGACATATGGTCTCTCGGAGTGATTATCAACGAGTTGAGCAGAAGCTTCCGCCACGCCTCTTCCCGATGCCTGCGCCGAGACAAAGATAAAAGGTACAATTCCGTCACAGAGGTAAAAAGGGCAATCCTGCAGGAGAGAGGAAGAAAAATAAGGAACGGCATCGCAGCTGCGATTGTTTCATTTTCAATAGCAGCCGCAGCATGGATTGTCTTGGACAATAAGGGCAGCGAGGTCACCTATCCTATGACAGAGATGTCTGAGGCAACTATGGCAATTCCTGACACGACTTCGGCACAGGTGGTCCCAGAAACGAAGTCCGACGCTGTAACACAGCCTGTCATAAAACAATCGGCACCAAAGAATCCACCACAAAGTACCGAGGGAAATCTTGATGCCGACGCGCTTGACGATATGTTCAAAGATGCAGCTGAGCTGATTCTTTGACGCACTATAGTTTTTCCACCTTCAGAAGATTGATGCCATCGATCTGGCCTGCCACATATGAAGGCGTATATGCTCCATTACGGAGTATTCTGGATATGAACAGAGGGTATCCTACTATTATTTCCGACAGCTCGAAACGGTCTCCCACCATCAGCTGGGAATTCTCGGAAGAAGTCACCTCGAACTGATAATTTCCAAGATAAAGCATCTTCACAAGCCTGTTAGGAGCCCAACCGATATGCACAACAGTATCAGGCTTAAGCTCCGCCACCGTCTGGCATTTCGACGTAAAGAAATTGGAAGCATAGACTTGGGAATCCTTAAGATAATCGCAGAACGCCTTGAAATCCCTGTGACCGATAAATCTCGACAGCACATCCAGAGTCGCCACACGAGGAGTCGGATTAAGACTCACATAGCCCCAAAGCCTCTTCAGAGTCGATGAAGAAATCAGCTCCCCGATCTGATGTTCTATAACAACAGAAAGCGACTCGAAATCAGTCGTAGTCGCTATCCTTCGTCCATATTTCTTTTCCACCTCCGTCAAGAGGTAAGCAAGCTCCGGCATATTTCTATCAATCTGTCCCACAAATGTATGAAATTTATCGTTCAAGACAAAGGTACGAAGCTGCGTGGGGCACATCAAGTTCACATTAGTTCATTTAAGAGGTGCCCGTCACCATACCGATCCCCACTGCCTTTTCGAGCGAACGAAGTAAGTTGATGGCCAAGAGTATCAGATATAATATCGAGAGAGATACCATTATTCATTAGAGTTGTTGCTAGGCTGTGTCGTAAGCTATGCATTCCTCGTTGACGCATATTACTGTTAATGCCTGCCTCCCTTAAATACCTGTCTACTATCCCACTATATGTGCATGCAGTTATCGGTCTATATGGCCTTGTATTGGAGAGAAAGATTTCTTTATGTGTGGACTGAGGTCTGGCATATTGAACATAATCAATTATTGCTTCTCCAACTTCAGATAATAACGGCAAGGTTAGATCTTTTTTTGTCTTATACTGCTCGATATGTATTTCATTCTTATCCCAATCAAGATTGGAGAAAGTCATAGTTCTTATGTCAGAAGATCTCAAACCGAGCCTAGAAGCGAGTAATATTATTGCATAAAAGGCGCAAGTTCGTGGAAGCCCTTGATGAGGATAAGAAGCATGCAAGTGAAGCCCTTGTATATATAGGCAAGCTGTACGGTATAGAAAAGGAGATGCAGGAAGCCAGCCTTAGTCACGACACAATCCAGAAGCGCCGTCAGGAGGAATCCTACAAGATAATCCAGGAGTTCGAGAACTGGATGAACTCAGTGTCAGGATGCTTCACGCCGAAATCCAGAATGGGAAAGGCTCTGGTCTACACATACACACTTCTCCCACGCCTGAGCCGATATATCCTAGATGGAAGATACCACATCGACAATAACGGCGTGGAGAATGCAATCCGCCCATTGGCGATAGGTCGCAAGAAGTACCTCTTTTGCGGAAACCATGATGCAGTCGTCAGAGCAGCCATTGTGTACTCTCTCTTCAGCAGCTGCAAGACACATGGAGTCGATGTGCGTTCATGGCTGGAGGATACCCTCAGAAGAATCCAGACAGAGAGATCTATTGACCAGCTACTACCAACTAATAGCCGCCACTACCGGACACAACCCAGTAATGGCGGCGAATTGCTAGATACCGTTAATTAAATAGCTACAATTCAACGAGGTTATTTCACATTTCAAATAACAACACAAGGAAAGAATCAAGCGCAAGGGAGTCCTTTATCGAGCCGCGCACAAAACTTGACTCATAGCCAATGGGGTCTAATATAGCAGAATGTCAGGTACCCGCATATTTTGTACGAGTTATGAGATGATGCAAATTTTGACATGATTGGACAAATCAATCGCTCAAGCTTTAATTGGCTTCTTGGATACAACGTACCGAAAAGGCATTTCCATGGTAGGCTCCCATAGACGTATCGAGATAATCGTGGGCAAACTCTAGATGTTTTGCTTGATGATCGCTAGAAGTTGATGTCCAATAGAAGCCAATGCTACCGACGTACTCCAATGAGTCATAACCGGAGTAGAAACGAAGACCCGAAGCTGATAGAAATACCCCAGGATAGCCATCTTTATATTTATAATCGCCGCTTAAATAACATCCATTCTGATTGGAAGCATTCTTTGACCAATATGAATGATTTGCAAGATTTGACAATTCTTCCATTGTCGGCACTCGCCATCCTTTAGGACATGGATCATTTTTAGTCTTTACAGGTTCAGAAGATGTTCCACTATTCCAACGAGTAGGGTCGTTATAAGTACCACACCAATCATAACGAGTATCCCAACTTGAGCAAAAGAAGACATTGGCTTTCGCCTCATTTCGACCGTCAACCCTCAACACACCACCATCTTCATATGTAATTATGGCGTCATCATAGCTACCGCCTAATCCTTGACCGTATTTTCTTCCCCACTGATAGAGTTTTCCGTATGGGAAACCTTTATAGCTCGTACCGTTCTCGGTATACGCCGCTCTATAACCACAGTTAACAGGTGCCCATACATAATCTCCTATCGCGATGCCCTTTCCGTGATTTATTCCATATTCGTCGACATAATCACCATTTGCAGACACATCATCTGCCACCTTGTTTTCCAATTTTACCGCCGGCATGATGAGGATTGAGGAACGCAGAATTGTGTTAGCCATATCTGCCTCGACCGTATAAGTCTTGTCGTCGGAGTCGCTAATGGTAATAGTGAAGCCATTGCTGAAAACTGTCGGAGGAAGGGCTATAATAAATTCCGTCGCTGCGCTTTCTGAAAGTGTTACTCCTGCATCACCACAATTGAGAGTCATGGATGTTTTTGAAGAGGTAGCCATAGTGAGTACAGGTATCGTCCCGTCCATATAGGCAGTCACGGTAGCTGCACCGGAGAGTTTCTCGTTATTATTGCCTTCTATCTTTATAGATTTAACATTCAGAGTTCCTTTGAGAGGGATTTTTATACCTCCAAAAACATTCTTGAAAGTTATATTATTATCTTCACTTATGGCAACCATAGGAAATGCTCCGTTCTCAAAACTGTTTTCTACATAAGTCTGCACAGATGGAAGTAATACGTTAAGAATATAGCAGTTGGCATATTTTACACATTCGATGGACTCCGAGTATGGATAATAAGCCACATTGTGGTCCCACTCTACCCCTGCAGAAAAATCTTCAGATGAGGTTCTTGAGAAATCAGCAGATGTCTGACCGGCAAAAGAAGGCTGAATCTGATATTTCTGTCCGTAAGAGGACTTCATAAAGGCAACTATCTGATCATACTCAGACCATAGCACATTATTGCTTTCGCTTAATGTGGTTTTAGTCACTTCAGCCTGTTCTATCTTAGCTGAAAGAATGTTGTCAGGCTCATTAGGTGCATCAAGTCCATCTATTTCAATCTGACATGCTGACAAACATAACATTACAGCAAGAAAAGAGAATATTGACGTTTTCATACGTATCACAATTTTTAAGTATCAAAATTCTGTGAAAATCTGATTGCTATTCGCTATCGCTTACTTTCACGATGAAAATCATTTAATATCTTCCAATAGAGAATTTATATATAACGTTTTTTCTGATTTTTAAAGTCGACTCAATCAATTTTCTGTATCTCCGACTTCTTCATTCAAATATTAATGCACATATTCCAACTACATTAATTTATTCCTGAACACAACGGACAGAGTAGCCGTTCGCGCGGTCGCCGCCTGTATACGTATTCACATTATTTTTGTTAATAAAGAAATATTCCGCATTTGTAACGTAGCTGGATGGTGTAGACGACCAATAATAACCCACGCCACCTCGTCCAGTAGTTTCGCCACTACTATAGTGACGGATACCAGATGCAGGGAAAAAGACCTGAGGAACGTCCTCTGCATAGGTCTTTTCGCCACTTAACCAATAACCTACCTGATCAGCATCATTTGCAGTCCAATATGAGTGACATTTGATAAGGCCATTCAACTCAGACTTGGTAGGCACTCGCCACCCTTCTGGACATGGGTCTGACTCTGTTTTAACAGGAGAAGACTCTGTGCCACTATTCCATAATTCTTTATCACTAGGGGTTACCCAATCGCTTTTATAATAGTAGAACTTATTCGCATTACTCTTAAGATTACCTTCTGTTTCAGACACTTGCCCCTTAGTTAGCTGAGGGGTTGTAGCATCACTATCATATCCTTGACCATATTTACGGCCCCACTGATAAAGTTTACCGTACTTGTAGTTTGCCACATGGTAACCACAATTCACGGGAGCCCAAACCACGTTGCCAATTTTGACTCCCTGTCCGTGATTGACGCCATATTCATCGATATAATCTATATTCTCAGTCCATATTCCACTATTTTCATCGACTGGTTCAGTTATAGTATGATTAACTTTCTCTTTTATTGTCACCATGCAAGTGGCGGTTTTACCACCATCTTCAGTGGTTACAGTTATTGTTGCGGATCCTGCCTTCAGTGCAGTTACCTTACCGTTAGACACTGTGGCAACAGATGTATTGCTACTCTTCCAGCTCACATTCTTATTAGTGGCGTTGTCTGGCGTAATCGTAGCTGTCAGAGTAAAGTCGTCACCTTTTGTCATTTCATAAGAAGTCTTGTCAAGAGTGACACCAGTTACTGGATATACCTTCGGATTGACTGTCACTTCACAAGTTGCAGTCTTGCCACCATCCTCTGTGGTTACAGTAATAGTTGCAGATCCAGCCCTCAATGCTGTAACCTTACCATTGGACACTCTAGCAACAGATGTATTTCTGCTCTTCCAGCTGACATTCTTGTTAGTTGCATTGCTTGGATTGATCGTTGCCGTCAATGTAAACTCATCCCCCTCCGTCATCTCACAAGAAGTCTTGTCAAGAGTGACGCCGGTAACAGGATATTTCTTTGCATTGACAGTCACCTTACAAGTCGCCACTTGCATTCCTGCCCTTGCATAGATAGTTGTTGTTCCTGCAGAAACTGCTGTGACCTTACCATTCTGATCCACAGAAGCGATTTCCGGATTATCAGACCACCAGTGGGCAGACCGGTGATTGGCATTGGATGGAATTATGGTGACTGAAAGGGATTCAGAATCTCCGACAGAGAGCGTCATATCAGTTTTGTTTAATATGATACTCTCAACAGGTATCAATTTAGTATACTCCTGCACGCAACGGACAAATCGACCATCCGCACGGTAGCCGGTATAGTCTATAGTGACATAACGGCTGCTGAAGGAGAAATGGTAGGCGTAAGGACTTATCGGACGCGATGACCAATAGCAACCAGCGTAGCCTCTATCTAAGGCACTTCCGTCACCGCGGGCACGACGGCCGGCAGCAGGGAAAAATACTTGTGGAACTGTTTCAGTATATGAGTTTGAGCCACTGAACCAATAACCTGGCTGATCTTTCTCATTGGTTGTCCAAGATGAATAATTGTTATTCAGTTCATTAAGTTCTGCACAAGTAGGTACACGCCAACCATCTGGACAAGGATCATATTCTGTCTTG
Organism: Candidatus Cryptobacteroides sp.; assembly: GCA_045118995.1. Lineage (GTDB taxonomy): Bacteria > Bacteroidota > Bacteroidia > Bacteroidales > UBA932 > Cryptobacteroides. The sequence goes on from JBGVCR010000098.1 coordinate 10,308, forward strand.
ACAGGGTTATCCTCAGTTCCAGAATTCCACATCTTGTCATTCTGAGGGCTACACCAATCATTGGGAGATGATGAATTATAATAGAATTTATTCTCATTATCCTTTGACTGACCTGTTGTTGAAGATACTGGACCAGAAACTATTTCAGGGACCACTGAATCTGAATATTTACCGATATAATTTCCGTTACTGTCGTAAAGTTCTCCACTATATCCCTGTCCATACTTACGGCCCCACTGATAAAGCTTACCATATGCGTAATCTGTCGCATGATAGCCACAATTCACCGGCGCCCAGACGGTCTCACCGATCTTCACACCCTGGCCGTGATTGATGCCGTATTCGTCGACATAATCGCCTTCCTGAGGGACTTTCTCACCGACATATTCCTTCTCCGGCATGCGTAGGATACCGGATCTATGAATGACATTCTTCTTTGATGTGGAATATTCCTTAGTTGCGCCCGAGGCATCGGTCACTGTGATTGTAAAGCCCTTGTCGAATGACACTGGCGGAAGGGCAATAAAGAATGAAGTCGTGGCGTCACTCTGAAGATTGACACCCGATTCACCGCAGTCGAGAGTAACGGTCTTGCTGCCGTCGGGAAGAAGTGAAATCTCCGGATTTTTTCCAAAAGAAGCAGTTACAGTTGCCTTGCCGGAGAGGATCTCATCAGAGTTTCCTTCCACAGTGATTGACCTGACCGTTCCGGAACCTTTCATCTGGAACGCAAGCACTCCGCAGAGATTCCTGAACGCAAAGTCCAGATCATCTGTATCTGCCGTAACTGCTACCATCGGGGATGCCCCCTGGCCGAAAGAGGCAGGAGCGTAATCCTGGGTGGTTGGAATTGTGACATTGCTCAATGTGTATGTGCTACCGCTGACTGCGCAGGTCACCTCACAGAAAGGATAATAAGCCACATTGTTCGATATCGCCACGCTCTTGCCGGTGACAATATAATCAGAATCATACAGGAAGGTTCCTTCCTTAGTTCCCACAGACTCAGATGACACCTCGAAACGCTTCCTCAGCGTCTTATTCATAAAAACAGCAATACGGTCACCAGAAGTCCAATACACTTCCCTATCATTCAAGGAAGTCTTGGTATCATCCGCATCCTCGATTGTAGCGAAGACCTTCAAAGCATCACTCTCTACAGCATCAGGATCAACAAGTTCCTGCTGACACCCAGCCAATCCAACAACGGCCACAAAAGCCATTGCAAACATTTTCTTCATCGTCTTCATACTACCATTCTCCCTCATATTCGTCAAACCTCTCATTACTCGCGCAGAGCACACCCTCTGCCTGAATTTCGTGAATCTCCACTTCGGGAGATGTGTAAAATAATTCTTTCATATGGTTTATACTAATTATTAAATTCTAACAAGAAATAACAATTGAAATTATGATTCCGACAATTCCAAGAGCTATAGAAAATATGCCTAGAACAAAAGACACTTGGGCGGCAGGATTCGGGTGCATTACCCAGTACTTTATCAAAGAGCCTTTTGACAATGTCACAATCTCTCCTATTGGTCTATCGGAAGTATTTTCAATAACATTATAACCTGTCAACTCCCCAATTGAGTTATATGTCAATCCCACCTTGGTTGCATCTAAACCTTTAGCCGAAGAAATCTGAATTCTTCTATGTATTGATCTATTTTTATAAGATATTTTCACAAACTGTGGCTTCCAGTAGTTGCTTTGTTTAGCTGTCTTTTTTCCAAACAAAGCTCTATATACCGCTGAATTAACTAGAACTACATCTTTCATGTTTTCAACATCTCCTTGAACAACTATAGTATTTAAACTAGGTTGAGATAGGGATGTTACTATAACATTACATGTTAAGTTGGATATCATATTCATAGTAAGTTCATTTTAAAATAACCATTAATTATTATACAACAGCAGAGAGAGGAGTTGTTATTCCTGGACACAGCGGACAGACAGACCATCCGCACGGCCGTCGTAGTACATACTGACATTGCTGCTGTAGAAGTAGAAGTCGTAAGCGAGATTGCTGAGCGGCTTAGAGGACCAATAGTAACCGCCGTCGCCTCGACTGCCGGCAGTGCCGGCATAGCCGTCGCGGCTGCCGGCAGCAGGGAAGAACACCTGAGGGACAGTCTCTGTGTATGAATTCGGGCCACTGAACCAATAACCAGGCTGACCGTTTTCATTAGTTGTCCAAGATGAATAATTATTATTCAATTCATCAAACTCGGCATAAGTAGGAACACGCCAGCCTTCTGGACATGGATCGTATTCTGTCTTTTTAGGATTTGACTCTGTACCCGAATTCCACAACTTATGATCCTGAGGATATAACCAATCAGATTTATCAAATGTAAATGTAAAGAATACATTGGACTTGCTCTTATGCTGACCCGTTATTAAAGAAATACCACCTTCCTCAATGGTAGGAACTATTGCATCTAAGTATGAATGATTCCAATCACAATCATATCCCTGACCATACTTCCTTCCCCACTGATAAAGCTTACCATATTTGAAGTCTGTCGCGTGATAACCGCAATTCACAGGAGCCCAGACAACCATACCAATTGCAGTTCCTTTACCGTGATTGACTCCGTATTCATCGATATAATCTACACTTGCAACTGCAGCTGCTAAAACAGCTACCGAACAGGTAGCGACCTTGCCACCTGCAGAAGCTGAAATTGTTGCTGTACCAGCTGAGATACCTACTACAAGACCCATCTGATCTACAGTAGCGACTGCCGGTGCATCCGAACTCCACACAACAGTCTTGTCAGTTGCATCATTTGGCTTGACTATAGCTGTAAGCTGATAACTATCGCCCTCATATAAATTCAAAGAAGTAGAACTGAGGGATATTGTGACAACCGGAATAACAAGTTCATCATCAGAACCTTCATCTGATGGTGAGTCGCCAAGCTTGAACGCCGGCATTGTAAGAATTGAAGATCTGAGGACTGTATTGGCCTTATCAGTTCCGACTGTATAAGTCTTACCATCTGCGTCAGTAACAGTCACGGTAAATCCCTTGCTGAAAAGCACCGGAGGAAGTGAAATAATGAACTCTGTAGCCTTGCTTTCATTGAGCTGCACACCGCTGCCACAATTAAGAGTTACTGAAGTCGATGCACCGGATGCCATCGTGATGGCAGGCTTGGTCTCGTCTGTGTAAGCAGTCACTGTTGCAGCACCTGAAAGCTTTTCATTATTCTTACCCTGAAGTGAAATTGACTTGACTGTCTGAGTACCGCGGAGCTGGAGCTTCATGCCACCAAGGACATTCTTGAAGACGATGTTATTGTCTTCGCTCACGGCTACCATTGCCATTGAACCATTGCCGAAGCTCTCAGCGGCATAGGTCTGCTCGGATGAGAGGACTACGTCGAGGGTATAGTTCGAGCCTGATTTAAGGCACTCGATTGCTTCAGAATATGGATAATATGCAACATTATGATCCCACTCATTACCAGCTGAAAGGTCATCTCCACTACCCGATGAAATCCTTGAGAAATCCGCATAGGATTTGCCTACAAATGACGACTTTACCTGATATTTATGACCGTATGAAGACTTCATGAATGCAACGATCTGGTCATTTGATGACCAAAGGATGTTGTTATTGTCATCCATTACGGTTTTAGTCGTTTCATCCTGCTCGATGACAGCAGAAAGAACATTTTCCTCAGCCAATGGGGCTTCCACTTCCTGGCACGCAGCAAAAGACATTGCAGCTGCCAGCATAATCAAAGTACATTTTTTCATATGATTTCGTTTTAATAGATTACTACCAGATACCCTCGTTTTCTTCAAGGGTTTCATTTGCATTGTCACTGCTGCACAGAACTCCTTCGCTGCACAACTCGATCGACGATATCGAAGGGGCTTCGTATCGCATGTCAATAATTTCAGTTATATTCATGATTTTACAGTGTTTGATTGCAGATTCCGGCTAGTTTAAATAGCACACAAAAATAAAGTGAACCCGACCATCAGTCAAGTTCACATTGGTTCATTTAATGTTTATTATTGCTTTGATTATTCTATCACGCACCGGACTGAGAATCCGGAAGGACGACCGGATCCGACATCAACGCCAACATCTAAGTTCATGAAGTAGAGAATTGAGATAGAGTCTGGATAAATATCCATCGGTCTAGATGACCAATAGTTGCCACGAGCGCCTCGCCAAACAGCCCACCCTTGAGCTCCAGTGCGATAGACTGCTGCTGGAAAAAACACTTGAGGGGCTGTCTCTGTATATACATTTGGTCCGCTGAACCAATAACCGGATTGGCCATTTTCATTAGTGGTCCAAGATGAATAGTTGGCACTTAATTCATCGAGTTCTGCGTAAGTTGGAACACGCCAACCGCTTGGGCAAGGATCATATTCTGTTTTCACGGGGCTTTCTTCTGTACCGGAATTCCACAATCGATCATCCGAAGGAGTGCACCAATCCCTTGTGCGTCCATCCACATCGCGATAAAACAGGTTTGCATTTGATTCTGACTGACCCTCAGCCAATGATACAGGCCCCTCGACCAGTTCAGGCTCAGAAATATCAGAAGAAATATCTATCTGATTTCCTTCTTCATCACATATCGGTCCGATATACCCCTGACCATACTTTCTTCCCCATTGGTAAAGTTTTCCCCACTTATAATCTGTTGCATGATAGCCACAGTTTACTGGAGCCCAGACAGTCTCACCGATCTTTACACCCGGTCCGTGATTGATGCCATATTCATCAATGTAATCTCCTGGATTTGAAGCACCTGTGACAGTCACGCTGCAAGTCGCCACCTGCATTCCTGCCATTGCGTAGATAATTGTAGCCCCTCCAGAAACTCCTGCTACATTACCATTCTGATCCACTGATGCGATTTCCGGATTATCTGACCACCAGTGGGCAGACTGGTGATTGGCATTGGACGGCGTAATACTATATGTAATTGTCTCCGATTTACCGACAGAGAGAGACATCGAGGTCTTGCTCAATGCAATGTTCGCCACTGGTATCAACGCCGAGTCATCCTGGACGCAGCGGAGAGAGCAGCCGGTCGCACGAGAGGTACCAACGTCCACGCCGACATCAATACAGAGAAAGTAAAGTAAGGATACGGAGTCGTTATCAGTAGGTTTCGATGACCAATAAAAGCCATTATAGCCTCGCTTGTGAGCTCCCAAATCGCCATTTTTAGGGCGGTAGCCGGAGGCAGGGAAAAACACTTGAGGAACCGTTTCAGTATATACACTTGGCCCGCTGAACCAATAACCGATTTGTCCCTTTTCGTCGGTAGTCCAAGAAGAATGATTGTCAACCAATGCATATAATTCTGCGTAAGTAGGAACGCGCCAACCGTCCGGACAAGGATCGTATTGGGTCTTAACAGGATTTTCCTCCGTACCGGAATTCCATAAATCATCATTCTGATATATACACCAATGATGAGAATTATTGGGCGGACAAAAAAACTTATTCTCATTTTCCTTTGATTGGCCGATTTCCAATGATACCGGACCAGCTTCAAATTCAGGAACGGACGCATCAG
>JBGVCR010000099.1:0-15879 GCA_045118995.1 Candidatus Cryptobacteroides sp.
GCTGCAATGGTGGATCGATTTATTGCAATGTCCGGAAAATCTCCGAACATGCGATTAAATAACACTGATTTCAAAGAACTTTTATTCTACGGCGTTCGCGCCGCGGTGTAACTTTTATAATTTTACCGAACTATTGTCATATGAAAAGGATAACATTATTCATTCTCGCATTCGCGGCTCTTCTATCTGCCGCTTGTAATTCTCATTTCATCAGCGATGCATCTTATCGTGATATGGTCAGGGAAGATCTTGTTTCCCGCGCGTCAGTTCTGGATGCGGCAGGTATTGACCTGGAGGCTATGGGATTGGAACAGAAGGAACTGGAGGCGATGGAGTTTCTTTATGCCTATATGCCTTTAGGAGATATTGTCAATCAGACTCCTGAGTATTATCTGGATCATTACAGAATGACTCAGAAGGCTCTGGATGAGATGCCTTGGGGGGAGAAGATTCCGGAAAGAGAACTCAGACATTTCGTCCTTCCGGTCAGGGTGAACAATGAAAATCTCGATTCTGCACGCAAGGTCTTCTATAAGGAGCTTGCTCCGAGAATCAAGGATATGTCGATGTATGATGCAGTTCTGGAGGTGAACCACTGGTGTCACGAGAAGGCCGTATATATGCCTTCAGACCGCCGTACCAGCTCTCCTTTGGCTACCGTAAAGACGGCATATGGCCGTTGTGGAGAGGAATCTACACTTCTTGTGGCTGCACTCAGGTCTGTGGGTATTCCTGCCCGTCAGGTATATACTCCGAGATGGGCCCATACCGATAGTAATCATGCCTGGGTTGAGGCCTGGGTGGATGGACAATGGTATTTCCTCGGTGCATGTGAGCCTGAGCCTGTGCTTGATCTGGGGTGGTTCAATGCCCCTGCCAGCAGGGGAATGCTGATGCATACCAATGTATTCGGCCGATATGACGGGCCGGAAGACAAGGTGAGGATGACTCCGATTCATACAGAAATCAATGTCATCAGCAATTACGCTCCGGAATCGGCTGACCTTCAGGTGAATGTACTGGATAAGGATGGCTCTGCGATCGAAGGTGCAAAGGTGGAATTCAAGATATATAACTATTCGGAATTCAATACCGTCGCTACCAAATACTCGGATGCAGAGGGCAGGGCTTCGCTTACCGCCGGACTTGGAGATATGATGATATATGCCGCTAAGGATGGTAAGTTCGGCTTTGCGAAGGTTACATATGGAAAGGACTCTGCGGTTTCCATTGTTCTGGAATATGAAGAGGGTGCTGTGATTCCGCATATTGAAATGGAAGTTGTGCCTCCTGTGGAAAATGCTCAGCTTCCGGATGTTACACCTGAGCAGAGAGCTGAGAACACATGCCGCATGGAGTATGAGGATTCTCTCAGAAATGCATATGTAGCTACTTTCTTTGATAAAGAGAGAGCCATGGCTCATGCGCAGACTTTCAAGAAGCTGTGGCCTGATCAGAATGAACGCATAGCCTCTATCCTTGTGTCTTCACGAGGAAATCATCAGGAGATAGTATCATTCCTCGAGGCTGCAGAAGAAAACGACCGCTTCTCATCAGCTCTGCATATTCTGGAGTCCTTGACGGAGAAGGATCTGAGAGATACCCCGAAGCATGTCCTTGATGATTACCTCTATAATCTTGATGCGGGCGAGATGTCGCTGTACATCTGGTGTCCGAGGGTGGATACTGAGCTTCTCAGGCCTTACAGGGAATATTTCAAGAGCAATGTGCCGGAGTCTCTTGCAGATACTATAGTTTTCCATACTCCTCTCTTTGTCAAGTGGTGTAAGGAGAACCTTTCGCTCCATGACGATATGAGCCTGAGATATGTTCAGCTGGATCCTAAACGCGTGTGGGAGACAAGACTTGCTGATAAGGCATCCCGAGAGATATTCTTTGTGACTATGTGCCGCACTTTTGGGGTCTCTGCCTGGATGGATCCTGTGACCCGCGTCGTGAAATATTTCGATGACGAGGAGTTCAAGGAATATGATGTGGATTTCGATGCTGCGCAGCAGACAGCTTCCCCTAAAGGATGGCTTCATCTGGAGTATGATGAGATCCCTCTTCTGGACGACCCTAAATATCAGACTCACTTTACTATTTCCAAGTTTGACGGAACATCCTTCGTGCTTCAGAATTATGGCAAGGCGGATACTTGGTCAAGTCTTTTCAGAGGCAAGGCAGAGATGGACTGCGGGTACTATATGCTCGTGAGCGGCTCGAGAATGTCCGGCGGAAATGTACTTGCAGATATTGAATTCTTTACAATCGAGGAAGGAAAGACCACGGATGTGAATCTTGTGATGAGGGATGCCGCTGACCAGCTTCGTGTAATCGGAAGCTTTGATTCTGAGATGAAATACCTGTCAGTTCCTGCTAATGAGATTTCTCCACTCTCTCCTGTCATTTCGAGCGAGTCTCAGCGAGTCGAGAAATCTGTTCTCGAGACCACCGGTCGAGGCTATTTTGCCGTAGCGCTCGTGGATTATGGTACAGAACCTACCAACCACGCTTTTATGGATATATCGGCAGTAGCTTCCGAGCTTGAGCAGTGGGGCAGAACCATCCTCGTGGTATTTGCTTCAGAAGAGGATTACAGGAAGTTCCGTGCGCAGGATTTCAATCTTCCGTCAACAGTCAGATACGGAATAGATGTTGACGGAAAGATGAGGAATATGATAGCTTCGGAAATGAAACTGGACAAGGGCGGAAGACTGCCGCTCATTCTGGTGGCAGACACATTCAACAGAGTGGTCTTCTTCTCTCAGGGCTACAGCATCGGCCTTGGAGAAAGCCTTGTCAGGACTTCAAAGAGTTTATAGTCGCAGCGACTCTTGCCGCAGTGGTGCGGACGGTTCCGTAAGGATCCTCTTCACTTCCCATTGCGACATCCGGGTTGCGGAACAACATACCGCTTTCTACGGGCTCTCTGGCTGAGAAATGGAATTCTCGCGCGCCGGAGAGCCTTGCTATTTCAGCGATGTTGCTCTCCTTGACGCCGCATCCAGGCATAATGATGATCCTGTCTCCGGCTTTCTCGACAAGCTGGGCGAGCAGGTCTGCTCCTTCCAGTGCAGTGGGTCTGCATCCTGATGTGAGTATGCGTGCGCAGCCGAGTTCTATGATGTCCTCAAGTGCCTTGAGAGGGTCTGCGGAGTGATCGAATGCTCTGTGGAAGGTGACCGGAAGACTTCCGGCAGCTTCCATCAATATTGACATTGCCCTCTTGTCGATATTCCCTTCTTTTGTGAGGCAGCCGAACACCAGGCCATCAGCTCCCAGTTCTTCAGCTATCCTGATGTCGTGAATCATCTCCTCCAGTTCGTCTTCGCTGTAAAGGAAATCCCCGCCACGCGGTCTGATGATTACATTCAATGCTATGTCAATGGATGCGCGGGCCTTGCGTATCATACCAAAAGAAGGAGTGGTGCCTCCTTCCGGAATACCGGAACAAAGCTCCACTCGATCTGCTCCGCCTTCCTGTGCAGCAATGCAGCTGGCTACAGAGTTGGCGCATATTTCAAACTTATACATTATCTTATGCTGATTTCGTATGGAATTCTCGCATAAACCTTTCCGCTTTCTGAAGCGTTCCAGTTTCTGAAAGCCTCTTCTACGCTTTCAAGCGGAGTGTCAGCGAAGATGCTGCTCTCTCCCATCAATGTCTCGAGGAGTGATTCGATAGCAGTCATCGGCTTAGGATATGCTTCCACCTGTACATCATCAAGGCTGCTTACTCCGTCGATGCAGAGTGCGGCATAGTTGATGGCATCCTCGATGGTTCCGATTTCATCTACCAGACCGATTCCAAGTGCTTCAGCTCCTGTCCATACGCGTCCCTGTGCTATGTTGTCCACTCCTTCCACGGTCATGTCACGTCCTTCAGCTACGAGAGCGGTGAACTTGTCATAGATCTTTTCAACAGATGCCTGCATATAATCCAGCTCAGCCTTGTCCAGCGGGCGCATCATTGACAACATGTCAGCATGCTTGTTGGAGTTTACAGGAGTAATGTTCACGTGGAGTTTGTCCTCGATAACACCGCTGATGTCCGGAATCATACTGAATACTCCGATCGAGCCGGTCAGGGTGGTTGCGTTTGAGTAGATCTTGTCGCAGCCTGCTGATATCCAGTATCCACCGGATGCTGCGTAGTCTCCGTAAGAAGCGATCACTGGTACACCTCTCTTCTGAAGAAGCTCGATTTCGTTCTTGATCTTTTCTGATGCCAGAACGCTTCCGCCAGGTGAGTTCACTCGGAGTACTACAGCCTTTACAGTAGAATCCTTGCGTACATCTTCGATTATTCCTGCAAATCTGTCTCCTGCTACCTGCTGCTTTTCATTGCCGTCCACGATATTGCCTTCGGCATAGATTACAGCGACCTTCTTGTCTGCCTTGACGGTAGAAGTTGATTTTGCCTTTACGTAATCAGGGAACTGGATGGCCTTGATGTCCTCGAAGCTTTCTGCTGAGTAGAGGTCGCAAAGCTGCTGCTTAAGTTCCGCTCTTGTGAAGAGCTCGTCCACAAGACCCTTTTCGAGGAAGTCTGAAGGGAAGTTCAGCTCGAGATTGTTCAGCATGGCGTTGAGGCACTCTACTGATATTCCGCGTGACGCCGCGATCTTTTCTGCCCAGCTTCTCCATGTCGACTCGATCATTTCAGTGTTTTGCTCGAGGTTCTCGGGACTTGCTGAGTTTCTGATGTACATCTCACCTGCTGATTTGTATTTTCCGTGACGGATGAGCTGTACGTTCACTCCGATTCTGTCAAGGATATCCTTGAGGAATATCATCTTGGATGAGAGTCCGCTGAACATATTCATTCCTCCTTCGTAGGAAGTCATGTAAATCTTATCTGACACTGAAGCGAGGTAATAGCCGGCATTGCTTGGACTCTCTATGTATGAAACGATTGCCTTTCCGCTGCTTCTGAAATTTTCCAGAGCTGTTCGGAATTCCTCAAGCTGGGCTATTCCCGCTGATGCTCCGTCCGGCTTCATGTAGATGAATTTCACTGCAGGGTCTGTAGCGGCGGCGTTTATAGCCTGGATCGCGCTGTAGATACCTACTGAAGTTATTGCATTTCCTCCGGTAAGTGATGCGAGTGGGTCAGCGTCCTGGCCTTGCTCGCTCAAAGTCATGTCGGACATGTTGATCTGAAGGATACCTTCACGAGGCATTACAGGCTCCGTTTCACCCAAAGCGGCAATTGCACCGATCATTACAATCGACATGAACATCGACACGAATCCGAAAATCATAAGACCCAGAAGAGTGGCAAGGGTCATTTTTACAAAATCTTTCATATTCAGGAATTTTATGGATTTTACAAAGAATAATATCACTTAAACTGCTGTCGTAAGACGCAGAAAAGTCAAAGATACTACAAAAATCTGAAAATTTGGAATATCGCCGCAAATTTGTAACTTTGCATGTTGGTATGAAAGGTGTTTTCACAAAGCTTACAGCGATGCTGCTCATAGTATGGTACTCAATGAGTATCATTGGTTTCGATATTCATACCTGCAGCGGAAGCGGTGAGAGTTTTGTGGTGACTTTCGTTGAAGGATTGGAATGTGAGGACATACATCCGGAGCATCATTGTACCAAAGGTTCCTGCTGTTCTCATCAGCATGGATGCTGCGATACCAAAGAGCATGTATCTGTTAGTGCAAAGTCTTGTTGCTCAAGTGATTATCAGGTACTCGCCTTGACTGGTACGGTTTCGGATGAGAAGAATGGCCTCGAGGGCCTGATTTCTTCAGATTGCATCTGCTCGAACTTGATCGAGCCTGATGCGGATATTCTTGTCCCGCAGTCAGTATCGCATTATGCGCCTTGCGGCTCCTGTCTGGGGCGTATGCCTGACATACAATCTCTTTTAAGTGTCTGGAGGATATGATTGGGGAGTCTTCACTTTGTCCGGAATGGTAGGTCTATCCGCAGCGAAGTGGAGTCTACACATCTCTTAATCAATTATTTAAACCAGAAACAAAATGAAAAAGACAATAATATTTCTCCTTGCAGTTCTTTCTTCTGCAGTTTATTCTTTTGCACAGGTTGCAGGCCAGAATGGTCAGCCAGTCGACACTACAGACATTTACGGCGAGCGTGCAGACAGCCTTGATGCTGCGGTCTTTGTCTCGCGTCAGGCTGGTAACTTCCTTTCGAAAGGAAAGGATATCCGTACTGAGGTCATTTCTGCGGCCGGTCTCTGCAAGATGGCCTGCTGTAATCTTGCTGAGAGTTTCGAGAACTCAGCCAGTGTGACAGTGGGTTATTCTGATGCAGTGACAGGAGCACGCCAGATCCGTCTCCTTGGTCTCTCCGGAGTCTATACCCAGATGCTTGATGAGACCCGTCCTGTGATGCGCGGACTTTCAGCTCCGTTCGGACTTTCGTATGTTCCCGGCCAGTGGCTAGAGAGCATCCAGATCGCAAAAGGCTCTTCTTCAGTGATCAATGGAGTGGAGTGCATGACCGGTCAGATCAATATGGAGCATCGCAAGCCTACAGACGAGAAGCCTCTCTTCCTGAATGCGGCCATCATGAGCGATACCAAAATGGACTTCAATGTGGCTTCATCCCTCCAGATGGGCTATAAATGGAGCACAGTCATCCTCGGCCATGTTTCAGGCAATATCGAAGCTCATGACATGAACAATGACGGATTCCTCGACGAGCCTCAGATGCTTCAGTTCAATCTTGCCAACCGCTGGCTTTATCAGGCGGACAACGGTACTCAGATCCGTTTCGGAGTACGCGCCATCCAGGATACCCGTAACGGAGGTCAGATCAAAGCTATCCAGAACCGCTGGAGCTCAGACATTCTCAACAGGTCACTTAACGGTTATTTCAAGATCGGTGTTCCGCTGAACGAAGATAATTCTCAGAATATAGCTCTCATCGCTGATTATAATTATCAGGATATGGATTCTGGTTTCGGAATCAGGACTTATGATGCCGGCCAGCATTCTGCTTATGCCAATCTCCTGTATCAGAATGTGATAAATGATTCTCACCAGTTCACTCTTGGTCTTAACGGAACATTCGACAGATACGACGAGAAACTCGTAAGAGTTGTGTGGATGAATGGATTCATTGCAGCAAAGGAAGAGAATGAAATTACGCCATTGGCCAATACAGGAGTATTCGGAGAATATACTTACCATGCTGGAGAAAAGTTCACTGCTATAGCCGGACTTCGCGGAGACTGGTTCTATAAGGAGGGATTCAAGGTGTCGCCACGCGTGACATTGAAATATATGCCTGTGGATGAGATTGTCATCCGTGCGAACGGTGGCCGCGGTCTCAGATATTCGACTCCTCTTGTGGACAATATAGGCGTATTCTCTACCGGTAAGGAGTATGTCGGTGCATTTGATCAGCACATTCTGGAGGATGCGTGGACAATGGGAGGTAATATCACTTACTATATGCCTTTCGGAGCATCTTCGAACACTTACTTAAGCTTTGATTATTTCCGTACGCAGTTCGCTCAGCAGATGGTCGTGGATTATGAGTACGGCATGAATGAGATTCATTTCTATGCTCTTGATGGAAAGCGCTCATACACAGATAATTATCAGGTGGATTTCTCGGTGGATCCTGTAGAACGTTTCAATATCACTGCTACGTTCCGCTATACTGATGCAAGGATTGAGCTGGCAGGAAAGGGTCTTGTGGAGAAACCTATGACAAGCCGTTTCAAGGGCGTGCTCAATCTCCAGTATGCTACAAATCTCAACAAGTGGATCTTCGACTTCACAGCATCTCTCAACGGATCATGCCGCGTGTACAACTTTATGGAGGACCTCAAGGACGAGAATGGAAATCTTCTTTATAAGAACGGTCGTACTCCGGTATATCCGCTTCTCTATGCTCAGGTTACCCGTCGTTTCAAGGGATGGGATGTATATGTTGGAGCCGAGAATCTCACCAATTTCAGGCAGAAAAATGTCATCCTCGGATCAGTCAAGGATGAGAATGGCTATGTCAATGCATTCCAGCCGTCGTTCGATGCAAGTTGCGTCTGGGGACCGCTGATGGGTATCAAGGCACACGTCGGCTTCCGTTTCACCCTCTGGAAAAAAGGCTGATGCCCTGTCATTCCGAGCTTGTCGAGGAATCTTTTTAAATAAGTAAAATAACATTATATTTGTAAACACTATGAAAAAGACAATCATTCTTACCGTTGCAGCCCTTATGACTGTTTCAGCTGCAACATCTGTTGCATCGACAGTCGTATCTGCCGAACAGGCCGTTCTTACTGACAAGAAGCCTGCGAAGAAGAAGGGAGAAATCAAGGAGGTTACATTCAATGTACACCTTCACTGCGAGAACTGCGTGAAGAAGGTTCAGGAAAATATTGCATTCGAGAAGGGCGTGAAGGATCTTCATGTGTGTCTCGAGGATCAGACTGTATCACTTAAGTATGATGCGGCGAAGACCAATGAGGAAACTCTCAAGGCAGCCATCGAGAAGCTCGGCTATCCTGTAAGCGGAAAGCGTGAGGGCGGACACTCTCATGGACACGATCATGGTCACGACCACGGTCATTCGCACGAACACAACAACTAAACCACAGATATGTACGAAATCATAACCAAAGAAATGCTCACGCCGACGATCTGTCGCATGAAGGTATATGCTCCGCGTCTTGCTGCATCAGCCCTTCCTGGACAGTTCCTCATCGTGAGAGCAACTGAAAACGGAGAGCGTATTCCGCTTACCATCAGTGACTATGACAAGGTAGCCGGTACTGTTACTATTGTAACCCAGCAGATCGGAGCATCTTCGTCTGAAATCATTTCCTTCGAGGAGGGAGAGTCTTTCAAGGATGTTGTAGGACCTCTCGGTATTCCTTCCGACTTTACTGAAATGCCGGAAGAGGAACTCAAGGGACAGAGATATATCTTCATTGCCGGAGGCGTGGGAACTGCTCCTGTTTATCCTCAGGTGAAATGGCTTCATGAAAGGGGAGTGGCAGTGGACGTGATCGTCGGCGCCAAGACCAAGGACCTCGTTATCTACAAGGAAGAGATGGAGTCTGTCTGCGACAATCTTTATCTCTGTACAGATGACGGATCTGCAGGATTCAAGGGACTTGTCACAGCAATGCTCGAGAAACTTGTCAATGAGGATGGTAAGAAATATACACAGGCAGTAGCGATCGGACCGATGATAATGATGAAGTTCGCTACGCTTACCGCAAAGAAGCTTGAGCTTCCTATCATTGTCAGTCTCAATACATTGATGGTGGACGGTACCGGAATGTGCGGCGCCTGCCGAGTGACAGTGGCCGGAAAGACACGTTTCGCATGTGTAGAAGGTCCTGAATTCAATGGTTATGACGTAGATTTTGACGAGGCGATGCGTCGTCAGGGAATGTATAAGTCTGAGGAGGTCGAGGCGAACGAACATCACAAATGCAGAATCGGGAGGGGAAAATAATGGCAAACAAGATTCCAAGAGTACCTGTAAGAGAACAGGATCCTAAGGTGCGTGCTACCAATTTCGAGGAAGTATGCTATGGATATAATGTGGAAGAGGCTCAGCTTGAAGCTACAAGGTGTCTCCATTGCAAGAATCCTCGCTGTGTGGCAGCTTGCCCAGTAAGCGTAAAGATTCCTAATTTCATCGCTCAGGTGGCTGCAGGCAATTTCGCTGCAGCGGCTTCTGTCATAGCAGAAGATTCTTCGCTTCCTGCAGTCTGCGGACGTGTATGTCCTCAGGAAACCCAGTGCGAGGGCAGCTGTATCCTTGGTGTGAAGGGCGAGCCTGTGGCAATCGGAAAGCTTGAGCGTTTCGTGGCTGACTGGAGCCGTGAGAACGGCGGTGTCAAACCGGAGGTGGCTCCTGCAAACGGACATAAGATAGCCGTGATAGGTAGTGGCCCTGCCGGATTGGCATGCGCTTCTGACCTTGCGAAGCTTGGGTATGAAGTTACAGTCTTTGAGGCTCTTCACCGTCCAGGCGGAGTGCTTGAGTATGGTATTCCGGAGTTCCGTCTTCCTAAGGATAAGGTCGTAGCGGCTGAGATCGAGTCAGTCAAGGCACTTGGCGTTAAGATCGAGACTAACGTGATTGCCGGAAGAACCGTCACAATCGATTCTCTTCTCGACGAGGAAGGATTTGCGGCAGTATTCGTGGGTTCGGGAGCAGGTCTTCCTAAGTTCATGGGTATTCCAGGTGAGAACCTCAACGGAGTATTCTCTGCAAATGAGTTCCTGACAAGAAACAATCTGATGAAGGCGTACAGAGAAGATTATATGACTCCGATCCACGCAGGTAAGAAGGTAGTGGTAGTCGGTGGCGGTAATGTTGCAATGGATGCTGCACGTACTGCGCTCAGACTTGGAGCAGATACTACTATCGTATATCGTCGTACAGAGACAGAGCTTCCGGCTCGCCGTGAGGAGGTTCATCACGCTAAGGAAGAGGGTATCGAGTTCGCAATGCTGACTAATCCTGTCGAGATCATCGGTGATGAGAAGGGATGGGTGAAGGCTGTGAAATGTATCCGTATGGAACTGGGTGAACCGGATGAAAGCGGAAGAAGAAGCCCTGTTGCTGTAGCCGGCTCGGAGTTCGAAATCGAGACTGAAACAGTGATCATGTCATTGGGAACATCTCCTAATCCATTGATTGCAAGAACAACAGCAGGTCTTGAAACCAATCGTCGTGGATGTCTTGTGGCTGACGAGAATGGTGCCACTACTCGAGAAGGTGTCTTTGCCGGTGGCGATGCTGTAACTGGTGCTGCCACTGTGATCCTTGCAATGGGAGCCGGTCGTAAGGCCGCTGCTGCAATAGATCAGTACGTAAAGAGTAAGAATTAACGCTTTTCCTTCCTGTAGAATGCAGCTACGGGAAGGAGGGCAATAAGATAGCCGATCATGGCGACTCCTGCGACGGTCAGGATGATGTCCTTCCAAGACAGGATTACAGGATATGCCTGGACAAGAAATTGTCCGGGCATCTTTATTATGCCCAGGTGCTGCTGAATCAATGTGAATCCGATGCCGATGATAAGTCCGGCAGCAAGTCCTGTAAGCGATATAAGCCAGCCTTCGAGGACGAATATCCTTTTAATGAGACTCTCCTGGGCTCCAAGGCTTCTCAAGGTGGCGATGTCCGGTCTTTTCTCGATGATCAGCATTGACAGGCTGCCGAAGATATTGAATGCAATGATGATTATGACGAAGATCAATATCATGTAGATGGCCCCCTTTTCGTATTTCATCATTTTGTACAGAGACTCGTTCTGCTGGAAACGATCCTTGACTTCGAATCCTTCCCCGAGTCTTGTTCCGATCTCTTTCTGAAGTCTTTTAAGCTCATCCTTGCCGTATCCTTGGGCAAGTCTTAGTTCTACAGCCGAGACTTCGTTCTCATATTCAAGAAGTTCCCGCATCTGCTCGATAGGGAGAATCATCAGGTTCTTGTCTACGTCACTGTTGATCGAGAAAATACTTGATGGCCAGACTTTTATAGCTTCAACAGATGACAGTGGGCTTGTCGGTGACAGACGGCGTGTCCTCGAAGGGAAATAGATTTCGATTCCAGATACGAAGCGCGGACTTATGCCCATTTCGTATGCCAGGCCGGATCCTACGCTGGCAAGCGGGATGTCGCCGCGGTGGAGCTTGAATTCACCATCGACAATGTGGTCCTGAAGAGGGGATTCTTCTTCATATATCCAGTCTACACCCTTGGCTATGGCAAGCCCTTGTTGACCGTCATAATTTATGAATACCTGTTCATGGAGGACGCAGCACATGTTCTTTACGGATGTCTGGTCGTATATCCAGTCGAATGTCTCTCCCTCAGGTACGAAGACTTTCCCGGTGGCCGGGGTGATCAGAAGATCGGGCTCGACATTGCTCATCATTGACCTGACGAGCGAGTCGAACCCGTTATAAACTGACATGATTATGATGAGAGCGGCAGTTCCTACAGCCATACCGGTAGCGCTTATCGCCGAGATTATATTGATCACATTGTGTGACTTCTTGGCGAAAAGGTATCGTTTTGCTATGAACGGTGCTAGTCTCATCTGGTATTGGATATTCTGTAAAATAGCATAGTGATGGAGAAGACATGCCACCCCCGGCTAGGGGTGCCCGACCATAGGGAGGGCGGGGGTCTTCGTAATCACTATGCTATTTTACTATTTCTTCAATAGTTCTTCGATGTGCTCTACATAGTCAAGGGAGCTGTCGAGATAAAAGGCAATCTCAGGTACGATGCGAAGCTGCTTGCCGACCTTGCTGCCGAGCTCACCGCGGAGAGCCTTGCTGTTTTCTTCCAGAACTCCCATGACAGCCTCAGCCTTATCCGAAGGGAAGATGCTCACATATATCTTGGCAACGGATAGATCCGGGCTGATCTTCACTCCGCTTACGGATACCAGAGCACCACCGAATGCCGCCATACCCTTGCTGCGGATGACCTCGGCCATTACCTTCTGGATCTCTTTGGCAACCTTCAGCTGCCTTGTGCTTTCAATATTCTTTTCCATTAAGCGATCTTTATAATGAAGTAGTTCTTCTTTCCCTTCTGAGCAAGGATGTACTTGCCGTTGATAAACGACTCGCTTCCGATCTGGGCGTTGATGTCAGATACTTTCTCCTTGTTGATGCTTACGCCGTTTGCCTGGATCATCTTTCTGCACTCACCCTTTGAAGGGAATACCTGTGACTCACCGGCAAGGAGGTCGATGATTCCGAGCGGGAATTTGTCTGCAGCTACCTCAAATGTAGGCACTCCGTCGAACACTGCAAGGAAAGTCTTCTCCTCAAGGTTCATGAGAGCCTCTTTTGTAGCGTTGCCGAAAAGCATTTGCGACGCAGCTACGGCATTCTCATACTCCTGTGCACCGTGAACCATTGTGGTAACCTCCTTGGCAAGGAGCTTCTGGAGTTCGCGACGCTCCGGTGCCTCAGCGTGAGCAGCGATGGCAGCGTCGATCTCTTCCTTTGTAAGCATTGTGAAGATCTTGATGTACTTGACAGCATCTGAGTCAGATACGTTGAGCCAGAACTGGTAGAACTGGTATGGTGAAGTGCGCTCCGGGTCAAGCCAGATGTTTCCTTTCTCGGTCTTTCCGAACTTGCCACCGTCTGCCTTTGTGATGAGCGGACATGTCAGTGCGAAGGCCTCCTTTCCGAGGATACGGCGGATGAGCTCGGAGCCCGTAGTGATGTTGCCCCACTGGTCTGCTCCACCCATCTGGAGAGTACATCCCTTGTTCTCATAGAGGTAAAGGAAGTCATAACCCTGGAGGAGTTGGTATGTGAACTCTGTGAATGACATTCCGTCGCGTGCTTCGCCTGAGAGTCTCTTCTTCACAGAATCCTTTGCCATCATATAGTTTACGGTGATGTGCTTTCCGATCTCACGTGCGAAATCAAGGAAAGTGAAATTCTTCATCCAGTCGTAGTTGTTCACGAGCTCTGCCTTGTTCTGGACATCAGACTCGAAATCGAGGAACTTGCTCAGCTGAGCCTTGATGCATGCTACATTGTGGTTGAGGGTCT
Organism: Candidatus Cryptobacteroides sp.; assembly: GCA_045118995.1. Lineage (GTDB taxonomy): Bacteria > Bacteroidota > Bacteroidia > Bacteroidales > UBA932 > Cryptobacteroides. The sequence goes on from JBGVCR010000099.1 coordinate 13,548, forward strand.
CCTCGTCGAGAAGATTACGCTCCTGAGACTTCATTGACGGGTCTCCGATCATACCGGTTGCACCGCCTACGAGTGCGATCGGTTTATGTCCGCAGTTCTGGAAATGCTTGAGGATCATGATGCTGACCATATGGCCGATATGGAGGGAATCAGCTGTCGGGTCGATACCGACATATGCGGCAGTCGAGCCTTCCATAAGCTTCTCCTCTGTTCCAGGCATGATGTCCTGGATCATGCCTCTCCATCTGAGTTCTTCTACAAAATTCTTCATATCTATATCTCTTTATATTTATTTCCAATTGTAACCCACAAAGATAGATAAAAAATCAGATGTATCAAAGGCTTGGACTGTGGCCGGAATATGCTAGATTGTAAAATGCCTGTTATACAAAGAATTCCGCTGAATCTTCCGCGGCATTAGCTGCCGGAGATTCAGCGGAAAAGCGTAATTTCCAGATTGTTTCAGTAAGCGGGATGTCCTACCAGGCGAAGTCAAATACGATGTCGCGTGGGATGCCTGCCTCGTTCACCTTTGCCACTTCTGCAGCAAGATTCTCGCGGATGCTTGCGTTTTCAGCGGCATAAGCCTGTGCGAACTCGAAGTTACCGGTAGCCTGGGTCTGGAGAATGAGAGCTGCCCATGAATCGATTGCGGCTGCTGCCTTCTCGAAGTCCACTACATACTTGCCCTCTGCATTGCGGGTGAATGCCCCGTTGTCCTCCATATAGTTGAAGCACATCATATTGGCCTTGCCGTGTGATGATGCTGAACCGAAGCGTACCGAACGTACGATGCCGGCGATGAAGGTTGCGATTGACTCCTCTTTTGTGATGTCGGTGATTTCACCCATTTCGATGAGCTTGTTCACCATGAAGAGTCCGAGGATGTCAGCCTTTGCCTCTTCCCAGGTAGTCTTTTCCGATCCCATTGCCTCATCCACAGTACCTTTTCCGTTGATGGTCTGCTTTACGCCGAGTCCGTGAGCCACCTCGTGGAAGGTTACGTTCCAGAAGAATGCGTCAGCTGTGAGATACTTCAGCTGTGAAGGCTCTACGAGAACCTCTCCGATAGGAGCGAGAATCTTGTTGAATTTAGCCATCATGCTGTTGTAGAGCTGGAGACGGCGTGCACCCTTCGCTGCGTGAACTCTCTCGTCGTTAGGAAGGTTGATAGCGATGGTCTTGCTACCGGCATTACAGTCACCTGCGTAGTAGATTGCGTCATATACGTTAAGGTCTGATGATGTTCCCGGAACGAATGTCTTGTATTCTGCAGGACAAGGAAGCATCTGCTGAAGTACAGGCAGAAGTGCTACATACTTCGCGAGGTTGGCACTGCGTGTTTCATCCTTGAGGAGGATGAATGCCTCGTATGCAGCCTTTGCCTCGAAAAGGTGGTCGTCGTAGTTCTCGATCGGGCCGATGACGAGGTCCATGTTGCAGTCCTTCATGTCCATCCATGCGAGGTCGCTGGCAAGATAATCGTCAGTACGGAAGGCCTTTACTCTTTCGGTGAGGTATGTGCGCATACCCTCGTTTGTTGTGAGGGAAGCTGCCTCTTCAAGAAGAGCGCATACCTTGTCGAGCTCTTCCTTGTATTCGTCACGATACCACACGGTCTTGAGAGCTCCGTTCTCGTCGCGACGGATGACAGTATAGAGGCTGAGCTTGTCCGGATCATCGAATGCGTTCCACTCTTCCATTGTCATATCCTGAGGATAGTACTGACATCCGAGCGGCTTTACACCGTATCCCTCGATGAACGGCTTGTTGTCATCGAGGTGATCCCATGCACCGTAGTTGATCATGGCATAAGCCTTCTGATATTCATCCTTGAGAGACTCAAGCTCGGATTTGTCACCGAATGTCTGCTTCCAGAAAAGTCCGTCCATGATCTCGGCAGCCTGACGGAAGAGACCTACGATCTTCTTGTCGTTCTCGGAAAGTGCGTCATAGAGTGGAGAGCTTACCTCTACCACTGCATAGCTTTCTACCTTTTCCTTCAAATCTGTGTTCTCTTTCTGAGCACAAGCAGCCACTGCGATCGCAGCGGCTGCCATAAGAAATATCTTCTTCATATGCTGATTAGAAGCTTACTGCGATTGCCTTGAAGCTGTCAGCCTTGAGAGCTGCGCCGCCGATAAGACCACCGTCGATATCCGGGCAAGCGAAAAGCTCCTTGGCGTTTGTTGGGTTGCATGAACCACCGTAGAGGATAGAGATCTCCTCAGCGAGCTCACCGAACTTCTCAGCGAGAACCTTGCGGATCTCAGCGTGGATCTCCTGTGCCTGCTCTGCAGTTGCAGTAAGACCTGTACCGATAGCCCAAACT
>JBGVCR010000100.1:0-7304 GCA_045118995.1 Candidatus Cryptobacteroides sp.
GTTAAGTATATACGCTACTACAATAATGATCGAATCAAACTGAGGCTAAAAGGAAAGAGCCCGGTGCAATACCGAGCTCTGTTCCAATCTAAGTCAGCCTCTTAATAATGTTAAACCGTCCAACTTTTGGGGGTCACATCAAGCGGTGGCCGGTCTGTATTATATTCGGGAGTCTTACTCTGTAGCTGACTCGATGCGCTTCATGTTTGCGAACATGAATACGCCGGCGATAAGGCAGATTACAATGAGTACCACCCAGATAGACCAGAGCGGAATTCTCATCCAGAGAAGACCAGGAACTGATACGAGGTAGTTACCGATCGCTGTAGCTGCGAACCAGCCTCCCATCATCATACCTTTGTATTTCGGAGGAGCTACCTTTGACACGAATGAGATACCCATTGGCGAGAGGAGAAGCTCTGCGAATGTGAGCACGAGGTAGGTGCTGATGAGCCAGGTAGGTGATACGAGATCAGGGCTTACTGTTCCGCCGAGTTCCTTAGGTGATGCAAGTCCGAATGATGCAAGAGTGAGGATAAGGAATCCTGCGCCTGCCACGAGCATTCCGAGACCGATCTTGCGTGGTGCAGAAGGCTCCTTGCCCTTCTTTGCAAGTGCTCCGAAGATGGCAAGTGATACCGGTGTGAGGGCTACCACATAGAATGGGTTGAACTGCTGGAAGTCAGATGGCTGGATATTTACAATCTCCGGCATTCCCAGATACAGGAAGGCAGCGAGAGCCCAAAGAACGATAGTCGCGATTCCTGAAGTAAGCTTGCCCTTGGATGTCTCTGACTGGAAGAAACCGAAAAGGGTGTATACTGATACTGCAATGAGTGCAAGACACCAGATGTTGAATCCGATTCGGAGACCTCCTGTCACGCTGCTGGCTGTGTAGTCACGAGCGAAGAATGTCATTGTAGCACCATTCTGGTGGAATGCCATCCAGAAGAAGATAACCACTGCAAATACGAAGATAAGGGCTCCGATGCGGCTCTTTGTCTGAGCAGGAGTGAGCTCCACTTCTGCTGAAGGATTGGCTGCCTTTGCCTGCTTTGCATTGACATCTGCATGCTTGAACCACTTCTTGCAGCTGAAATAGATAGCTACTGAAAGGATGAGTGATACGCAGGCAACTGCGAAACCTCCGTTGTATGCTGTAGAGAGTCTTTCGATGTAGTATGGTGCGAAAGCGGTCATGTCCATTCCTGCAGCTCCTGGCATGCTGGCTGCAATGTTCTGGAGCACAGACATGTTCTCTGGAGTGATGGTACCGTCCATTACCTGATGAGCCAGAGCAGGGATGTTGGCATTGTAAACGAGGTCGTACTTGTTAAGTGACCAGTTTGTCATAGCCTTTGCCATTGAAGGTGCGAACATCGAACCTACGTTGATGGCCATATAGAAAAGGCTGAATGCTGCATCGCGCTTTGCCGAGTACTTAGGGTCGTCATAGAGATTACCTACCATTACCTGGAGGTTACCTTTGAAGAGACCTGTGCCGATGGCGATGAGAGTGAGGGCGCCGAACATCATGATCTTTCCTGTCATGTCCGCTGCCGTAGGAATCGCCAGACAGAGGTATCCGAGGAACATGACGCCGATACCGAGGGTTACACATTTTCCGTAGCCGATCTTGTCAGCGAGGATACCGCCGAAGAAAGGCATGAAATATACTCCGGCGAGGAAGATCGAGTAGATCTGAGTCGCCGCTGCTGCGCTGAAACCGAACTTGGCCTGGATGAACAGGAGGAAGATGGCCAGCATCGTGTAATAGCCGAAGCGCTCACCTGTGTTGGCGAGCGCGAGGGCAAAGAGTCCTTTTGGTTGACCTTTGAACATTTTATCTGATTTTTTAGGATTAAGCTGTTACTTTTTCAAGCCACTTCACCATACCGAACATAACGCTCATAGAGATGAAGCATACCACTGCGAATACTGTCCAGCACTGCCAGATCGGCCATGCGTTGTACATGAGCGGGCCGAGGAAAAGGAAGAGATTTCCGATGGCGGTTGCACCGAGCCAAAGACCCTGGCAGAGACCGAGCATGCTCTTAGGAGCTACCTTCGAAACGAATGAGAGTCCAAGAGGTGAAATGAAGAGCTCGGCTACTGTGAGGAAGAAGTATGTGGCGATAAGTACCCACCAGTGTGCCTTGTCTGCCATCTGCTCTGCGATAGGAAGTGCCTTGAAATCCTCGGCAGAAGGGTAACCCTTAAGGATAGAGAAGACAGTAAGGAATACGAATGCAAGACCAGCGATGAGCATACCGATACCGATCTTCTTAGGAGTAGAGATCTCCTTTCCGCGGCGTGCGAGTGCAGAGAAAATAGCCATGATCACAGGAGTAAGGACGATCACGAAGAACGGATTGATTGCCTGCCATACCTCAGGAGCTACTGCAGATGAGTCCACGAAGTCACGGGCGAAGAATGAAAGCGACATACCGTTCTGGTGGAATGAGAACCAGAAGAAGATCACGATTCCCAATACTGCGAAGAGTGCATACATGCGCTGCTTGATCTCCTTTGCCATTGCGGCCTTTTCCTCTGCTGTATATTCAACTCCCTTTACAGCTTCCTTCTTTGCAGGAGTAGGGAACTTCTTCTGTGAGATGAAGAAGATTACCAGAGAAATGCACATTGCTGCCACAGAGGCGATGAATGAGTAGTGGATTCCCTCGTTGAAGATCTGGAGGTAATTCTGGCATGATGCTGCCATGTCTGCGATATTGCCGCCTGCAGATGCCATCATTGTGTTGAGGTTAGCCATTGCCTGCTCGCCCATACCGGCTGCGTTGCTGAGGAACTGATGACAAAGGGCAGGGAGCTGTGCGTCATATACCATTCCATTTGTCTCAAGCCACCATGAACGGAGCATTGGGGCAATGAAAGGTGCGATGAGACCGCCGACATTGATGAATACGTAGAAGATCTGGAAGCCTGAGTCACGCTTGTCCTTCGCCTCTGCAAGGGCCTGAGGACCCTGCTTCGCTGCTTCAGCCTCGAAATTGTCATACATCTGTCCTACGATTGCCTGGAGGTTTCCTTTGAAGAGACCGTTACCGAATGCGATCATAAAGAGAGCGAAGCAGGTGAGCGGGAGGAGCCATCCGATGTTGCTTGATGTAGCGAGGATAGGAATGGAAAGAAGAACATAACCGCTGGCCATGATGATCAGACCGGTCTTGATGGTTCCCTTGTAGTTCTGTGTGCGGTCAGCGATAAGTCCGCCGACGAGGCTGAGAAGGTAGATTCCTGCGTAGAAGCAAGAGTAGATGGTTCCAGCCGGGCCTTCGCTGAGGCCGAACTTAGAGCAGAGGAAAAGCACGAGCACTGCATTCATGATGTAGTAGCCGAAGCGCTCTCCCATGTTGCTGAGAGCTGCGGCCAAAAGGCCTTTCGGGTGTCCTTTAAACATAGTTTCTTCAGTTTTATTTAATTAATGATTGATTGCATCTGCTATGTGGCTGCGGGTCTCGCGGGCGCACAATCGTGCAAATATAGTAAAATAATTTAGATGCTGAAATATCGGAAATCACGTGGAAATTTGATATATTTGCTTTTCTGTAAAATGCGTGGGTCGGATGTTGATGCTTCCGACAGAAGCTAAGTGGGATGTATTGTACTGATAATGAAGAAATTGACTGTTAATATTATTCGCGGATTGATTGTGGCGCTGGCGCAGCTGCCACTGGGATTCCATTATTTTATGGGGGATGTGTTCAGCTGGATTGCGAAAAATATATTGAAATACCGTTACAGTACAGTAATGATAAATCTCGCGAGATCTTTCCCTGACAAGCCATATCATGAGGTCCGGAAGATCGCCGATGATTTCTACCGTCATTTCGGAGAAATCTTTGCTGAAGCCATATGGTTCGGAGGCAGCAGCTATAAAAGACTGAACAGGAAGGGGATTGTGACGGTAATGAATCCGGAGGAATTTTCCGAACTTTTCCTGTCCACTCCAAGTATGACAGTGCTAAGTACTCATTGCGGAAATTGGGAGCTTCTCGGAGGCCTTCTTGGTTACAGGACAGCTACAGGAGGACGCATAGAGATAGGCGAGGAGCAGATCAATGTCGTTTATAAGAAACTCAGCAGCGACATTTCCGACGAAGTGTTCAAGAGAAACAGGATTGCGCCTCTTGAGAAGGTCGGGACAGAATGTGAGGTGGAATCGAACAATATCCTTCGCCACACGTTGAAACAGAAGAATATGAGGATGCTGTATATATATCCGACCGATCAGGCTCCTTACTGGTATGCAGGAAAGCATCCGATCGGGGAATTCATGCATCAGCAGACCAACGTCATGCTTGGTAGCGTGGGTGTAGCATGCAAGCTTTCTCATTCGGTGATGTATATGAAGATGAGGCGTGTGGAAAGAGGGCATTATGAGATGACTCTCATACCGATATGCCGCGATGCTTCGACTATGACACCAGAGGAGATAATGAGGAAATATTATGATCTCCTTCAGGAAGAAATCAATGAGACTCCGCATAATTGGCTTTGGACTCATAGAAGATGGAAATAAGTATAAATCAATATATTATGAAGAGAATTTTCAGAACAATACTGACGTTGGCAGTGCTTGCAGTACCTTTTGTTGCCTCTGCCCAGTCAAATGCAGATCCGGAAGGATATGTGACCTATTCGCTTCCGATGACTACAATAACGCTGGATGTGGAAGCGGTGCAGGAGACATTCTATGCCGGCCCTTATGCGAAATATGCCGAGAAGTATCTCGGAATCAAACCGCGTATGAAGGACGAGACTACCGTTCAACTTTCCCAGATAAAGATGACTCCGTATGTGGAGGCGGATCAGAATTGCAGGTATTCGGTGCTTGTGAAAAAGGGCACTCTCAATCCTTCGGTCTTCAGCCTTTCTGCAGCCGGATTGGTGACATTCGCCGATGCGAAGTTCGCGGATGAGACAGTGTGGCGCTTCCCTGTCAAGTCGGACGGAGATTTTTCAGGAAAGGGCATTTCTTCCAATCTGACATCGGAGGCTACGACTCTCTATAGAAACGAGAAGAAAGAGTCTGCATATAACCGTGTTTCTGTTCAGCAGAATATGGTCGTGGAAAAGTCTTTGGAGCAGAAAGCGGCAGAGACGGCAGCGACCATTCTGGATCTTCGCAGACAGCGCCTTCAGATCGTGACAGGAGATACTGATGCTACATACAGCGGTGAGGCTATGGGAGCGGCAATCGGTGAACTTGCACGTCTTGAACAGGAATATATGACTCTTTTTGTCGGTTACTCGGAATTCCAGACACAGAAGATGAGGTTTGACGTAGTGCCTGAAGCTGCCCGAGAAAACCAGATGTATATCGCTTTCCGTATATCGGATAAAAGCGGCCTTGTTCCGGCGGATGACATGACGGGAAGACCTGTAGTGATGGAAATTCAGACTCAGGCTTTCGAGAAGGTAAAGGCTGGCGGACAGAAGGGAGAAGTGGTTCATTACCGCATTCCGGCCGTATGTACTGTCAAGATCAAAAACGGGGCTGATCTCCTTCTTCAGAGCAGAGTCCCTGTCTATCAGCTCGGTCAGGAAAGCTCACTTCCTGTGGCTGTGGCAGTCGTTAATAAGTAATAACACATTAAAACATTGATAACTATGAGTATTCAGAATCTTGATCCACAGGTAGTGTGGAAGAATTTCTATGCGTTGACACAGATTCCGCGTCCTTCAAAGCACGAGGAGAAAGCTGTCGAGTATATGTATAACTGGGGTAAGGAGCATGGCCTCGAGACTATAAAGGATGAAGTGGGAAATATCATCATGCGTAAGCCTGCGACTCCGGGATGTGAGAATATGAAGGGCGTGATCCTTCAGGGACATATCGATATGGTGCCTCAGAAGAATGCCGATACAGTTCATGATTTCGAGAAGGATCCTATCCAGACTTGGATTGATGGTGACTGGGTAAGAGCAAAAGGTACTACACTTGGAGCTGACAATGGCCTCGGTCTTGCAATGGCAATGGCTGTTCTGGAGTCTAATGATATCAAGCATGGACCTATCGAACTCCTGTGTACTGTAGATGAAGAGACCGGAATGACAGGAGCCATGGCGCTCAAGCCAGGTCTTCTTGAGGGTGATATCCTTATCAATCTTGACTCTGAGACAGAAGGCGAGCTTTATATCGGCTGTGCAGGAGGTCTCGATGCATCAGCACATGATACTTATGTTCCTGCTGAATATGATAAGTCTTGGGAGTGCTGGTCACTTGAGGTAAAGGGCTTCAAGGGAGGACATTCAGGAATGGATATCGTATTGTATAGAGGTAATGCCAATAAGGTGGCGGCACGTATCCTTTATGCGCTCATGAATCATGCAGGTGTGAAGCTTCTGGACTTTGAGGGCGGTACATTGAGAAATGCCATTCCGCGCGAGGCTTTTGCGACAGCCTATATTCCTTCCGTCATGGTCGATACAGCCAAGAGTGTGTTTGAAAGAATTACAGCAGCTATCAAGATGGAATATGCGGGCACAGACCCTGATGCTGTGTTTACTTTCAAGCCTTATGAATGTGCTGAAGGCGAGTGCTGTGGCGGTGACGAATGCAAGTATGTTCCTGACGCAGATGCTTTGCGTTACATCCGTGCCGTTCTGGCATGCCCGGACGGAGTAAAGAGAATGAGCAACGAGATGAATGGTCTCGTGGAAACTTCCAACAACCTTGCTATGGTCAAGATTGGAGGCGGTGAGTTCGCGGTACATACGCTGATGAGAAGTTCTGTTGAAATCTCGAAGTATATTCTTTCACAGAAGTTCGAGGCTGTCTTCGCTCTTGCAGGAATCAAGACAACATTCAGCGGCGGATATTCAGGATGGGCTCCAAATCCTGAATCTGCAATCCTTACCACTATGAAGAAGGTGTACTTTGACCTTTACGGCAAAGAGCCTGCAGTGATGGCTATCCACGCAGGTCTTGAGTGCGGTATCCTCAGCGGTGCATATCCTCACTGGGATATGGTCTCATGCGGACCGACTCTCTTGAGCCCTCATTCACCTGACGAGCGTGCGAACATCCCTTCAGTTGCAAAGTGCTGGGAGTTCCTGAAAGCGGTTCTTGAAAACATTCCGGTAAAGTAAAAATGTTGTCCCGGCTTTGTTCGGGAATCTAAAACATTTTGATAATTAAATAATTATTCCTATATTTGCAGCCCATTTTGGTGGATTGAGTCCTCTGAAATGGGCGCAAATTATTATTAAACAATTAATTACAAACAAAAATGATCAAACAGTACGAAACCGTTTTCATTGCAACTCCCGTTTTGTCT
>JBGVCR010000101.1:0-49610 GCA_045118995.1 Candidatus Cryptobacteroides sp.
ATATGCCGCATGGCAAACAAGGTCCGCATGCGTGAGTCATTGATAATGGATGCGATATACCGTTATAGCGGGGCATTCGAATGCGGCGTTGTGGATGCGAATGCCGACCAGCCGGAAACATCCGAGGTCATTATGGAAGGAGGTGACATATTGATCGCCCGCGAGGATATACTCATTGTCGGTAACGGCGTAAGGACAACGCCTCAGGGCATTGATTTCATAGTGGACAGATTCTGCAAGGCCCATCCGTCAGGAAAGCTTCATGTATTGGTGCAGCAGCTCCCGTCGGAGCCAGAGTCGTTCATCCATCTCGATATGGTGTTTACCCTTCTTGATAGGGATAAGTGCATGATATTCAGACCTCTTATCGAGCAGGCAACCCAATATCAGACAGTCCACATCACGATCGGGCAGGGTAGAGTAGAGTCCATCCGTCCGGTTGCAGGTCTTCTTCCTGCACTCAAGTCTCTAGGAATGGATCTGAAGCCTCTTGTATGTGGAGGTGAAGATGAATGGGATCAGGAGAGAGAACAGTGGCACAGCGGAGCCAACTTCTTTGCATTCGCGCCCGGCAAGGTGTTGACCTATGCGAGAAACATCCATACATTGGATGAACTCGATAAGGCGGGATTTGAGATCGTGAAGGCTGCGGAATTCATTGCGGGCAAGAGGGAGGATGCAGTATATGGCGAGAAGCCATGCGCGATCACGATCGACGGATCTGAGCTTCCTCGCGGAGGCGGTGGAGCAAGGTGCATGACGATGCCGCTGTCAAGACAGAAAGTAAATTGGTAAACAAAACAATCACAATAATCAATTATGGAAAGAACACTTGTAATTCTTAAGCCGGGATGCCTCCAGAGAGGTCTTATCGGCGAAGTCATCTCAAGATTTGAGAAAAGAGGCCTCAAGCTCGTAACGATGAAGATGGTTCAGCTCGACGAGGAGATCCTTAAGGTACATTATGCTCATCTTCTCGACAGGCCTTTCTTCCCTTGGCTCCGTGACGGAATGATGGCGGCTCCAGTAATCCTCTGCTGCTGGGAAGGTTACAGCGCAGTACAGGTTGTACGCGACATGGCCGGCGCTACAAAGGCAAGCAAGGCTGTTCCTGGAACAATCCGTGGTGACTACAGCCTCAGCGCTCAGGAGAACATCGTACACACATCAGATTCTCTCGAGAATGCAGAGATCGAGCTCAAGAGATTCTTCGTGGAGTCAGACTACTGCGAATATCAGTCTCCGCTTGATCCTTTCAAGTACGCTCCGGACGAATATTAATCTAATATAGAAGCAGAAAAAAGGTTGGCTGAAATTTTCAACCAACCTTTTTTCTGCTTTATGATCTTCTTTTAGAGAAGGAAGAGTGGAAGAAGTGCTCCGAGGAGTGCAAGGATCGCGTAGAACTCTGGGAGAGCGGCGTAGATCATTGTGTTTGTCTGAACGTCGTGTCCCTGTGAGATGCCGATGATACCGTTTGCACAAACCTGACCCTGACGGATTGCAGAAATCATACAGGTTACTCCTACAAGAAGACCTACTCCGAAGCAGAGGTAGCAGTTCTCTACCATCCATTCTGTACCGCCGAGAAGCATCCACATAAGCCAGGCAACGAAGCCATAGAGACCCTGTGTAGCTGGCATCGCAGAAAGGATAAGGTATCCTGATGATTTCTCAGGGTTCTTCTTCAATGCTCCTTCTGCAGCGTTGGCTGCGATAGTTGTACCGTAGCTACTTCCGATTCCTGAAAGACCGAGCATAAGAGCCCAGCCAAGATAAGCTAAAAATGCGTTCATAATGTTTTGTAATTTATTTGTTGATTATTAATTATTCTTTTCTTTTGTCAAAGGATTGTATTCTTTTCCCTTTCCTTCATATCCTGCATTCTTGAAATACTCGACGAAGGTGAGTCGAAGAGGATGTACGAATGCTCCCAGGCAGGACATTGCAAGATTGAGGGAATGTCCGAAAAGGAGTATAAGAGCGAATGGCAGGAAGTTGATTACTGAGATTCCGTCTCCGACGATGATGCCGCCCAGGATGTTGAATGCCTGTCCGAGCATACCTCCAGCAAGTCCCAGAGCATAGAGTCGGATGTAACTGAGTACATCTCCGAGGATTCCCGTTACCATATTGTATGTGTCCCAGAGTCCAGAACCGATATTCGAAAGCGGATTCTTGCCTGGCGTATTGAATATATATATGCCAAGGGCAGATACCACTCCGATAACGATCACGATCCATTTGATGACATCAGGTGATACCAGTTTCGCCATTCCAAGTGCAGCTGTCGCAATGCCGCCTACGATAAGCAGAAGCCATCCCCATACGCTGACAGTCTCTCTGAAACCGAATCTCTTAGTGTAGCCGATCGCCTTTACGGTCATTGCAAGACAGATATGGAAGATACCGATACCGAGTGCAAGAATCATCTGTGCAGGGAAGCCGGCTATGGTTCCTGTAATCATTATCTTCTTCATTGCCTGAGGATACCATTCTGCTGCAGAAAGATCGATTCCGAATGCAGTTCCCAAAACTAGACCGATAGCGAATGTACCGGCTCCCAGGATTGAAATGATCGGACCGATGTTCTTGAGCATAGCGATATTGATCCATTTCTTCGCAACAGCAATTCCCAGAAGTATCAGTATGAGGCCATATCCTGCGTCTCCCATACACATTGCAAAGAAGAGCAGATAGAATGGAGCGACAATAGGTGTTGGGTCGAACTCTGCATAAACAGGAGCACCATACATCTCTGTAAACACCTCAAACTGACGTGTGAACCAATTGTTCTTCAGTTTGATAGGCGGATTGTCCTCCTGTACTGCATCCTCCTTGATGTAGAGTACTCCCATCTTGTCGAACGCTTCTACAAGCTCAGCGTCGTTCTCCACAGGTGCAAAACCTGTGAATACCGTGATCATATCCTCAGCAGCGCCTTCTCCCGCTTCCTTTGCGAGATAGCGGTCAAGCTCCACGAGGTCGCTGTTGCATGCCTCTTTGATGGCAGGGATGTAATCCTTTGCATTAAGAAGTCCTGCCTTGCAGCCTGTTATCTCAGTCTTGATGCGTACAATATCTGACGCTGCTTCTGCTGATGTGATTTCAGGTGCAGTAACCTCCTGTACAGGGAAACTGTAAGCTTCGCCCTTAGGTGCTACAGTCACGAACCATACCTTCTTTCCGTTGTTTGAAACAACCTGAAGAGGGTAGAGCTCGCCCCAGGACTCATCGAACTTCTTGGCATCTACCGCGTAGTAGCGGATTGCATATCCGAGGTCCTTGAGACCATCCAGGGCTTTCTTGTCATACTCGCCCCATGGAAGAGTTGCCTGAAGCTGCTTTTCTGCATGGGCAAGGGCCGCGTGAAGTTCAGTAAGCTTAGCTCTGCATTCTTCAATGAAGTCTACAGGATCGCCTTCTATATTTACAGTGGCCTTTGCAATTGCTTCAGCATCAGCATCTTTTGAGTAGTCGATGCTCTCAAGGAATTCAAGAGTCTTGCGGGCTCTCTCGGCCTTGTGGAACATCACGGAAGAGTCGGAATCAATCGGCTTTACAGAACGGCTGATGTCTACGACTCCGAGCTCCTGAAGCTGCTCCAGGAAGCCTTCCTTCTCTCCTGTAAGGAGTACGAAGGAATATTTTGTCATTTTAGTTATCATTGTTCTGCTCCTCCTCTTCTTCAACAGCATGTCTGCTCTTAACGATCTTGGAAGCCGCCTTGGAGAGATTCTCCTCGTCCTCCATGTATCGTTTGATCTTTCTGATGGCCTCCTGATATCCCGGGATCTGCACCTTCTCATAAAGGTTTACCTTCTGAGTTGTCTTCTTTCTCTGGAAATCCAGAATACGTGCTTTCTCGAGATAAACCTCGGACTCGATTCCGAGCCTTGAGAGTTCCTTGAGGATCGCAACTCCGTCAGCATACCACGCAGGGCAGTTGAAGGCATTGAACTCATGGATCTCATACTTGATCTCTCCCAGGGCCGGTGTCTTTACTCCGGCTACCTTTACTGTATAAAGGTCGACATCCACGATGGAGATCAGGCTTGGCTGGAACTCGTTCCAGAGAGCTGCGAGATAGTCGTATTTCTTAAGGGCGGCATCAAGATCTTCAATAAGCTTCTCTGAATAATCCTTGGCCTTCTTCACCTCGACGCGCAGTGCCGACTCCTTGTTCTTCAAGGTAGGGAGGGCGTTCTTACGCATCTTGAGCTGCTTGTTCAAGTTGTTCAGAGACGTCTTATTATATTGAAATTTTATTGCCATAATTTTTGCTTCTTTTTCCTGATAGCTTCGTCAGACTTCCTTCGTCAGTCGGTCATTACCGGAAGGTAACTCCCTTCTTCCTCTGTCGTCTTCCTTGCTCTCAGCAAAAATAATCTAAAAATTGAATTATTTCTCTTTCCAATATGTATCGATAAGCTCCTGCTTGATACCGGTTTCGGCCTTAGTGAAGTATGTGCCGAAGAGTTCCCAGGCTGTGTCAAGCATTTCGTCGATCTTAAGGTTTACGTCGATAGCGAGAAGTCTTGTAGCGTATGCCTTTGCATAGTCAAGACACCTGAGGTCATAATCGCTGAGGTCAAAACCGTTCTCGAGCTTTGTCTTAGCGTTCTGAGCATCGGCATAAAGACGAACTGATGCATTCATTACCTGACCGTGGTCCTTACGTGTCTTCTTACCCTGTACGAGCTGCTTCAGACGTGAAAGTGAACGGAACGGGTCGATGATGACCTTGCCAGAGTCCGGATCGGTACGGAGGAAGAGCTGTCCCTCTGTGATGTAACCTGTGTTGTCCGGAATCGCGTGGGTGATGTCTCCGTCGTTGAGGGTTGTCACAGCGATGATTGTGATCGAACCTCCTTCTGGAAGCTGTACGGCCTTCTCGTAGATCTTTGCAAGGTCTGAATAGAGTGAACCTGGCATTGAGTCCTTTGACGGGATCTGGTCCATACGGTTAGACACGATAGAGAGGGCGTCGGCGTAAAGGGTCATGTCGGTAAGGAGCACGAGTACCTTCTCGTTCTTCTCCACAGCGAAATATTCGGCGGCTGTGAGAGCCATATCCGGAATGAGGAGTCGCTCTACAGGCGGCTGCTCTGTCGTATTCACGAATGAGATGATCTTGTCCAATGCGCCCGCTGCCTCGAATTCGTGCTTGAAGTAGAGGTAGTCGTCATTAGAAAGACCCATACCGCCGAGGATGATCTTGTCTACGTCTGCACGGAGGGCTACCTGAGCCATTACATTATTATATGGCTGGTCAGGGTCTGCGAAGAAAGGAATCTTCTGTCCGGACACGAGGGTGTTGTTGAGGTCGATACCTGCGATACCTGTAGGGATCAGCTGTGAAGGCTGCTTTCTCTTATATGGGTTCACGGAAGGACCACCGATCTCCACTGTCTTTCCTTCCACAGCCGGACCACCGTCGATAGGCTCGCCGTATGCGTTGAAGAAACGTCCTGCAAGCTCGTCGCTTACATTGAGTGTAGGTGCTCCGCCGAGGAATACCACCTCTGCATTAGTAGGGATACCCTCTGTACCGGAGAAGATCTGGAGTGTGACAAGGTCGCCCTTAGTCTTAACCACCTGAGCAAGGCGGCCGTCTACGAGGGCAAGCTCGTCGTTTGATACACCTGTCGCCTTAAGCGAAACTGTCGCCTTTGTGATGGCTTCCAGCTGTGTATATACTTTCTGAAATGCCTTATTTGCCATTGCTTAGAAGATTATTGAGTTTTTCCTGATATTCGTAGAATCTTTCGCTCTTGAACTCTGAGTAGTTCATCTGTCTGAGAGCGTTGATGAGCTCCTTGAAGTAGTTACGGCAAGCCTCGAAGTCTTCAAATGTGAAGTCGCGGTCGCAGATGCCCATAACGAGTTCGAGCATATATTTCTGTCTTTCGATAGGACAGAGGGCGTCGATATCGTCGAATGCGTCCTGCTGGAGGATTACGAAGTCGACAAGCTCTGACTTCCAGAAGATCTCGTGGTAGCTCATAGGCACACCGTCGTCACCGAGGATGTTGATCTGGTCGTTTGCCTCCTTGCCCTTGCGGACAATATTCTTGGCACGCTCTACCATCTCCACCCAGCCCGGCATGATTGTCTCGTTGAGATACTCGCGGATCTCAGGATACTCGAGATATTTTGAATATGAGTCAATAGGGTTTACGGCAGGGTAACGCTTCTGGTCCGCACGGTTCTGCTCGAGAGCGTAGAAGCAACGTGCAGCCTTCTTTGTAGACTCTGTCACAGGCTCCTTGAGGTTACCACCCGCCGGAGATACGGTACCGATGAATGTTACCGCTCCTGTCTGACCGTTGTTGAGAACGACCATACCTGCACGTGCATAGAAGTTAGAGATAATGGCTGAAAGGTCCACTGGGAACGCATCGGCTCCTGGGAGCTCCTCCATACGGTTCGACATCTCTCGCAGAGCCTGAGCCCAACGTGATGTAGAGTCGGCAAGGAGAAGGACCTTCATACCCATCGCACGGTAGTACTCGCAGATTGTCATCGCTGTATAAACGGATGCCTCACGAGCTGCTACAGGCATGTTCGAAGTGTTACAGATGATGGTGGTACGCTCCATAAGGTGACGTCCTGTATGAGGGTCAATGAGTTCAGGGAACTCGGCGAAGATCTCCACCACCTCGTTTGCACGCTCACCGCAGGCTGCCATAACGATCACGTCAGCATCTCCCTGCTTTGCGATAGCGTGCTGAAGCACGGTCTTACCGCATCCGAATGGTCCCGGGATGAAGCCTGTACCGCCTTCTGCGATAGGGTTGAGTGTATCGATCGCACGCACACCTGTCTCCATGATCTTCGATGGTCTTGGCTTGTCCTTGTAGCCCTTGATAGCCACCTTCACAGGCCATTTCTGGTACATTGTGACATTGACATCCTCGCCTTCTGCGTTTGTGAGGACTGCGATGACCTTGTCGATATTGTACTGGCCGGCCTTCTCGACAGACTTTACAGTATATTCGCCCTTGAATGCGAACGGTACCATGATCTTGTGAGGAAGCCATCCTTCCTTCACCTCTCCGAGCCAGTCAGCAGCGACTACCTTGTCGCCCGGCTTTGCGATAGGGGTGAAGTCCCAGAGTTTCTCGTGGTTAAGAGGATCGGTGTATTCTCCCTTCTTGAGGAATACTCCTGTCATTGTGGTGAGGTCGTTCTGAAGACCATCGTAGCTGCTGGAGAGGAGGCCCGGACCGAGGGTTGCCTCGAGCATTCTGTCCTCGAACTCCACTACATCACCGTTCTTGAGTCCACGGGTGCTTTCGAATACCTGTACTGCAGCGTACTTGCCGTTTACCTTGATGACCTCTGCCATAAGCTTTGTGTCACCTACGGTAATGTAGCAGATCTCATTCTGCGACACCGGTCCGTTGGCTTCTACAGTCACAAGGTTGGAAACGATACCCGTAACTTTACCAGTTGTTTTCATATTGTTTTAATGTTTTGTTTATTTCTCGTTATATTCCACTCCTTTGAATGTGCCGCGCACCTCATCGACAAGCTTCTTGAACATCGCACGTCCGGTCTCTTCATCGAGAACGAGCCATCTGCGGATTATCATCATCTTTACCATCATACCGAGAATCTTGTCGAAATTAAGATAGTCGAAAAGAGTGATCTCATCGATCTTCTCCCAGTAGAGGTCGTCGATTCCTCTTTCCCTGGAAAGGATGTCGTGGCCTTCAAGGATGCGCTGCAGCTGTGCAGACTCCTTGAATTCCGGTTCCTCCGGTTCAAGGCCGGTCTCCTCTGCCTCAGGGTCTCTGAGCGAGAGGACATCCTTTTCGGGATCCCTGCCCAACGCCTGATTCAGATACCTTACCTTCTGGTTGCGCACGTTGAGGTCGAACTGGAAAAATTCCCTTATGAATCCGAGCCTGTGCGACAACGCCTCCTTGTAGAGTTCAAGACCGATCTGATCCTTGTCGAATCCTTTCACGATGAAGTCCAGAGCTGCATTGTCCTTTTCGGACAGCAGTTCTCTGACCTGCTCGATGTATTCGTCAAGGCTCTTCTCGCCCTGTCTCCAGTCAGGAGTGAAGTCAGGAAGACCTGCGATTATGTAAATGTAATTGTTCATAGTCCAGAATGACAATTATCCGAAAAGAAGCTTCTTGGTAGCTGGTCTGAGATACTCTGAAATGAGCTGGTTGAAAGTCTCCTCAGTGAAGCTTACGAAATAACCTCCGTCCTTAGGACCGATCTGGAAACCTCCTGCAACCTTCTTTGAGAAAGATGCCTCGACTCCTGCACCGAGAATCTTTGCGAGCTCCTTTGTCGCAAATGGCTCGAGATCATTCTTGAGTGACTCAGGGAGTACGAGGTTAAGGTCGACAGGACCCTCTGTAGTGAATTTCTCAGCTACAGCCTGGATGAGCTCCTTGATGAAGTCAGCTGAAGAAAGTGCCTTCTTCACAGCCTCGCCTGTCATCTTGCCCACGATGAGTGTTTCAATGTCTTTCTTAGTGGCTGCAATGCTCTGGCTTGCTGCCATCTTTACATCTGAAGCAGTCTTGGTCTTGATCTCTTCAGCCTGCTTCTGAGCAGCAGCGAGGATACGCTCAGCCTCAGCCTGTGCCTTGGTGATGATATCATCAGCCTGTACTTTAGCCTTGGCAAGAAGTTCTTCGCCTTCCTGCTTTCCTTTTGACAGACCCTCGTTGTAGAGCTTGTCTGTCAGTTCCTGCAATTTGTTCTGCATATTCGGATTTTTATGTATTGGTTATATTTTATTCCTTATCTTGGCAAAAATACTAATAAATCGGCGAGGAAACAACCTATTTTCGTTTAAAATTTAAAAATAGTTGCCGTCCTCGCCGATAAATTTTATATCGAGCTGATTTATAGGCTTTTATCTTATCAGAAACATTCTTTCAATATGTTCACGATATTCCTGGATTTCCCCATTGTGTAGAAATGTACTGCAGGTACTCCATGGGCAATAAGGTCCTTGCACTGCATTGCGCACCACTCTGTTCCGATATTGTAGACAGCTTCTTTGTCGTCGCCTGCTTTGGCGATTTCTGATGTAAGATCGATAGGAATGTCAAGCGAGAAGGATTCCGGAAGCAGATTTATCTGCCTGGCCGTAGACAGAGGTTTCAATCCCGGAATTATCGGAACTGTTATGCCGGCTTCCCTGCATCGCTTCACGAAGTCGTAATAGACCTGATTGTCGAAGAACATCTGCGTGATGACATAGTCGGCTCCGGCATCGACCTTCTTTTTCAGATTAGCTATGTCGGTCTCGATATTGGCCGCTTCGAAATGCTTCTCCGGGTATCCTCCGACTCCGATGCAGAAATATCTTTCTTCCTTTCTGTTCCTGCGGTAACCGGCGCTTCCCTGGTATTGTCTTATTCCTTCCACCAGCTCGCTGGCATAGCGGTAGCCTCCCGGGGTAGGGGTGAAGCGCTTCTGGCCTGTGATACTGTCGCCACGAAGAGCCACTATGTTATTGATACCCAGGAACTCCAGGTTGTCAAGCTTGCTCTCGATCTCTTCCGCGGTCGTTCCTGCACAGATGATATGCGGGACGGTTTCGATATTGTATTTCGACATTATTGCAGCGCAGACGGTGGTCTCGCTGATGCGGTTGCGGATAAGGTGGCGGCTGAAGCTGCCGTCAGCTTCTTCGCGATATTCGAATTCATCCCTGTGACTGGTCACATTGATGTATTTCGGACTGAATTCCATAAAAGGAGCGATGCTTTCCAGCAGTTCGCCCTTGGTCAGTCCTCTTAGCGGCGGCACTATTTCCAGCGAAGGAAAAGCCTTCTTGCTCTGTGCCAATATCTCTGATACTTTCATGGCTATTTCAATAAATGTCGGAGAAATATTCTGGCATCTTCTGCGCTCATTCCTCTTCTTTGTACATAATCATCGTATTGCTTCTGTGATATCCTGCGGATCGAAGGATAGCTGGCATCCGGATGAAGCAATATCATTCCGCATATGCTTGATTCCGGAATCATCGCATAGCTCTCGGTAAGCCTGATGCCGAGTCTGTGGCTCTGAGGCAGCAGCTCCAGGATATCTTTCTTCAATGTATGGTCAGGACAGCTTGCATAACCTGCGGCCGGCTTGATGATTCTGGTCTTGTCATCCTTCAGCCCGCTCTTCAGCCTGTTATCAAGCCAGCATGAGGCGGCTTCTGCCACAGTCATCCTTACGGTACGCCCTACAAGGTCCTCGTATTTGTTGCTGCAGGCTGGACAGCAGCAGCCTTCCTCGTGAGCGTCATTGGCCTTTACGCTGATGGCAAAGACCCCGAAAGGGGAAGTCTTGCCTTCTTTTGCCGGTATGATGAAATCGCTCAAAGACAGCATCTTGCCTGCTTCCTCCCTTAACATCGGGAGCTTCCTGTCTCCATTGTCTGTCTTTATGACAATATCATCGTTTTCAGAGCAGGCATTGTAGAAGTGTGCTGCTATATGTATCTTGAAATTCGCCATTGCCAGCTCATCCTCTGCATCTCTGCGCAGCTGCATCAGCTCGGCCACTTCCGGAACTGCACTGCCGTATCTGACGCCCCAGATGGCGTGGAGCATCTTCCAGTCAAACCACGGCAGGACTTCTTCTACAGGCAGTTCCATATAATCGATGCTTTCGGGTACAAACCTCGCGTAGGTGTCCTTTGCAAATCCGTCGGTCTTGATCTTCCATTCGGTTTTTTCGACCGGCTTATGGTAAAGTTCCCTGATCTTCTCCTGCTCCGCGTGCTGCTCGGCTTCGAAGCCCTTTCTGTCCATCATGCATTTTTTAGCCAATACCGCAGCAGCAGATGCATCAGCACCATAGAATACATGATCGTACAGAGGTGCAAGCTTCACAGCGGTATGGACTGCGGATGTCGTGGCTCCTCCGATCAGCAGAGGAACGGTCATTCCGGCTTCAGACATAGCCTTGCAGAGCTCCTCCATCTGGTATAATGACGGAGTGATAAGTCCGCTTACTGCTATGATATCGGCCTTTTCCCTTATGGCGCATTCCAGAATGGTTTCCTTGTCTACCATCACGCCGAGGTCTGTAACGTCGAATCCGTTGCAGCCGAGAACGATGCCAGTGATGTTCTTGCCAATGTCATGTACGTCACCCTTTACTGTGGCTATCACCACTTTAGGCCTGCTGCTCCTGTCCTTGTCACCTCCCATATATGGCTCCAGTATCTTCACTGCGTCTCTCATCACCTTCGCCGATTTCACTACCTGCGGCAGGAACATCTTTCCGTCACCAAACAGTTTTCCTACGGTTTCCATTCCAGCCATAAGAGGACCTTCTATTATGGATAATGCAGTGCCGTATTTTTCAATCGCTTCCTGCAGATCGGCTTCCAGTGCGGTGGTCTGCCCCTTTACCAAGGCATTCTTGAGACGTTCTTCGAGGCTGGCCTGAGCTTGAACATGTCCTGAATGTCCGTCATTGTCTTTCGCTTTCTCACTGCCGTCTGTGACAGGATGACCGCCGGTCTGGCCGACGATTTCGGAAGCCTTTTCTATCAGTCTTTCGGTGGCCTGCGGATCCGTATCGAAAATCACATCTTCGACGCACTTGAGCAGCTCGGAGTCGATCTCGTCATATACCTGGAGCATTGAAGGATTAAGAATGGCCATGTCCATTCCTGCCTTGATGGCATGATAAAGGAAGGCCGAGTGCATGGCTTCTCTGACCTTGTTGTTCCCGCGGAACGCGAATGAAAGGTTTGACACTCCACCAGAGGTCAATGCGCCCGGCAGATTGGTCTTTATCCATCTTACAGCCTCAATGAAATCAATTCCATATCGGCTGTGTTCTTCTATTCCTGTACCGATTGAAAGGATATTGGCATCGAATATTATGTTTTCCGGAGATATTCCTGCTTTTTCTGTAAGCAGCCTGTATGCTCTTTCGCATATCTCTATCTTCCTTTCGTATGTGGTGGCCTGGCCTTCTTCATCAAATGCCATTATGACCATTGCTGCGCCATAAGAGTTTATGACAGAGGCTTTTTCAATGAATGCATCTTCGCCTTCCTTCAGGCTGATGGAGTTCACGATACATTTGCCCTGGGCATTTTTCAAGCCAGCGAGGATGGTCTCCCAGTGAGATGAGTCAATCATCAATGCTGCCTTTGCCACTGCAGGGTCATTGGAAACATAACGTACGAAACGTTCCATCTCCCGTGTGCTGTCCAGCATTGCATCGTCCATATTGATGTCGATGATGGTGGCGCCGTCTTCGATCTGTTTTGCAGCTATCTGCAGGGCTTCTTCGTATTTTCCTTCAGAAATCAGACGTGCGAATTTTCTGGATCCGGCTACATTGGTCCTTTCTCCGACATTTGTGAAATTGTTACGCTTGATATCGATGGTTACTGCTTCAAGTCCGCTGACAGTCAGTGGCTTTTCCGTAAAATCAGGGGTATTTACGGATGAATTGTCTTTTGATGCAGAGTTGTCCGTAAAATCATATGGTTTTACGGATAAAGTACGAGGGGAAATGCCGTTGAGGGTTTTGGCAATTGCCTTTATATGTGCCGGTGTCGTTCCGCAGCAGCCTCCTGCGATATTGATCAGTCCTTTTTCAGCCATGGCCTTCACCTGGGCAGCCATATCCTCCGGACTCTGGTCGTATCCACCCATTTCGTTAGGAAGGCCTGCATTCGGATAGCAGCTCACTCTGCATCTGCACCAGATTCCGATTTCCTCCACGAGAGGCATCAGTTCCGATGCTCCAAGCGAGCAGTTCAGGCCGAATGCCAGCAGGGGATAGTGACAGACCGAGTTATAGAAAGCCTCAAGTGTCTGTCCTGTAAGCGTTCTTCCGCTCCTGTCTCCCACCGACACTGATATAATTACCGGAAGCGCTTTCTCTGAAGTCAGTCTGATGCTTGGATATGTAGAAGGCATGCCACCCCCGGCTAGGGGGTGCCTGACCGTAGTGAAGGCGGGGGCCTTCGGAATATCAAGCATCAGACTGACTTCTGAAATTGCAGCCAGTGCAGCCTTGACATTCAGTGCATCAAAACACGTCTCTATCAGGAACAGATCGACACCACCCTTGGCAAGTGCTTCAACCTGAGCCTTATAAGCTTCCTTCATCTGGTCGAATGAATAAGGCCTGAATGTCGGGTCATTGGCATCTGGGGAAAGTGAAAGTGATTTCGATGTCGGACCGATGCTGCCGGCCACCCAGACTTTGCGCTCAAGACCTACCTTGGCTGCAATCGCCTCGGCTTCGTCAGCTGCTTCTCTTGCGATGCGTGCTCCCTCGTACGCCATTTTCACGGCAAAATCTTCACAACCGTATTCCGACTGCGAGATGGAATTTGCGCTGAATGTATTGGTCTCTATGATGTCGGCTCCTGCCGCGATATATTCAGCGTGTATTGCTTTGATGATCTCAGGGCGGGTGAGGTTCAGACACTCGTTATTGCCTTTCAATTCCTTGGTGCATCCGGCG
This sequence comes from Candidatus Cryptobacteroides sp., assembly GCA_045118995.1. Classification (GTDB taxonomy): domain Bacteria; phylum Bacteroidota; class Bacteroidia; order Bacteroidales; family UBA932; genus Cryptobacteroides. The sequence continues at coordinate 13,477 of JBGVCR010000101.1, forward strand.
AAAACATCCCCCCTGTAGTCTTCTTCTGTCAGGCTGTATCGCTGGATCATCGTACCCATCGCACCATCCAGAATCAATATCTTGTCTTTGATTGTGTCTTCTAAAGTCATTCTGTTTTCTTGTTACTGGTCACAAAGGTACTTCTTTCTGCTTAAAACCTTGCTTAGAAACTGTTTAAATTTTCCTGCGAAAAAAAATATATGGTTTAAACTGAGTATTTCTCATTTGCCTGTTATGTGTCTTTCCGGCATCTTCACCCTATCTTTTTCGTCAGATAGCCCGCTATCCTCCTCAAAAGACAGTGCAAACCTGCTCGAAAATACATCATAACATTTCAAATGATGAAAATTTAAACAGTTTCTTAGTTTCGTCATTCGAAAGCACAAAATAGAGCTGTTTTGTGCTTTCGGGGCTAAAAATCAAGGTCGAAAGAACAAAAACGGCTGTTTTCGTGCTTTCGACCATAAATGATTGTCAGATATATCTTATCCGAGGAAGCTGAGCAGGATACCTGCCGCTACGGCTGAGCCGATCACTCCGGCCACATTCGGAGCCATGGCGTGCATGAGGAGGTGATTGTTCTTGTCGAACTCGCGTCCTACGTTCTGAGATACACGTGCGGCGTCCGGGACTGCAGATACTCCGGCGTTGCCTATGAGAGGATTGATCTTCCTTCCTTCCCTGCAGAACAGGTTCATGAACTTGACGAAGGCTACTCCGCAGATGGTGGCGATTACGAATGAAATCAGACCTAGAAGGAAAATCTTGATTGAATCTCCTGTGAGGAATTCATCTGCCTGAGTCGAACATCCTACTGTGATACCGATAAGGATGGTCACCACGTCAATGAGAGGACCACGTGCGGTCTCTGCAAGGCGTTTGGTTACTCCGCTTTCCTTCAGAAGGTTACCGAAGAAGAGCATCCCAAGAAGCGGCATACCAGAAGGGACAATCATCGCGGTAAGGATGAATCCGACGATCGGGAAGATAATCTTCTCTTTCTGGCTTACCTGGCGAGGTGGCGCCATACGTATCAGACGTTCTTTCTTTGTCGTGAGCATCAGCATTATAGGACGCTGTATCACAGGGACAAGAGCCATATAAGAATAGGCTGACACTGCAATGGCTCCCATCTGATGAGGCGCAAGCCGCGATGACAGGAATATGGCAGTAGGACCGTCCGCGCCGCCGATTATTCCGATCGCACCGGCTTCTGCCGGGGTGAATCCCATCTGTAGGGCAATGATGTATGCTCCGAATATACCTATCTGCGCTGCGGCTCCGATGAGCATGAGTCTCGGCTGGGAAATAAGGGCTGAGAAATCGGTCATCGCGCCGATGCCGAGGAAAATAAGTGGCGGATACCATCCGGTCTGGACACCCTGGTACAGGATGTTCATTACGGATCCTTCCTCGTATATTCCGATATTGAGACCGGATACGAAAGGAATGTTTCCGATAATCATTCCGAAACCGATAGGTATGAGCAATAATGGCTCCCAATCTTTTTTAATCGCCAGATATATGAACAGGATACCGATGAATATCATTATGATATGCTGAACGGTCATATTGGCGAAAGCTGTGTATTGGAAGAATTGCTCCAGGCTTTCAAAAACGGTATTCATATTATCCTATTGTTACGATCGCTGCACCCTCGAGGATCGAGTCTCCTTTGGCCACGTGTATTGCGGTTACTGTTCCGTCCTGGACTGCTTCAATCGAATTTTCCATCTTCATAGCTTCCAGTACAGCTACTTCCTGGCCTGCTTTTACACTGTCGCCGACATTCACCTTGACGGCAATGATCACTCCCGGTAGAGGGCTTGTGACTGGCTTGCCTACACCCGAAGCAGCTGGCTTCGGAGCTGGTGCGGCCTGGACCGGTGCTGCAACAGGAGTTATTACCGATGTCTGGACAGGAACAGCCTGTACAGGAGCCGCAGGGGCATCTTCCAGCTCCACCTGGTAGCTGGTTCCGTTCACTGAAACTGATGCGATATTGCCTTCTACGGAATTGATATCTACGTTATACTGGTTTCCGTTGATCTTGAATCTATATTGTTTCATATCCGTTATTTTCTTTTAATGGTTATTATGTAGCTTTCGTTGTCGTGTACTGTGTCATTGAAATATTGATGCAGAGCCATTCCTATGGCAGCATATGTCTCGCCGTTAAGTTCCTGATCCAGAGCCATTGCGATGGCTGCCGCTTCTTCTGGCGTCGGACCTGTGGCCTTTGCCTTGCTTTCGGCAGGCTTTCTTTTCGGCAGGCTGATCTTACCGGAAGAGAGGTTGCCGATGAAGGTGTAGGCGAAGTATAATATGATCAGGGCACAGAATACGACAGAGACGGACACGAGAGTGATGATAGCTCCGTGCGGATCCTTTTCGGCCATTTCGGCGCTCTTCTGAAGAACACTTGCCGATGTCTGCAGTATTGCAAATCCTGTCATGTTACAATGGTAAGTTATCGTGTTTCTTCCAAGGGTTTTCAAGCTTCTTGTCGGCAAGCTGTTCCAATGCGCGGATTATGCGGAAACGTGTGTTGCGCGGTTCGATGATGTCGTCGATGTATCCGAAGCTTGCAGCATTGTATGGATTGCAGAACAAGTCATTGTATTCCTTCTTCTTTTCTTCTGCGATCCTCATTCTCTCTTGCGGATCATCGATCTTGTCAAGCTCTTTCGAATAAAGGATCTCGACAGCACCCTCTGCCCCCATGACTGCGAAGTTGGCAGTAGGCCAAGCAAGATTGATATCGCTTCGCATCTGCTTGCAACTCATTGTTATATATGCGCCTCCGTATGATTTTCTCAGCGTTACGGCCACTTTTGGCACTGTCGCTTCTCCGTATGCGTACAGGAGCTTGGCGCCGTGGTTTATGATGCCGTTGTACTCCTGCTGCGTTCCGCAAAGGAAGCCTGGTACGTCAATAAGGCTGACAATCGGGATGTTGAACGCATCACAGCAGCGGATGAAACGGGCTGCCTTGCGGGATGCATTGCTGTCAAGAACGCCAGCAAGCATTTTAGGCTGATTGGCGATTATTCCGACTGAACGGCCGTTCATATGGGCGAATCCGATGATTATGTTCTTTGCCCAGTCTTTGTGTATTTCAAGGAATTCACCGTCGTCTACGATGCATCCGATGACCCCGTACATGTCATAGGCTTTGTTAGGATTGTCCGGAATAATGTCGTTCAATGCATCTGCCACTCTTCCCGGAGGGTCGTTCGTCGGCTTGAAAGGGGCCTGCTCCCTGTTGTTGGAAGGAAGGAAGCTGAGGATAGCCTTCATGAGCGCTATGCCTTCTTCCTCATTCTCTGCGGCGAAATGAGCCACTCCGCTCTTGATGGCATGTACGCTTGCTCCACCCAGCTCCTCGTGTCCTACTGTCTCACCTGTTACGGTCTTTACTACATTAGGCCCTGTCAGATACATGTAGGATGTACCTTTTATCATTACTGTGAAGTCTGTCAGAGTCGGGGAATATACCGCTCCACCCGCGCACGGGCCGAATACACCGGAGATCTGAGGGATTACTCCTGATGCCGTGATGTGTCTTGTGAATATCTCTCCCAGTCCGGCGAGGCCTCCCATGCCTTCCTGTATTCGGGCGCCGCCAGAGTCATTGAGACAGATGAGAGGGGCTCCGTTGCGGATGGCCATATCTGCTACCTTGCAGATTTTCTGTGCCATAGTTTCCGACATTGTGCCTCCGGCTACTGTGAAATCCTGGGAATATACATAGACCAGTCTTCCATCAATAGTTCCCATTCCGGTGACCACTCCGTCTCCATCGTACTTTGTGTTTTCCATTCCGAAGTTCGTGCATCTATGCTGTACGAACATGTCAAACTCTTCGAAACTTCCTTCATCCAGAAGCAGCGAGAGCCTTTCACGGGCTGTCAACTTGCCTTTCTGATGCTGGGCGTCTATCCTTTTCTGGCCTCCACCCATACGGGCTTGAGCTCGGCGCTCAACCAGTTCCTTGATCTTTTCCTGTTGTATGCTCATGACTTTTTATGATGACCGGTTCATGTTTCATGGGTCATTGCCCACAAATATAGTATTTTTTTTGACCTTTGGAATTTTTCGACAAAAAAAACCGATGACTGTGTTAAGTCATCGGCTCATTCTGTATGTCGCGTATGTTATTACGGCTGCATTGTAGTGTAAACGTTCTGAACGTCGTCATCCTCTTCGATACGCTCGATGAGCTTCTCGATGTCTGCCTTTGCATCGCCCTCGAGAACCTTGAGGTCGACGTTAGGAAGGCGGGTGAACTCAGCTGCGATAAGCTCATAACCATTGTCCTCGATCCACTTCTGGATAGTGTTGAAGGCTGTGAACTCACCATAAAGAACGATTTCCATTTCCTCGTTCTCGTTCTCCTCCTCGAAAATCTCCTCCACGCCGTAGTCGATAAGCTCAAGCTCGAGCTCCTCGAGATCGTATGGATTAGCCGACTTCATTCGGAACATGCACTTGCGGTCGAACATATAATCAACGCTACCTGAAGTTCCGAGTGATCCGCCGCTCTTTGTGAAGTATGAACGTACGTTTGCTACTGTACGGTTGTTGTTGTCGGTAGCCGCCTCGACGAGAACTGCGATGCCGTGAGGACCGTATCCTTCGAATACTACCTCCTTGTAATCTGCCTGATCCTTGTCTGTAGCTCTCTTGATTGCACGCTCGATATTGTCCTTAGGCATATTCTCGCTTCGTGCAGTCTGGATGAGGGCGCGAAGACGCGGGTTACCTGTTACATCCGGACCACCCTGCTTTACAGCGATGGTGATTTCCTTACCGATCTTGGTGAAGACGCGGGCCATATGACCCCATCTCTTGAATTTTCTTTCCTTTCTAAACTCAAACGCGCGTCCCATAATTATCTTGCTTCGATTCTACCAATATACTTATCAATGTCGTAAGCCTCCATAGACTGTGGATACTGATCCTTGATCTTCTCGTAGAATGAAAGAGCCTTTGCATTCTCGCCGAGCTTCTCAGCTACAACACCAGCCTTGAGAAGATAGCCTGCTGCGAACATGTTGTCGATTGTAGCGGCAGCCTTCTCGAAGTATCCGAGAGCCTTGCTGTAGTCCTCAAGACCTACATAAGCGTCACCGATGCAAGCCTGTGCACGAGCTGCAAGGATGGCGTCCTTGCCGTTATAAGCCTGGAGATACTTGATTGCAGACTCCCAGTTGCCGAGCTGAAGCTCGCATACACCTGCATAGAAGTTTACAGACTTTCCTGCCTTTGTGCCATACTCATCGAGAATCTGTACGAATCCGAGTACGTTGCCGTCGCCGTTGAGAGCGAGTTCGTAGTCACCGTTGCGGAAGTTCTCCTCAGCATAAGCCATCTGGCCCTGTGCCTCAGCCACCTTTGGCTGGTGAACGAACTTATGCCAGCAGAACACTGCAGCGCAAGCGACAACTACTGCAACGCAGATGATAGAAAGTGTCTTGCCGTTCTTCTCGAAGAACTGCTCAGTCTTTGAAACCGCCTCGACTACTGCCTCGGCATTCTCATTTTTGATTTCTTTAGCCATATCTTTATTTGATTTTTATATTTGTCTTCAGGAGACGTTGGGGTACAGTTACTCCAAACAGGGCGCAAATTTAGAAAAAATTGTCTAAACTCCCAAAGAATAGTTTTTATTTTAAAAATTGCCTCTATATTCCTTCGGAATCCCTGTGGTTTTACTCGAAATATTATTATATTTGCCAAGATATCAAAAGCAATATGCCAGTACTCGAAAAAATCGTAATATCTGATTTCCGCAACATACAGCTTCAGGAACTTGAATTCTCACCCAATGTCAACTGCATCAGCGGTAACAACGGCGAGGGAAAGACCAATCTTCTGGATGCTGTCTATTATCTTTCGATGACCAAGAGTGCGTTCTCCTCTTCCGACAGATTTACCTTCCGTCACGGAACAGACGAGTTTTCATTGTCCGGTACATACAGGATGGAAAACGGTACATCATCGAGATTCGGCATAAAGATGACTTCCAAGGGGGAGAAGAAGGTGCGACGTGATGACAAACCTTATAACAAGGTTTCCGAGCATATCGGACTTCTGCCGATTGTAATGGTCTCGCCGGCGGATATTTCGATGGTGAGCGATTCCGGCGATGAAAGAAGAAGATTCGTCAATTCGGTCCTGTCTCAGATGGATAAGGAATATATGGCTGCACTGCAGCAGTATAACAGACTTCTGCTACAGCGTAACAGGATGCTTAAGGAAATGGATCCTGACCGCTCCCTGCTGGAGGTGATAGATATGAGGATGGGGATGCTTGCAGAGCCTATATATCAGGCAAGAAACCGTTTTGTCCAGGAACTCGTGCCTGTTGTGGCGGAGTACTACAAGACACTTTCCGGTGATTCCGAACAGGTCAATATTGAATATGAAACAGAATTGTCCAAGGCGGGACTGGAGCAGATTCTTGCAGCTTCGTTCGATAAGGACAGAGCTTTGAAATACACCACCTCGGGTATTCAGAGGGATGATTTCATATTCACGATGAACGGCCACCCGATCCGCAGATACGGATCCCAGGGGCAGCAGAAATCATTTCTGGTATCACTCAAGTTTGCCCAATATGAAATAATGAAGAAGAATTATGGATTCGCGCCGATTCTCCTGCTGGATGATGTGTTCGACAAGCTTGACATGGGCAGGATCTCTAATCTGCTCCAGATGGTGGCGAGCAATGACTTCGGACAGATATTCATTACGGACAGCAACAAGGTCAGGATGTCCGGCATAGTTGACCGTCTGACTCAGGACAGGGTATACTACGAAACTCAGGCAGGGCAGTTCACAAGATTGTAGGGCAATGGCATACGATAGCAGAAAGAACAGTCTCCGCAGACAGGAGGCAGTGGGGATGGAAGAACTCGTGACCCAGTTCATCAGGGATATGAAACTTTCGTCTGGACTGGGAAAGCAGAGAGCCTGCGAGGCCTGGGCGAAGGTGTCAGGGGCTGGCAGGTACACTCTCGATGTGAGTTTTGACAAAGGTGTGATGGTATGCGTGATAAGTTCCTCGGTGGTGCGTAACCAGCTTTATTTCCAGAGAGACAGACTGCTTAAGAGTCTGAACGAACATCTGGCTTCAGATGAACTTCTTGCCGGATCGGTAGAAGGTGATGTGGTAAAAACGTTGATATTGAGATAGATATGAAGGTAGTAGCTGATATGGACATTCCTTTCCTTGAAGGCGTTTTCGAACCTTACGGAGAGGTGGTGTATAAGAAAGGACTGGAAATTTCCCATGAGGATGTCCTGGATGCGGATGCACTGGTCGTAAGGACAAGGACCAGATGCGATGCTGCTCTGCTGGAGGGAACATCTGTGAAGATGGTCGCTACAGCTACTATCGGAACGGATCATATTGACCTGGAATATTGTCGGAATGCCGGTATAGAGGTGGCAAATGCCGCAGGATGCAATGCAGGGGGAGTGATGCAGTATGTGTTCTCAGCCCTTTATGGCGTGGCGGCCCGCAAAGGAATCAAGATAGACGAAAGTACTATCGGCATAGTGGGTGTCGGCCATGTAGGCAGCAAGATCGAAGCTATGGCCGAATATCTCGGATTCAATATATTAAGGTGCGATCCTCCGCGTGCGGTGGCTGAAGGTCCTGAGGGGTTCTGTTCTCTGGAACATCTTCTGGAGGAATCAGATGTGGTGACTCTGCATGTTCCGCTTGATGAAACTACCAGGGGAATGGCCAATGCGGACTTTTTCACTCTCATGAAGCCAGGGGCTATATTCATTAATGCCGCCCGTGGTGAAGTGGTCGATGAACAGGCTCTTATAGAAGCTTCTCCAAAGCTCGGGGCAATCGTCATAGATACCTGGAACAATGAACCTGATATCAATGAGGACCTGGTGGATATCGCAGATATTGCTACGCCGCATATTGCAGGATATACATTTCAAGGAAAGCAGAACGGCACAGCCTATGCCGTACAGGCGCTGGCTCGTCATTTCAGGCTGGAGGAACTTTATGATTTCTTCCCTGCTCAGGATCTTCCGGGACACGAGCCCGTCCTTCTGGATCTGAAAGGAAAGAATCATGGCGAGATTGCAGCTGTTTCCCAGTATAATTACCCTATCTTTACTGACGATTTCCGTTTCCGCATGGAACCGCATAAATTCGAAAAACTCCGTTCGGAGTACCAATATAGAAGAGAAATAATTTTCACTAACACTATAACCAATATGTTTACAAAAGAAGATATCGCTCAGATCGAGCAGAGAGGCTCGTCTGTACAGACTGCCGAACAGCAGGTTGAACGCTTCAAGCAGGGTTTCCCTTGGATGAAGATCGTTGCTCCGGCTACTCCGGAGAGAGGAATCCAGGTCCTGGATGAGGCTGCTGTCGAGGCTGCAGCAAAGTATTATGATGGTGCAAAGATCAATGGCAAATGCAAGTTCGTGCCTGCTTCAGGTGCGGCTTCACGTATGTTCAAGGATCTTTTCAGCGGACTTGATGCCCTTAAGGCGGGTAAGGAACTTGCGGACGATGCTCCTGCAGCAAAGTTCGTGGATCAGATCCAGGGATTTGCTTTCTATACACCGGAGCTTTTCGGCGAACAGACATGCAAATGTCCCGAGTACAGACAGTCAGTTCTTTCAAAGACCCTTACAGAAGAGGGACTCGGATATGGCGCAAAGCCTAAGGGAGTGCTCAAATTCCATAAATATACAGATGGTGAGATCCGTACCGCTTTCGCAGAGCATCTCGTTGAGGCTCAGAACTATATGAGAAATGAGGATGGCACTGCAAACCTCGTGGTGACCATCTCTCCAGAACATCAGCACCTTTTCGAAGAGGCTTACGCTCAGGTGAAGGAGGCTTATGAGGCAAAGTATGGCGTGAAATACAATATCACTTTCACTTTCCAGGACAAGGCTACAGATACAATCGCTGTGGATGTGGAGAACAAGCCGTTCAGAACAGAGACAGATTCGCTTCTTTTCCGTCCGGCAGGACACGGTGCCCTCATCTACAATCTCAATAAGATCGAGGAAGAAGTGGTTTCAATCAAGAACATTGATAATGTAGCGAACGAAAGACTCCTTCCGGAGACTGCGACATGGAAGAAGGTTCTTCTTGGAAAGGCTCTCGAGCTTCGTGACAAGATCTATGGATATCTGAATGCTCTCGATGCAGAGGCTACTCCTGCCCTTTGTGATGAAATCGAGGCTTTCCTTGATAATACTCTTTGTGTGACTCTTCCTGAAGCTGCAGACTTCGATGCACGCGTAGCTGCAATCCGTGCAAAACTCAACAGACCAATCCGTGTAGCCGGTATGGTGAAGAATCAGGGCGAGCCTGGCGGTGGTCCTTTCATCATCGCTGACAAGGACGGATCTACTTCGCTTCAGGTTCTGGAAAGCGTACAGATCAATATGTCTGACGACCACGCCCGCAATGCTCTTGCATCAGCAACACACTTCAACCCTGTTGACATCGTATGCTGTCTCCACGACTACAAGGGACAGAGCTTCGATCTTCTTCAGTATGTAGATGAGGATGCTGGATTCATCAGCTCGAAGAGCTACCAGGGACGCGAACTCAAGGCTCTCGAGCTTCCAGGCCTCTGGAACGGTGCCACGAGCAACTGGAACACTCTTTTTGTCGAGGTTCCTCTCGCTACATTCAACCCTGTAAAGGTCGTTCTCGATCTTCTCAGACCAGCTCATCAGAACTAATAGTCATTTACCATAAACGCGGTGCTGCAAGAATTTTTCCTGCAGCACCGCTTTCGTTATAGTCTTCGGGTCAGATTCTTTTACATACCATCAGGAGATTGCCTTTCAGATCTGATTTAAGTCCGAAGATATGGACGTCTCCACCGGATGAACAACCGAGTTTTTTGCGCAAGGCATCAGATGTCATCGGGATATTTCTGGCCGTTACCTCTGCTTTAGGATGATTCTTTCCGGCTTCCTTGATGCTTCGTTTGTCCAGAGGTGAACATTCTGATATTTGGAAAACCTTTCCATATCCTTTCAGCAGGGCGACTGTCGAAGGATCCGAGGTGGTATAGTAATGTGTTGATTTTCCGAGCTTTGTGATGTGAAAATGACCGGCTGTGAAATTGAACGCTCCGGCCTTGGTGAGAGACTTTCCTGGCTCGAAAAGAAATTCTCCCGTTTCCGATGCGATGTCAGCTGCAGAGGATTTTTCTTCTTCCGATGAGAACCTCAATCCTGCCGCCTCCTTTTCCGGAAATCCGTTCGGAAGTTCGACTGCTGTTATATCATAGCTTTCCTGCCATTCTCTGTCCATCCATATCAGAAGTTCCTTGCATTCTCCTTCGGAACTTACCACATGGACCTCTCTGCAAGTCATGCCCAGACGCTCGCATACCATTGTGATGTCAGCCATAGGGGATAGCTTGATCAAGATGTGACGGCAGTGTCTGAATATCTCATCCTTCAGTGTCAATACATCCGGAGTGCATTCCTCTATCAGAAACACTTTCCTGCCCCCTTCGCCTCGTCTTGCCGGATCCATATAGATAATATCCGGGTGGAAAGAACCGATTATGCTGCTGATGGAATTGCTCTCTGCTATTGAATTGCTGATATTGATATTGTCGGTATCAAGCGCCTTGAAATTGTGCTCTGCCGCCTTGCACAGGGCCCTCTGCATCTCATTGTACAACACTTTCTCCGCTCTTTTCGAGAAGAACCAGCTGTCTACTCCCAGTCCTCCTGTGAGGTCTGCAATGCGCCAATCCTTTTTGTCCGCAATCTTCTCTGCAAGAGCAGCTTTGTAATGGCCGGTCGCGCTGCTGCTGCATTGTTCCGCTGACAACTTCAACGGGAAAACCATCTCAGGATTTTCATACCATTCATTGACCTTCCCCTTAAGCTTACGTCTGCTTTCGATGCAGTTTACTGCTGTATCCATGTCAATGTCCGGCCATTTTCCCTTGTCGAGAATCAGCCTCGTGGTGTCGTCAGCCATGTGTTGCGATACGAATTCCAGCAGTTTTTTCATATACTTTTAAAATTTATGCAAAAATAGAGTTTTTGTTGAATAATTATCAGTATATTTGCTCAGATGTAATGCAATTTAACATATAAACACTATACCAATATGCAAAGAGATTTCAGAGAAGTAGTCCAGAGCTGGCTGGACGGTAATTTTGACGAGGCTACAAAGGCACAGATCGTTGCTCTTCAGGAGAATGATCCTGTAGAGCTTGAAGATGCATTCTACAGAAACCTTGAGTTCGGTACCGGCGGTCTTCGCGGTATCATGGGCGTAGGTACAAACCGTATGAACAAGTACACTGTAGGTATGGCTACACAGGGCCTTGCAAACTACATGAAGGAAAACTGCGAGGGTCCGCTCAGCGTATGCATTTCGTTCGACAGCCGTAACAACAGCCCTGAGTTTGCTCAGATCGCAGCCAATGTGCTTGCAGCAAATGGTATCCACGTGTATATCTTCGACAAGCTCCATCCTATCGCTCTTATGAGCTACTCTGTGAGAACAAAGAAGGCTACTGCAGGTATCATGATCACAGCATCGCACAATCCTAAGGAGTACAACGGTTACAAGGTCTTCTGGTCAGACGGAGCTCAGGTGACTTCTCCAGTGGACAAGGATATCGTTGCAGAGGTGGCTAAGATTACTGACCCGTCAATGGTTAAGTTCGAGCCGGGTGAAGGAGCTGCTCCAATCGAAATCATGGGTCACGAGATGGACGAGGATTACCTCGATTCAGTGATGACTCTGATGCTTTCTCCAGAGGCTCGTCAGGCTCATAAGGATATCAAGATCGTTTACACTCCTATCCACGGATCAGGTGTGGAGATCGTTCCTGAATTCCTTCAGAAGCTTGGTTTCGAGAACATCTATCACGTTCCAGAGCAGGATGTTGTTGACGGTAACTTCCCAACAGTGATGTCACCTAATCCGGAGGAGCCTTCAGCTCTTGCAATGGCTGTGGCAGTGGCTGACCGTGAGGGTGCAGACCTGGTGATGGCTACTGACCCTGATGCTGACCGTATCGGTATTGCAGTCCGTGACAACGAAGGAAAGATTGTTCTTCTTAATGGTAACCAGACTGCATCAATCCTTACATATTATATCCTTCGTCGCTGGTCTGAGCTCGGAAAGCTTGATGGCAAGCAGTATATCGTGAAGACTATCGTAACAACAGAGCTTCTTCGCGCAATTGCCGAGAAGTTTGGCGTGAAAGTTTACAATGTTCTTACAGGATTCAAGTGGATTGCCGATATCGTGAAGAAGAACGAGGGCGATACAACATTCGTATGCGGTGGCGAGGAGAGCTACGGTTTCAATGTAGGTGAGTTCGTTCGTGACAAGGATGCTCCGATTTCATGTGCATTCGTTGCTGAGTGTGCTGCTTGGGCTGCTGCACAGGGCAAGACTCTCTATCAGCTCCTTCAGGATATCTATGCAGAGTTCGGTTACTATAAGGAGTCGCTCATTTCTGTAACCAAGAAGGGTAAGGCTGGTCTCGAGGAGATCGCTCAGATGATGGTGGACTACCGTACAAACCCTCCTCAGGAGCTTGCCGGTTCACCTGTTATCAAGGTTGTTGATTACACTAAGCCTGAGGAGACAGGTCTTCCTTCATCAAATGTGCTTCAGTTCTACAATGAAGCTGGTGATGTAGTGACTGTACGTCCTTCAGGTACAGAGCCTAAGATCAAGTTCTACTTTGGTATCAAGGGCGCTGATGCAGATGCTAAGAATGAGGCTTTGAGAGCACAGTTCAATAAATAATCTGATAGCATAAAAAGCTGTTGGCCTACCGGTGACCCCCGCCCTCGCGGGCTCGGGCACCCCCTAGCCGGGGGTGGCATGTCACCTATAGGCCAACAGCTTTTTATATGCTATCGGATTTTAATTGGTAGTATCTAACTCATTTCCGATGTATGAGAGCCATGTGATGGCGGAGACAAGTGATGCATTCCAGTTGATGCAGATTTCGTTTGAGGCGTAGGATGGCATCACGTCTTCATATGATTCATCCGGATAGCTTGAATGATATTTTACTGCGTCCTTGTCGTTGTGCGCCGGGTTCGGACCACCGACAAGAAGACCTGGAATCGGCTCTTCGATGCCGTCTGAGTGGCAGAGACGGCTGTGCGGGAACATCGGACTTTTATAGCCGAATCCTGTAACGTAGCAGTATCCTGTGGCGTTCTGACCGAGGATGTAGTTTACATTTCTGAAAGCATTCTCGACATATTTTTTGTCCCCTGTGAGTTCGTATGCATACAGGAAGCAGATGGCCTGATCACAGAATGATGAACTGCATCCCCATATGAAATCTTCCGGAGAATTGCCGTAGGCACTGTTGTAGCAGGAGTTTTCAACGGCTTCTATACTTTGGTCGCAGTACTCAAGGAGCATCTTCTTGCATCTGTCGATAATCTCCTGTTCTTCTTCATTTATGCCGATTCTGAACCCAAACGGAGTGACACCCCAAAATGGCTTCTCGGCAAGCATCCTTTTTTCGTACTGTATCCACTCAAATATTCCTAATGCTGCCACATTTCCCCAGGACATCAGAGTGAATCTCTCCGGCATGAATGTCTTGACATCTTCAAGGTACGCTGTGTCTTGGGTTGCATGGTACAGCTCAGATGCGGCCCAGAAGAATTCGTCGTCAGCACTTTCGTCCCCGTATGTTCCTGTAGTTACATCAGGATCGTACATTTCATTCAGTTTGTCCTGATGATAAAATGCATCAGGATGAGCTTTGGCCCATGCGTAGGCTGATTCTGCCTTGTCATACCTGTTATTATATATTTTGTTAGAGTTGATGTCATTTCCTATCACTGACATTCCGTGAATGTTGGCGAAAGAGCACATTGCACCGGCAAAATCAAGGGCGGCGGTGACGGATTTCTGTACGACATATCTTGGCTGACTGCATTCAAGCGGAGAGATGAAACCTTCAAACGATGGAGTGGTAAGCTTATGGTAGACACCGCCGTCTGCAGGATCCTGCATCGTATAAAGCCAATCTGCGTTGTATTTCAGTTCATTGTAGACAGGACGATAAATCGAATGCATCTTTTTGTAATATTCCCAATAATCCTTTTTATCTTTCTGCCCCCAATCGTATACCTCCGGAAACATCAGGAATGTCTGGGCCATAAGTCCCATTGAATATCCCGAGTTCACTACATATTTATTATAGTCTCCGGCATCGTACCAGCCTTTCGCAGATGATATGACCGTACCTTCAGGACGCAATTCACTGGCGGCATTGGCATGTACATAGACAAGGGTGTCGGGATGTCCGCCTTTTCGTGCCCATTTGCCGGCAATCTCCGGATCGAGGTCCATTCCGCTCCGCTGATGGTAGAATGCTGTAAGAGCGGCATCTGCAAGAGGTTTGAGCGCGTCAGGACTGACTGTGAATGCCGCAGAGTCCTTACCGGCGTGTATAGTGTATGTTCCGCTTTCGGTAATCTCGCTGAAGTCGAAGATCCGGCGGACCTTGCCTGACCAAGGAGATACTGCAGATCTGTCGGCGCTTCCTTCCCAGACAACCGAACCTTCGGCATCTGTGATCGTTACGATCTCAGCTTTGTTATACTCTTCAAGGGTCATTGTCTTTTCCTGACCCGGATAGAAACCGACCTGGTTTATCCTGATACTGTTCTCGTTTTTCCCGCAGGACAGAAGTCCCGTCAGAGCGGCAATGATGGCAATGGTTTTTATGGTATTCATAGTCAGTAGTGTTATCTGATGCAAATTTAAAATTTTATCTGCAATATCCATTGGCTCAGACATTGCTATAATGCTTGCTGGAAATTTTAATATAGTAAAGATATGAAACGCATTATAGCTTTGTTCGCTGCTTTGGCCTTCGGGGCCTTCTTTGCAGCAGATTCAGATGCCTGTACAGGAATTTCACTTGTGTCAGGTAATGGTAGTCATGTTGTGGCCCGTACTGTAGAATGGGCTGCCACTCCTATGCAATGTGGTTATGTCGTAGCCCCACGAGGACACAGCCATCAGTCATATACCCCTCAAGGTGAGAATGGACTTAAGTATAAATCGATTTACGGCTATGTCGGTATTTATACGGAATATGAACCTTTCATCGTGGAAGGTGTAAATGAAGCGGGACTTGCTGCCGGACTTTTCTTCTTCCCGGGCTACGGTGATTACGCTCCTTATGTTCCTTCTCACAGTGACAAGACCCTTTGCGATATGCAGTTTGTTTCCTGGGTACTTTCCCAGTTCAAGACAATCGATCAGGTCAAGGATGCAATCAATGAAATCGATCTTGTGACATTGAATAACAAGATAGGTGCTGTTCATTGGAGGATCGCAGAGCCGAACGGACGTATGGTGGTTCTGGAAATCGTAGGGGGAGTGCCGCATTTCTATGAGAATAATCTCGGAGTGCTTACAAATGCTCCCGGTTTCCAATGGCATATGACCAATCTGAATAATTATGTCAATCTCCAGCCTGGCTCGGCACCGGACAATACCATTGCGGACGGCATTACATTGAAGGCTCTTGGTCACGGAAGCGGCATGCTCGGTCTCCCCGGAGATTTCACATCCCCTTCAAGATTTGTAAGAGCGACATTCTTCCAGACAACGGCTCCTGTGTGGGATACAGGTTTCGAGACCGTAGTGCAGGCATTCCATATATTGAACAACTTCGATATCCCTATCGGCAGCCAGCATGTGAGGGCGGAGATACCGAAAGGTCTTCCGAGCGCTACGCAGTTTACATCTGCAACTGACCAGACTGCAATGAAATTCTATTACAGGACGGCCTGGAACAGCAATATCCGCTGCATCGAACTGATGAACATAGACTTCGCTAAGGTCAAATTCCAGTCTCATCCTCTGGATCAGGTCCAGCAGCAGCCTGTAGAGATCGTGAAAGTGAAATAACACTTTCGTCCTCAGGCAGTGGTCGGGCCAACCAAACGCTGAGGCTCATCATATTTCACTTTTTTGCAGTCGCCGGATACTGTTCTCAGACGGTTTCCGGCGATGACTTTTCTTCGTTTGTCCTGATGATGCCGTTACTTGTATCACCACCAGTGAGGTAGCTAAGAACTTCTACTGAAAGACATACAAAAATCAAAATCGCGAACCACATAATATTCATCTTTTTAAGTTTCTGTGGCAAAGATAAATCCCCGATGTGCCAAGCTGTGGTACATCGGGGATTGCTATTGAGAAATTCTCCTGTTTATTTCTGTATTGTCACTTTTTTCATCAGATCCGGTTCTTTTCCGGCCTGTCTCATCATGTCGATGTGTGTGCATACTTCCTCGCTAAGGAAACGGGAGGTCGAACCAGTGTTGGCGGGATCCCAGGTCAGAAGGATAGTGTGCGTCTTGAGAGCTTTCAGTTTGCGGGCCAGCATTTCATGGTCGGCATCTCCGCTTATCAGCACTACATAGTCGAACTGTCTGTAAAGTGTCATTTCATATGTATCCAGAGCGAACCAGGTGTCCACGCCTTTTTCAATGACACCGCCGGAAGGGTTCGGACGCAGATGCTTGTAGTGGAAGATGATATCGTTTTCTATCAATGTATCCTCGAACTGTCTCTCTTCGTAAAGCAGGTGCCTGGTATCGGCATCTGAGGCGCGGTAACGACCCCTGTAATAGTGTGCTTCAGTGATATACAGCAGCTTGCGGTCAATTCCGAACTGCCTGCCTATCATCTCCGGAATATATTGGAAAAGTCCCTTCACGTTGACTTTGCCAAGATTCTTCTTTGCCAGTCCTTCGTCGATCTTTGCGAAATAGCCGCCGTCGATGAATACTCCGATTGAAAGATTTTCTTCGTGTGCCATGATCTTATTCGTTAAATGTCATTTCATTCAGAAGGTAGCCGGCTCCGCCGATCTTTTCAATAGTGAAAAGTACATAGCGGATGTCGAGGGCGATGTTTCTGCAGATCTCAGGGTCGAAGACAATATCGCTCATTGTACCTTCCCATACGCGGTCGAAATTCAGACCGATAAGTTCGCCGTCAGCATTGATCACTGGACTGCCGGAGTTACCACCTGTGGTGTGATTGGTGGCAATGAAGCATACCGGAACTTCTCCGGAAGCGTCAGCCCATCGGCCGTAATCCTTCGCAGAATAGATGTCGCGAAGACGTTGAGGGATGTTGTAGTCGAAGATTTCAGGATTGTCCTTCTCCATGATTCCCTTGATGGTCGATGACGGAAGGTAGTATGTGCCGTCGGAAGGGGAGTAACCCTTGATGTGTCCGTATGCTACGCGGAGGGTGAGATTGGCATCAGGATAGAATGCCTTAGGTACTCTCTGGGTGCGGCAGTAAACCATCTGTCCTCTCATGTAGTCACGGTATGCGAGCTGGAGGTCCTGGTTCAGACGGGTGGTGACAGGCTGGATGTCAGCTGCATACCACTTGAGGAATTCATTGAAGAATTCTACTGCAGGGTCTGTCATGACAGTTTCCTTGTCTTCGGATGTCAGGGCGTCTACCTTTGTCTGATCTATGAAGATGGAATTCGTGAAGATATCCTCGGCCCAGGCCTCGATGGAGCCGTACGATGCAAATTTCTCCTTATAATATATAGGTTTGAAATCTGCAGGTACATTCTTTTCGTATTCTTTCATCACAGCGATGAATGACTCCTTGTCTATAGGGAGATACCAGTCTTTATAGAAAGTCTCTGCCAGTTCTGCAGCCTTAGCCTTGTCAAAGCCGTCCTGCTTGAAGAGCCTTGCGGTACTCATGGCGAAATTGGCCACTTCTATGGTGCGGACTGTTTCTGTGTAATAGTCAGTCGCGAACTGATAAGGCTCGAGCTCTGCATAGATTGACGCAATCTTTGAAATGACACCGTCGAATTCTCCGCCCTGCGCCCATTTGTCGAAGGCCTTTTCAAACTCCTGCTTTGTCTGTACGGTCTTCATCTTCTTGATGCCCTTGACTTCTCCCTGCCATTTCTTCCATGCATTGGATACGCCTGCATTCTTGGAAGAATATTGGATGCGGACCTTCTGACTTTCAGACTGATGCTTGTTCATGATGTCCAGTCTGAGGGTTCTTAGGTGTATCTTGTGAGGATCTCCGATTTCTTCTATATAGCGTACTCCCTCAGAATGTATATATTCCTGAGTGCGGCCAGGGAAACCGTAGATGAAGGTGAAATCGCCTTCCTGCACGCCCTTGGTCGAGATATGGAAATATTTCTTAGGACGATAAGGGACATTGTCCTTTGAATAAGGGGCAGGGTTGTTGTCCTTGTCGGCATAAATACGGAACATCGAGAAGTCACCGGTATGGCGAGGCCACATCCAGTTGTCGGTATCACCTCCGAATTTACCGATCGATGAAGGCGGGGCACCCACAAGACGAACGTCTGCATATTCGCGGTAGAGGAAAAGGAAATACTGATTGCCGTAGTAGAGGGCTTCCACAGTGGCTCTCAGACCTTTGCCTTCCTTCACAGCTTCGTCGATAAGTGCCTGACTGTTCTTCTTTACCAGTTCCACCCTCTGATCTTCAGTCATGTCCGGAGTGTATCCGCTGAGCACCTGAGCTGTGACGTCATCCATCCTTTCCAGAAAGCTTACTGTCAAGCCTTTGTTAGGCAGTTCCTCCGAACGGTTCATTGCCCAGAAGCCGTCCTTCAGGTAGTCGTGTTCCACGCTGCTGTGCTGCTGGATCTGGCCGTAACCGCAGTGGTGATTGGTCAGAAGAAGTCCTTCCGGGGAAATAAGTTCGCCTGTGCAGCCGCGTCCGAAAAGCACGACAGCATCCTTGAGCGATGCCTGATTGATGCTGTAGATGTCGTCTGCATCAAGTCTGAATCCCTTTTCCTGCATATCGGCGATGCGCTGAGAAATCAGTGACGGCAGCCACATTCCTTCGTCAGCACGCGCTGTCATCGCTGCCATCAGAGCGATAACTAAAATTAAGGTTTTTCTCATAATATATTTTCTGATTTAAACATTTTTCTGTAAAATTCAGCCTTCTTCTCTAATGCGAGAGGGTAGGCTCGAGATGAGGAAGGCATCCTCCAGAGTCTGATCTTCCTGCCTTCCAGATCGAATCCGGTGCAGTCTCCCACGGATGGCTCTGCACATCCGAAAGTATTGATAATTATGTCCGTGGCTTTCTGCCCGGTGGTGACAATCGCATTACATTCCGGCATCCTTGACAGCAGGGACCTAAGGTCAGTAGCCTTGACTACTTCCAGAAATTTATCCGAGGCATTGTCCTTGAGTCTCCTGACCTCACATGCAGTGTCATACATCGCGATGCCTTTGTCTGCCGCGAATCCGGCGCATCTGTCCCTGTCGAAGGCCTTCAGTTTCTTCCCCTCAGTAGTTTCTGCTACAAAATGCTCCTTGTCTTCGAAGAAGATCCATCCCCAGATCCTCCACATATCGTTTATCCAGTTAGGATAGAAGAATTCCATTGACCAGCGTTTGCGTGCCGGAGGAAAACTTCCGAGCATAAGGATCCGCGCCCCTTCCGGAAGAAAGGGCTGCAGCGGGTGTCTCTCTATTGGTACAATTTCCTTGCTCATCATTGCAAATATAATAATTAAGTAGCAGAATAAATCTTTCTTTCATTTTTCGTTTTGTTGCTTACACAAAGATAATCAATTATAAATGCAGAACCAGCCTTTTCTGAATTACTTCGTCATGCTTGATACAGAAAAAGGTAGCGTTAAACTTCTGGAAAACGGCTTTATTTTGTGAGGATTTTTAAGTGCTTGATTAGTAGCGTTTTAACGTGATATATTTTTCTCGGATTTCTGTTGTTGTTAAACTTTTGAAGTGTTAATTTTACAGTTGCTTTCAGCGATAATATTAAATTAGTATATTTGTATCAACACGTAAGACGATCAGTTTATGAAACGTATTTTTCTTATCTGTATTCTGACTGCTATTCTGATCTCGGCAGATGCTTTTGCCCAGACGATTGAAGTCAACAAACGTTTCGGCAAGGTGTCGAAGGAAGAAGTGGCGATGATGGAGTATCCCGCTGATACATCCGCAGCAGCCCTTATGCTTTATGAAAATACCTTGGTCTCGATTGATTTCGATGCTTCAGGTGGATTCAAGCTCAATACTAGAAAGCATCAGAGGATAAAAATCTTGAAAGAAGAGGGCCTGGACTGGGGCGATGTTGAGATGGTGTATTATTACTCCAACACTCTCCGTGACAATATCACAGGTATCGATGTGGTGACATATAATCTCGTGGACGGCAAGGTTGTGGAGACCAAGATGCCGAACAAAAATGTCTTCAGGGATGACTATACCGAGAATTACAAGAAATTGTCTTTCTCTGCCCAGGAGGTAAGGGTCGGTTCTGTCGTTGAGATCAGATTCGACGTAAGCAGCAACATCTATTGGGAAATCGATGATGTATATCTTCAGAAAACCATTCCTGTGAATCTTTCCGAATGTACTGTGCGCGTACCGGAAATGTTCGAATTCAACAAGAAGCAGTTTGGTTTCAATCCTGTGAAATATGAGTATGCCGCAGAATCCGGTTCGCTTTCTCTGGGTGCGGGCTCTACATATACTTATACAGTCAATGCCGACAAATATTCAGCAACAGACATACCGGCTTTTAAAAGAGAACCTTATGTATATAATACTGACCAATATTATACAGCAATCCATTACGATATCAAGGCATTGACCATACCGGGAAGCGTTTATGAGAATTTCAGCGTTAACTGGGCGGATGTGGATAATTCATACCTTGATTCCGATATGATGCGAAGATTCAGGGCACAATGTCAGTTCAAAGATGAGATGGTTTCTCTTGCATTGGAGGGAAGTGATGTGGAAAAGATTGCCGCAGTGGTGGACTTTGTCAAGGGCAAGGTGCAGTGGAATCGTGATTACGATGTCCTTCCTCAGATGCTTTCCCAGGCAGTCAAGACTCAGTCTGGAAGCAATGCAGATATAAATTGTCTGATTGCCGGATGTCTTAGAGAGGTCGGATACGAGGTAGAGCCGGTAATGGTGAAATTCAGATCTTCGGGACTTCTTCTGGAGTTTCAGCCGGAAATGCATCCTTATGACACATTCATTCTCAAGGTCGATGCTCCTGACGGAAAATCCTATTATCTGGACGGTGGAGCCAGCGGAGGCTATGTGAATATCCTTAATCCTCAGATGCTTGTGGAGAAAGGACGTGTTCTGCGTCCTGACGGCAGAAGCGAATGGGTGGATCTGACCAGATTGGGAAGAAACGGTATCGTTATGAATGTAAAGGCCAAGGTCACTCCTGACAGACTTCTTGCAGGCTCGGTGAATGCCAAGTTCTCAGGACAGGACTCATATCAGGAAAAGGGAAGCTACAACTCCTTCGATGATGAGGATGGCTATATTGAAGATATTGAAAATGACAATCTTATAGAAATCGTTGATTTCAAGGCGACCGGTATGAAGGAGTATTCTTCTTCGGCTTCATATGATTATACCTTCGAGGATGAACTCACTGAATCAGGAGACAGGATATATATCAATCCATTCGTCACAAGATTTCATTCAAAGGATTCGTTCCAGTCCATAAAGAGAGAATATCCTATCGATTTCCCATATGCATATATGGTCAACTATATGTTTACTCTGGATATTCCTCAAGGATATGAGGTGGAGCAGGTTCCGGAGAATGCATTGGTAAAGCTCCAGGGACTTGATGCGACATTGAAACTTCTGGCCAGCGTAAGGGGCTCTGTTATAATGATTTCGTTCAGTTATACTCAGAACAGGATGACCGGTCTGCCAGCTGACTATGAGTCGATCAGGGAGTTCTGGCAGTATATGAATGAGGTTTATGAATCAATGATAGTCCTGAAGAAGATATGATGTGAATAGATAAAAAGGATTTACAGCTATGAAAAGGTCATTGGTAATTATCGCGATTCTTATTTCTGCAATGGTAGAAATCCATGCGCAGACAATACCTGTGAACAAGCAGTTCGGCAAGGTCTCGAAAGAGGAACTGGGGCTCTCCGTATATGAACCAGATACTTCGGCTGTAGCTCTTGTCCTGTATGAAAATCAGGATATATGCATAGATTTCGATGAAAATTACGATTTCTATCTTACTACTAAGAAGCATATCCGTCTGAAAATTCTCAAGGAGGAAGGACTGGACCGTGCGGACTTTGAACTGATACACTTAGTTGCAGGCAAATTGCGTGAGACCATTCGTGGCATTGAAGTCGTGACGTATAATCTGAAGGATGGCCGGATCGAGGAGAACAGGATGCCAAAGTCAGCTGTCTATGACGAGGATTATATCGATGATTATAAGAAGGTGACCTTTTCTGCTGTAAATGTAAAGGTCGGATCCGTGATAGAGGTCAAGTATGAGATCAGCAGTAATATTTATTGGGATATCGACGAAGTCTATTTCCAGAAGAATATTCCGGTGAACTGTTCTGAATGTGAGATAAGGATACCTAAGATGTTTACATTCAACAAGAGAGTGCATGGATATCACAAGGTGGATTATGAATCGGACTCCTCAACATCGGTTATCAGTCTGCGGGCCGGATCGATGCCATATGAAATCCAGATAGACAAATTTCATGTGTCAGATCTTCCTGCTTTCAAAAAGGAACCTTATGTGTACAATATAAGACAACATTATACGGCCTTGTATTATGATATAAGGAGCCTTGCATTCCCTGGTTCAAAACCTGTTGACTTCAGCGTGACATGGGATGATGTGGATGAGAATTATCTGGAATCGCTCCTGATGCAGAGGTTCAAGTCCCCATGCCAGTTCAAGGATGCTGTGAAGACTCTTTCCGCGGATGGCTCTGATCCTCTGAGAATAGCATCTGCTTTGAGTCTGGTCAAGCA
The DNA here is from genome assembly GCA_045118995.1 of Candidatus Cryptobacteroides sp. Taxonomy (GTDB): domain Bacteria; phylum Bacteroidota; class Bacteroidia; order Bacteroidales; family UBA932; genus Cryptobacteroides. Next base: position 36,373 of record JBGVCR010000101.1, read on the forward strand.
GAGCGTCTCATGGAACGGTGAATATGCATTAAATCCGTCAGTGCCTGCTCAGGTGGTGAAGAACGGCAACGGTACCAATGTTGACATAAACTGTCTTCTGGCAGGATGCCTGCGTGAAATGGGATATGAGGTCGATCCTGTAATGATAAAGCTGAGATCTTCCGGAGTCCTTATCGAATATCATCCTGAGGTGCATCCATTCGATACATTCATCCTCTGTGTAAAGGCGGCAGATGGCAGATTGTATTATATCGACGGTGGCTCGAACAATGCTTTTGTCAACATACTTCCTCCTCTGATGCTCGTGCCTAATGCCAGACTTATCAAGCCGAAACAGTGCAGCTGGGTGGATCTGACCAATCTGAGCCGCAATAATCTGGTGATGTCGGTCTATGCGTCATTGAAGCCTGATATGACCTTCGAAGGTAAGGTGGATGCAAGGTTCACTGGAGTCAGGTCCTATGAGGAAAAATCAGATTTCCATTCATGCGGTTCTGAGGATAAGTATATAGAGAACATGGAGCAAGAGTCTTCGATCGAGATAGGAGAACTTACAGTCACAGGAACTGATGAGTATTCTTCGCAGATGATGTTCAGTTATGACTATGTCATGGATGCAGATCCGATGGGTGATATGATATATGTCTCACCTTTCCTTACAAGATTTCATTCTCCTGATGCTTTCCAGTCTCTGACAAGGTCATGCCCTATCGATTTCCCGTCTGCGTATTCCGTGACATATATGTATGCATTGAATATTCCGGAGGGCTATTCTATAGAGCAGGTTCCGGAAAATCTTAACATCAAGACCGAGGCATTGGATGCAATAATGAGACTTGATGTCCAGACGGCAGGAGCTGTGGTGAAGGTCATATTCACTTACAATCAGAAAAGCATGAACGGTTTTATGGAAGATTATGAGGCTATTCGTCAGTTCTGGCAGTATATCAATGATGTTTATGATTCGATGATCGTGCTTAAAAAGATTTAGAAATGAAGAAGTTGATGATATTGGTGATGATCTGTCTGACACATCTGGCCCACGGTGCAGAGGCATCACCTTCAAAGAAAGCCATCGTGCAGAAGCATGATGTGGTATTCACGGTGAATTCCGGATTATCCGCAGTTCACCATGTGAGCACACGTATCCTTGTTCTTGACAGCCATGGTCTGGATGCTGCTGTTTTTAACGTATATACCGACTCCTTCAGAAAACTCGATTCATTTACCGGACGGATAGAATCTGTCGGAAAGAATTCGACAAAGCTGAAAATGTCTGATCTGACTACGCTTGCAGCAGATGAAGGCGGTGTTTCAGATGCATATGTATCTGCGTACGTTCCAGACGCATCTTACCCTTTCATAGTCGAGTATGAATATGAGGTGGTATATCGAAAAGGTTTCATCCGATTTCCGCCGTTTATGCCGGTGACCGATCCGTCTGTCTCTGTTCAGTCCGCTACCTATACTCTGGATCTTCCAGCAGGAATGCAGATCAGTCATTATTCGGATTCTGAGCCGGTCATCTCATCCGGACCGAAGCGTGATACGTATAAGTGGGAGGTGTCTGAATTCCAGGGATATGAACAGGAGCATATGATGCCGTCAGTATTGGAACTTGTGCCATATGTATTTGCAGAACCGGTCGCTTTCGAATATGCCGGCACTTCAGGCAGTCAGAAGGACTGGAAGGAGTCCGGAGCATGGCTGCATAGCCTTATGGAAGGCTCAGGGCAAGTGCCGCAGGAACTCATAGATAAGGTCAATGCTCTTATAAAAGGGATTGATGACAAGAAGGAAATCATCAGGATTCTATATGCTTTCCTCAGGAACAATACGCGTTATGTCAGCATACAGCTGGGAATCGGTGGAATGAAACCTTTCCCCGTCGAGGATGTCTATGCCAAGGGATACGGTGATTGCAAGGCTCTGTCTGTTTATATGCATGCATTGCTTTCCATAGCAGGGATAGATTCTCAATATATGATTCTCGACACGGGAAGGCCGACATACATGCCGGGACTCTATTCCGTAGGACAGATGGATCATGCTATGCTTTGTGTTCCGATGGAGTCTGACTCCTTGTGGATAGAGTGTACGAATCCCCGTTATCCTTTGGGATACCGGCATGGTTCCCTTGCCGGTCATCAGGTTCTGCTTGTCAGGGAAGATGGGGGAGAGCTGGTAAGAGCCAGAAGTTATCCGGATTCGCTCAGACTTCGTTCTGAAAGGGTAGATGTGGAACTCTATGCTGACGGCACGGCGAAATGCCGTGGACAAAGAAGACTGCTGCTGGACAATGTAGAGTCCTACATCGGTTTCCGTGCCCTGGACAGCAAGGCTCAGTTCAATACCGTGATGTCCGGCAATTCATTCAATCCGGTCGATTTCAGCATTACCTCGGTGGAGGACAATTTCAATGATTGGATAATGACGGCTCCTGGTGAGGAATACATTCCGGAGTTCAGGCTTGGATATACCTATGCGGTGACGGATTACGGAAAGGCTTCCGGAGACCGTATCTTTATGGATATGAATCCTTTCGCCAAGAAGATGTATTCCGACAGGACCGCGAGGGTCAATGATATTGAAGTGGATACAGGAATGACTGTGATTGACTCCATCAGTGTAAGACTCCCCGCAGGTTATGTCCCGGAATCACTTCCGTCATGTGGTGTCGTGGAAAGCCAGTTCGGTCTCCTGCATACAGATGTTTCATATGATGAAAATGCAGCATGCGTTGAGGTAGTTCAGTCTCTTACCTTATATGCAGGACGCTTCCCAAAGGACTCCTATGCTGATTACAGGACATTCGCCCGCTCTGTTTCAAGATCTTACGACGGAAAGATTATACTTGTTAAAAAACAATAATGCCTATGAAGAATATTGTTATCATTCTAGCACTGATTCTGTCAGCGAATTTCCTTCCGGCCCAGCCGGCAGGATTCTGGGGTCCTCGTCCTGAAACGGTCCAGGTGTGGCCGGATGGCGCTCCGAATGCATTTACATATGATGAGGCTGCAGATCCGCAGGGAGACAAATACAAGGATGCCATTCTGGAGATATATCCTGCACGCAATCCTAACGGATATTGTGTCCTTTTATGTCCGGGTGGCGGATATGCTGTCCTATCGATGGGACACGAGGGGCGTGATATGAAGGACTGGTTCAATGCCCGCGGATTCACCTTCGCTCTGTTACAGTACAGAATGCCTCGCGGACACCATGATGTCCCTCTGAGCGATGTACAGCAGTCGATGCGTATTCTTCATTCCCGTGAAGATCTGGGTATTAAGAATGTAGGAGTCATGGGGTTTTCGGCTGGAGGACATCTTGCTTCTACTGCAGCTACTCATTATGTGGATGAGGCTACACGTCCGGATTTTCAGATACTTGTATATCCGGTGATCACTATGGAACGTCCTTACACTCACGAGGGATCCCGCTTCGGGCTTCTTGGAGCCGAACCTTCGGAGGAACTTGTCCAGCTTTATTGCAATCATAAGCAGGTAACTTCCGAAACTCCAGCTGCCTTTATCCTTGCGGCTTCTGATGACTGGCTTGTGCCTGTGAAGAACAGTCTGCTTTATTATGAGGCTCTCGTGGAGAATAAGGTAAGCGCTACAATGCATATCTATCCGACCGGCGGACACGGTTTTGGCTGGGGAGACAATTATATATATAAGTCGGAATGGGCTTCTGAGCTCGAACGCTGGTTCAATACTGTCGTATTTAAATAATTGTGGATCAGGTGTAAATGTTGGTAAGCCTGAAGTAAATTTCGTTTGTCCTCTCTATTGATTGCGGAAAATCATGAGCGTGTGTACACGTTTAAGTACTTTCGTATTCTGACGCTACTATCAACCTTGCAGAACGTACCGCTGCCGAAATATACGGAATTCGGCATCTCAAAGCAGGCTCTGCAGCTCGGCCGAGGGCTGCGGAGCCTGCTTTGTGCGTTCACATCGATAAATCTCTCTAAATACGGAAGCTTCAGTTGCAAAAGTATCTGTATGGACATATACATGCGTCAGATGCAGTGAGGTAGCCTATCTGTAAATATGTAACTTGTACGAATGCAGTTCTTTCTGCAAGCACAAGCCAGGGTGCGCAAAACTCCTGGCTGAGCTTGTACGCACTTGATTGAGTAGGCGGCGGACATATTTGCCAGTCAAGGTGCTTCGTCAAACGACTTTCCGGTAATACGGCTCGGTCGACTTTTGCCTCAAACACGGCCAAGCTGTATTAAAAATCATCAAAATATACAGTTTTGATGACATCTCGGTCGGTTTTTGGCCATTTCTGGTCCGAGCTGTAGGTAAAGGGGGCACCGGGTAAGTTGGTGCGAGAAGGTCTGGCCAATGGGACTGAAGTGATTCAATACTGTACTTCAGGCGTTCATGAATAATCTGCACTGAGACACATACTTTTACACCCTATCCGTTATAACTCTAAGCAAAGCAAAGACACAGAAATAGTGCAGCCCGTCGAAATCACTTCGGCGGGCTGCTGTTCAGTTCGTTCAATATTTATGTCTAACTAACTTGATTGCATCTTTGAATATAGCATATTCCGTGCCAGAACTGTAAGTCAGACTGTTTTTTGTTTATCCAAGTTTTACAGCAGTGCCGGATGCTGTCACCATTAGCATTCCGCCGTTCTGGCCCAGAACTTCATAGTCAACGTCGATACCGACAACAGCGTCAGCACCACGCTCTCTGGCTCTTTGAGCGAGTTCCTCCAATGCTTTCTGACGTGCTCCTACCAGCTCGTTTTCGTATGATGACGAACGGCCGCCGATGAGATTTCTGATGCTTGCTCCGAAGTCCTTGAAGAAATTGACTCCGCTGATTACTTCTCCGAATACGATTCCCTTGTATTCGATGATTGTTCTTCCTTCGATAGATGGGGTAGTGGTGAGTATCATAGTATTCTATGTTGATGTTTATTTGAAATCTGTGCAGGTATCCTCATTATATCGGACATCTGTCTGGTACAAAGTTAGCTGATATTATTGATTCTGTCAAGTCAGTTTCAAGCTGTCATGCGATGAGTTCCGGAAGGGCATCGGCTACTTGAACGGCCATCCATCCGATTATCACAAATACGCTGATTATCCATGCGATGAACAGGATGAGTCCTGGTCTCCATGCCGGTGACTTGAGATCGAACAGAAGCATTACCGCTCCGTAGATTATCCCGATGCTTCCTATTCCGAGCGTCACGAGAACCAATACCCAGAAGGTGGTACCACCGAAGATATCAGCCGCGAACTGCTCTTCGGCATCCAGAGCTCCCCATCTGGCGATATGCTCTGCCATTTCGTTGTTGATGATTTCAGGTACTGACGGTATGAAAATTCCTCCCAGGAGTCCTCCCAATCCGATCATAAGGAAGAAGATACCGAAGAATACGCTGAATATGCGTCTGATTGTGCGTCCTCCAGGAGAGTGTGTGACTTCTTTCATCTCCTTGTCAAAATCGAAATCCTTTCCTTTGTAGTCTTTAAGATCGGTCGGACGGCCTCGCATTTCACGTTTCTGCTCTCCTGTCCTGGCGGCAGGCATGGCGATCCAAAGGCAGATGTATGCGATGATGGATATGAAGATATAAGGTCCTTCTCCCAGTCCGAACAATCCTCCGATGAAAAGTATTATGAAGATCAATCTTACGAAGACATTGTCGATCCCGAAATATGCACCGAGTCCGGAACATACTCCGCCAAAAACCCTGCTGTCAATGTCTCTGTAAAGTCTTCGGTTTTTCTTTTCTGTCTTAGGATCATGAGTCTTTTTCGGATTTTCGGTCGCAGTGCAATCCTCGTTCGGCTCGTCCTGTGCAAGTTCCTTAGGGTTGCCGATGCGTCTTCTGATCTCCTGAATCATAGGAAGATTGATTACCATTCCGGGAACTGTCTGTTCCTTAAGCAGCTCCGCAATACGTTCCTCGATGTCGGCAATGATTTCCTCAGCACATGGATCGCTGCTGAAACTGCTTCTGATCTCATTTATGTAAGTTTCGAGTTCGGCATATGCATCTGTCTCTATCGTGAATGCATATCCTCCGAGGCTTATGTTTTCTGTGTTATTCATAGGGTTATGTCAATATCCGTTTCTTATGGTTTCTATGCCTTTTGCAAGTTCGTCCCAGGCTGCATCCAGCCCGGCAAGCTGCTCTCGTCCCAGCTCTGTTATCATATAATATTTTCGTGGCGGTCCCTGCGTCGATTCTTCCCAGCGGTATGTCAGAAGGTCAAGCTTCTTAAGGCGTATCAACAGGGGATATATCGTGCCTTCAGCAACGATGATGTTGACTTCCTTCAGCTTCTGGATAATCGACGAGGCATAGCCGTCACCCCCGGCGAGAATGAGGAGAATGCTGTATTCCAGCACGCCTCGCCGCATCTGGGTCTTGTTATTTTCGATTATGCCTGTATCCATAGCGTTTTAGAATCCTTTGGTGAATCTTTTGATGTTTTCGGCTGTAGCAGGAATACCCCTGAGCTCGCATTTTTCTGCAGCGGTTCTTGCTTCAGGAGCTGCAATCAAAATGATGAGATAGATCCAGAAACCTGCTGATCCGCATATGAGGGCGATAAGGAATATCACTCTGATCAGGACTACATCTACATTCAGAAAAAGTGCTATTCCCGAGCATACTCCGCCGATTTTCTTTCCGTCTGGATCCCTGAAAAGTTTTCTTGCCGGTCTTTCTCCGTCTGTACCGCTGTAGTGATATTCTTCTTTCGGGGATTCATTTCTGTATGGCTGCTCGTCGACTTCATGGTATCCTTCAGGATATCCCAGCTGTCCGATCACGGCCTGTGCCATAGCATTGTCCACGACCTGCCTTCCTCCGAGTTTTCCTTTCAGTAGATCTGCAATCCGCACTTCGAGCTCATCCATTACATCGCTGCTTCCACTTGTTCCGTCAAGTGATGCCTTGAAACGCTCAAGATAATTGTTTAAGGAGATGTATGCATCCTCATCGATCGTGAAGCTGCATCCTCCGATGGCTACATTGATTGTCTTTTTCATGTTGTCAGTTGTTTTATTGTACCGCAAAGATATATAAAATTTAGAATACCTTGCAACACAAGGTACTAAAATTTTCAAAAATAAACGGAATCGAGGCTTTATCGATTATGGCTGTTATTTCCGGACTTTGGTGCATATGTTGTTCTGAATCCTTTTTGAAACTGTGCTCGGCGATGAATCGGGATATGGGAAAATATGCCAATGATGTGGCTTTGATGGGGGCGGTGGCTCTCGGAAGGCAGGATGCTTTGAATGAGGTCCTTGACATTTATATGCCAATCGTTTCAAGAACATCCTACAGGATCCTCTGTGACCGGGATGACAGCGAGGATATTACTCGGAAAGTATTTCTGAGAGTCTGGATGAAGGCGTCGGATTTTGACGGTCGCTGTGACCTCTCGATATGGATATATCGTATTACCTGTAATTTATGTCATGGCTGTCTGCGAAGGCGTAGCATGCTTTCTTTCTTCTGGATAACACCGTCTTTATATGAGACTTCCGCTCCTTTGCCAATTTCTCCCGAAGAGGATTACATCACGAAGGAAACATGGGCAATCTTCTGTAGGGCTTCGCAGCATCTGTCCCCAAGACAAAGGACGGTCTACACCCTGAGTGATCTGGAAGGTCTGCATATGGAAGACGTAGAGGCGGTGACCGGTCTCGCCAAGGACGAAATTAAAGGGAATCTCCGCGTAGCAAGGAAGAAAATCAGACAAGAACTTGAAAGGTATGGAAAAGTCAGATGATTACATTGACTTCAAGGCTTACACCCGCTATCTTAGAAAGGTGACAGGAGAGCCGACTCACCCACAGGCATTAAGGAAGGCGATATTGGCAAGGACGACTGAACTTACCGAGCTGCAGACTGTATATGTGATTGTGAAAAGACTTGTCGTAGCTGCCGCTCTCGTGCTGGCAGCCGCACTGGTAGTCCTTCTTCTTATGACATTCGTTATGGTGTTTTCAAAGGCATAGGTTTTGATTTGCCCGAAGCCATCAATATCTGATGCTTATGTTAAAGGAACAATCTAAACGGATTCAGACCTCGGTTCTCAATGCAGCAGAAAAGAAGGTCCTTGTGTGGCTCGCCTCAAGGCAGCCGAGATGGATGACATCTGATATTCTCACCTTTATAGGTGTACTTGGAGCGGTGATTGTCGCTGTCGGATATGCTCTTTCCAATTATTCCATTCAATGGCTCTGGCTGGCCTCCTTCGGCTTTTTTGTGAATTGGTACGGAGATTCTCTTGACGGTACTCTGGCCCGCGTAAGAAGTCTTCAAAGACCGGTCTATGGCTTCTATCTGGACCATTGCATCGATGGTGTGACAATGGCGGTTATGTGCATAGGCGCAGGATTGTCTCAGATGCTGAATCTTTCCATTGCAATGGCAGTGCTGACTGTGTATCTCCTCCTTTCCATCTGTGTCTATATCAATGCTCATCTCAAAGGAGAATTCAAACTGACATTTGCTGGAATGGGACCGACTGAGTTCAGACTTATAATGATTCTTGTCAATACTCTCTTTATCTATATTGCACCATTGCGTCAGTTTGCGACTTCATTTGAGATTTTCGGTAAGACGGTTTCACTTGGAGCTTTTGATTATGTAGGTATTGCTATATTGTTGATACTTATAGTAATATATTCTCGTAATTTTGTTTGCGATGCCAGGGGGTATGCTAAGCTGGATCCGTTAAGGGAATGGGACGGGCAATTGAAATAATCAAGAAGTTTCCCAAGTTTGTTCTGTCGGGAGGGCTGGGTACGGTGGTGGATACGGCCGTACTCTGGCTTCTTTCCCATTTCGTCTTTCGGAAGTATGCAGGAGATTATCTCATCGCTCCGGTCATTTCTTTCGAGTGTGCGGTGTTCACTAATTATTGCACGGCATTCTTCTTTGTCTGGAGAGATAGAGTGAGCCAGAGAACATTGAGGAGATTTTTTGGGAAGTATATATATTACAATCTCTCTGCAAGCGGTGCCTTTCTGATCAAGATGTGCTTTTTGCTTCTATTGGAGCGTTTGTTTGGATGGGGTGTGGTAATATGCAATCTTGCAGCACTTTGCATTTCAGGGTTGATTAATTTCAGTATGAATGAGTGGGTTATTTTCAAGAGGAGTTAATAGTATGCCGTTAATGCAATTGGAAGAATTGGAACTGATCTCGGGAGTGTTCAACAAGCGCGGTCAGGTATTCCGTATCGGGATAGGCAGATGTATAACCGCTGACGAGATCCGGGAATATGGGAAGGATCTGGAGTCTCTACGGGATTTTCTCAGAGCCAGCGTGTATGATGTGGTTTGAGTTAATTTGACTATATTTGCAACTTTATTTATCGAATTACCTATGAAAAGACTGTTTATTGCCATATTGTGTGTGCTGCCGATGGCTGCAGCGGCTCAGAATCAGACCCTTATATCCCAGAACGATTCCATTCCATCCATTGTAGAACGTATTATCGAACAGAGGGAAGGGGGATACAAGATAAGAAAGATAAAGTCCAATATCAATCTTGAGTTCTATACCACTGCCAATGCATATTTCACCGATGGAAAATTCGATGAGATGTCTTTCAAGATGAATCGTGTGCGACTGGAGTTTGTGGGAAAGCTGAATGAAAATCTGTCTTATCATTTCCGTCAGTCATTCAATAAATACACAAATCCATATTCGATGGATAACCTTTCTTCGTCTATCGAGTATGCCAATATCACCTGGCAGACCTCGGAGAAATTCAGCCTCGTAGCCGGTAAGCAGTTCGTGGCGTTGGGAGGATATGAAGCATACGTCAATGCGATGAGACTGATGGAGTTCTGTGACTTCAACAATAATGTGGCCGTCTATCAGACCGGACTTATGGGAGTGATGCAGTTCAATCCTTCCCAGCAATTGATTCTTCAGGTAGTGAACAATCGCAGCGGCAGCGACAGCGATCTTTATCTTTATGGCCGTCCGTACGGAATCGAGCCTGCTAAATTGCCGTTGCTGGCGACATTGAACTGGAACGGTCTCTTCCTGGATGATGCCCTTCATTTCCGTTATTCAGCATCTGCAGGACAGCTTGCAAAGGGCAAGAACATATATTATCTGACTTGCGGAAACATCTATGAAAAGGAGCCTTATATCGCTTATATCGACGTGATGTATTCGCGTGAAGGTATTGACAGCCAGCAGCGTATCACATCTCTTCAGGGGGCAGGAATGTCTCCGGTGACGGCTCAGAATACCCAGTATCTCTCGTTCATAGCCAATTTCGACTATCAGTTCAGTCCTAAGTGGAATGCCTTTGTCAAGGGAGCATATGAGACTGCGGGTGTGTATGAGGCTAACGGAATCTTCCAGAAAGGCCGTTTCATGACCGGATGGCAGGCTCAGGCATGTCTGGAGTGGTATCCGTTCACTGAGGCTAATGGCCTGAAGGTGTTCGCACATTATCTGTACAAGGGCTATAACCTCACAAAAAACGCTGAGGTGATGATGGCCTCAATGCCTCACACTCAGCGTATTTCTTTGGGAATGGTTTATGTGATTCCTGTACTGTAGGGTATCCTTCGCGGGCGCTCCGGATAATTATGGCGCCTATTTGAACAGCATCGGGGTGAACAGGAGAAGATACTGTCTCCAGTTAGCCCAGATATGCCCCCTGTCAGACTCATGGTAGGTGTATTCGAAGTCTATTTCATCCAGAGTCTTCATGAAATCAAGATTGTTCTGATAAAGGAAGTCGTCTGTTCCGCAGGCGATCCAGTAGAGTTTGTATCCAGCCTTGTCAAGGTCAGACAGCTTGCCTGTCATATTGCTGTATGCAGGGGTGTCGAAATTCACTGTAGACATATTCAGACCTGCCGAGAAAAGACCGATGTAATCGAATAGTTCAGGATGGTTGGCTGATATGAACATCGTGTGGAAACCTCCCATGGAAAGGCCTGCAACGGCTCTTTTGTTCTTCTTTGCGATGGTGCGGTAGCGGCTGTCAATGAAGTTCACGATCTCGTCGAAATTCTCCTCATATCTTCCGTCCTTGTAGCCTTTGAGCTGATTGGTCATTGCCGGTCTGTATGAAAGGTTCTCGTAGGTTTCTCCAGGAGCTGCCTGTTTACCTGAATTACCATTAGGCATCACCACGATCATCGGCTCGATCTTGCCCTGAGCGATGAGATTGTCCATAATCCTTGCCGTGTGGCCGAGTTCGAGCCATGCAGTCTCATCTCCGCCGCTTCCATGAAGCAGATAAAGGACAGGATAGCGCTTCTTGCCGTTTTCGTAGCATGGAGGAGTATATACTGAAAGTCTTCTGTCAGCTTCCAGACCCTTTGACTCATACCAGGTCTGTGTCACATTTCCGTGCGGGACATCCTGCACGAGATAATAGTCAGCCGGTCCGTCCGGAACATAGAAAATGCTGAATACATTGCCCACGTCGCGTCTTGTGAAAGGATTTGATGGGTCGAGTCCTGCTATACCGTCAATGATTACGCGGTAGGTGTACATTTCAGACGGAAGTACTGCTGTGGTGTTTTCCCATATGCCTTCTGCATTCTTCTCGAGCTTTACCAAGCCCTTGTCAGAGGCCCAGTCTCCGAATACTATGACTTCGGTCGCTTTAGGGGCATTGACGCGGAATGTGACGGTGTGGTCTTCATTGACTTCCGGTGATACGACGGCTCCCTGTCTGAAGCCGACATTCTGCTGTGCTGCTGCACTGATGCAGATTACTGCTGCTGCAAAGATTGTAAATAAACGTTTCATAGTTTCCTTATGTGGTTAACAAAAATGTTCTTGGTGATAATTATTTTGTTTTAGTACCTGGGTATTAATTACTTGTAATTGTACTGCTACCAGACCTTGTGTAACTGGTCGTTATACTCGTATCCTCCCTGTTTCAGGATGTCTTCGACCTCGTTCCGGTCGATTTCGAGGTCGTCACAAAGTTCGTCAAGGCCTCCGTAGAAGTCTCGCAGCTTCAGGTTTATCCAGCTCATGAGCATTGCCGGGTCTTTTGGAAAATAGTTCATGTTGTTCAAAGTTATTTTACAAAGATAATTAAAATAGCAAAGAGTTTGGTATATTTGCCTTGACTAAAAATAACAGATAATGTATCAGTTTCAATGTGATTACAGCGAAGGCGCACATCCAAGGATAATGGAGCGTCTGGTGAAGACCAATCTCGAGCAGACGGTCGGATATGGAATGGATGAATATTGTGATCAGGCCCGTGATGCTGTGAAGAAGGCGATCGGACGGGAGGATGCAGATGTACATTTCCTGGTAGGAGGAACACAGGCGAATGCTACTGTGATTTCGTCAGTTCTCAGGCCTTATCAAGGTGTGATATGTGCTGCTACAGGACATATAAACGTGCATGAGACCGGAGCCATCGAGCACAGCGGTCATAAAGTACTGGCGCTTCCTGCAGAAAACGGATTGCTGAAGGCTTCCCGGATCCGTCAGGCAATGGAGGAGCATCTTGCAGAGGATGGTCCGGAACACACTGTCCAGCCCGGAATGGTGTATATCTCTTTCTCGTCTGAGGTGGGAACCGTATATTCGTTGCAGCAGCTGAAGGATATCAGTGCTGTCTGTCGTGAATACGGTCTTCCTCTCTTTATCGACGGTGCAAGAATGGGCTATGGACTTGCGGCGGAAGGATGTGACGTTACCTTGACCGATATCGCTTCTCTTTCTGATGTGTTCTATCTGGGAGGTACCAAGCAAGGTGCCTTGTTCGGAGAAGCCGTGGTCATTGTCAATGAATCATTGAAGAAGGATTTCAGATACAATATAAAGCAGAACGGTGGGATGCTTGCCAAAGGAAGGCTTCTGGGCATCCAGTTCCTGACATTGTTCGAAGATGGCCTCTATTTCGAGGTTTCGCAGCATGCTGTATCATTGGCGATGAAGATAAGGGATGCTTTCCGTTCCAAGGGCTTTGCCTTCCTCGTGGAAAGCCCTACGAACCAGCAGTTCCCGATATTGGACAATGAGACGCTGGAGCGCCTGTCGAAGGATTTCCGTTTTTCTGTATGGCAGAAGGTCGATCCTGAACATACGGCCGTGCGCTTCTGCACCAGCTGGGCGACTAAGCCGGAGGCCGTCGAGGCTTTGATAGCGCCTCTTAAAGGTGACACCAAACAGCTTTATTGATATTAGTTTACGTCGGATGCCTGCTGTATATTCGCAGCAGGCATCCGACG
>JBGVCR010000102.1:0-86949 GCA_045118995.1 Candidatus Cryptobacteroides sp.
AGCAGCCGGTACAGCTGCCGCTTCAGCCAACGCAGAGATCGCAGTCGTTGCAGGTGGTGACAACATCCCTGTAGTCGCAGCAGAGGGTGCTTATGACGTTTACTTCGACAAGGCAAACGGTAAGGTATGGGTAATGACTCCGGGCTACAAGCCAGGTGACGAAGTTCCTGGCGGAGAGGAGCCTGCAGACTATGATATCGATGGAAAGCAGTGGTGCTTTACATGGAATGCACTTGGTGGTGCACCTTGTGTCATTGACTTTGGTGTAACTCAGCCGGGTACAGCTGTCCTTGCCTACGATATGGGAGCTATTGATCCTTCGTATGCAGGTATTTACTTCCCATATATGTTCGGTGAATATACTATTACCAAGACAGATGGTACATCAGGTGTAGTTGCATTGACATCTGAGGGTAAGACAATCGAAATTCCTTACTCAAATGCTACAGAGAACTCAGTGCACTTTGCTACAGCGGCTCTTCTCGAAGAGGATGTAGATTGTACTCTTGCAACTTCACCAGTAGTTATTTATATGGAATCTACTGAGGGTCTTGCTGACGGTGAATATTGGATCATAGCAGATGGTAAGGTGGCTACCCCTCTTACCGGTAACTATGGTTATCTTGATGTAGTGGATGCAGTAGATGGCAGAAGCACAGCGGCCAATGCCTTCACTTTCACTCAGGTCGATGCAGGTCTTTACACTATCCAGGACGCCAACGGTAAGTTCTACTATCAGACTGGCTCATACAACAGCTTCAATGTCGCTGATGAGGATGGAATGACAGATGAATTCCTCTGGGAAGTATATGATACAGGAAACGGTCAGTACGCTATCATCAACTATGAGGTAGGTAAGTACATCCAGTATGATACTCAGTACAATTCATACGGTTCGTATAATGACGAAAGAGGTATCCTTCCTACACTCGTTCTTGCAGAGAACCCTATAACTGAGCCTGAGCCAACTCCGGGTGAGACTCTCGCGCATCCGCTTACAAGCAACATCGAGTGGACTCTCGGAACAAAGGCTTATAGCGACAAGGCTACAATCAACGGAAATGCAGATGTGTCGGTACTCAAGCTTGGAACAGGTTCTTTGATAGGTGATGCAACAGTGGTAATTCCTGCAGGAGCAACAAAGGTAGGATTCTATGGCGTGGCATGGAAAGGTAAGACCGGTACATTGACAGCTTCTTCAGAATTGGCAGGTGGCAAGTTCTTCGAACAGACTATGGTTTCAAACGACGGCGCTGCTAACCAGTCTCCTTATACAATGACAGTGTCGGATGAGACAGACTATTATGAAATCGACGTTGTGGCTCTTCTTGGTACACCTTGTCCGATGGATCTTCCTGTAACCCTTTCTACAGTGGAGAATGCGACTCGCGTCATCATCTTCGGACTTAACTACTATACAGAGTAACATAATATCTGAAGAATGAATCGAGGCGGCTCCTTCGGGAGTCGCCTTTTTTGTGTGAGTCGATTGTGGTGTGTGCAAAATTTTATTATTTTTGTAAATTCTGCTTATTAGAGGTAAGATATTGAAATAATAAAATTTATAAAAAGTAACGATGAGACTGAGAAATCTATTTTGGGGAGCGATAGCTTCTTTGGCTGCGTTTGCAGCCTGTGAGGAACCGGAGCAGAATCTGGGTACTCCTGATATTTCTATCAGCGCGACTGAGATGACTTTTGACCAGGCCGGCGGTGAGAAGGAACTTGCTGTGAAGGCTACCCGCGACTGGAAAGTCGAGACTGATGCAGACTGGGTGGTGGTGTCACCTGAATCTGGAGCTGGCTCTGCTGAAGCTTATAAAGTAACTGTGACGACTTTGGAGAATACCGGACTGGATCGTGAGGCAAGCCTCAAGTTCACTATCGGTATGAAGAGCAAGTATCTGACAGTGACCCAGGAAGGCCCTGGCGGATCTGCCGAGGCCCTCATTGTGTATTACAATGACTTCGATAAGGAGGAGGCAACCAAGACTTATGGCTCAAGTGGTGGCAGCTGGCCATACCTCGATCAGTTCGAGGGCTGGAAGAACGCCACCGGAACAGGTGCAGCAAATGTCTCATACTCATTCAAGGGTATGTCTGCACGTGCAAACTCTACATCTGACAGCAACTATTCGGACTATGCGGGTTCCGGCAAGAACAATATGTTCTTCGGAGCTTCAGCTTATTTTTCTACCAACAACATCGCTCTTGGCGGTGCAAAGGATTTCACACTTACATTCGGTACAGAAAAATATTCTCAGGACAATGGAAGTGTATTCACAAACTCAGAGTACAAGATTTTCCTCAGCAGGGACGGAGCAAAGTGGGTGGAGCTCACTGACTATACCTTTGCAGGAGGTGCTGTTGAAGGTCGCTGGAATATAGCTTCGGCAAATTTCTCGGTTCCTGAAGGAACAGAGAACCTGTCTATCTGCATGCAGGTTACAGTGGCAAGCTCATACCGTATGGATGACATGAAGCTCGTCATTTCGGAAGGTGGTGCGGCTGTCGATTTCTCGAAGGCTGTCGAGATGGACTTCGAAGCTGGCAATCCAGGTGGCAGCCAGGGTGGCGGAGCATCTGACGCTTCTGCTATCTACAGCAACAATTATGACAAGTCAGCAGCATCGCAGGGTTCTAACGGCTGGCCTTTCCTCGACAGTTCAGATGATTGGAAGAATGCCGCAGGAACAGGTGCCGCCAATGTTACATACAATTCAAAGAATGTAACTGTCAGAAATAACTCCAACTCAAACGGAAGTTATTCAGATTATGAAGGATCAGGTATGAACAACATCTTCTTCGGTAAGGATTATCCGTATTTCTCTACAAACAATATCGCACTTGGCGGTGTGACTGACCTCACCCTCACTTTCGGTACAGAGAAGTATTCTCAGGAGTTCGGAAGCGACTTTACCAACAGTGAATATCACATATGGCTGAGTGCGGACGGTGTGAAGTGGGTGGAACTCACTGACTATACTTTTGCAGGTACCGCTTCCGGAAGATGGAATGTGGCTACAGCGAATTTCTCGGTGCCTGCCGGTACTGCAAATCTTTCAATCTGTATGCAGGTAGATGTGGCCAGCTCATATCGTCTGGATGATTTCAAGCTCGTCGCTTCTGCAACAGCAGGTACGGCAATTGACTTCACCCAGGCTGTGGAGAAAGATTTCTCTGCAGGTGGAACGACAGGAGGCGATAATCCTGGTGGCGGAGACACTCCGGTCGAAGGACAGCCTGCAAACCTCGTCAAGGCTACGATCGCTGAATTTATCGCAGCTGCAGAGGATGATACCTGGTATGAACTTACCGGCGAGATCACCAGCATCGAGAAACAGGATTGGGGTAACTTCTGGATCAAGGATGCCACTGGGGAGATCCTTATTTACGGTATGACTTCGAAGTGGGTTGGTTCTAATGATAAGTCATTCTCACAGATCGGACTTAAGGTAGGGGATACTGTGACTCTCGGCTCACTCCGTACCTCATATAACGAAACTCCTCAGGGAGGAGGAAACAAGATTCCGGCATTCTATATCAGTCATATTGCCGGCGAAGGCGGCAGTCAGGGAGGCGAGGAGCCTGTGACTCCTCCGGCAAGTGACGGACAGTTTGACTCGGAACTGACATGGACTCTTGGTGCCAATGCATACGATGTGACATCCCAGACTCCACAGAAGGCGATTGTCAACGGAGTAATGGTAGAGAATCTTCTCAAACTCGGAAAGTCTTCCGCTGGTGGAGATGCTACAGTATCCATTCCATCCGGAACCGCAAAAATAGGATTCTATGCTGTAGGCTGGAACAAGAGTAATGGTACTGTCCTGACTTGTGAAGCAGGAAGTGCAGTTGAAAACATTACACTGGCTGCAAATACAGGCGCTGCCGGTAATCCCGATCCAACATACGAAATCACAGTAACTGATTCGGATTATTATACAGTGGCCATCCCTTCGGGAGTCGAGAGTGTAGTCTTGAAGACCACAGGTAAGGAAAACTGTCGTGCAATTATCTTCGGACTTAAGGCTGTTGAATAATCAGGATGAGAGTATTCGATGACATATACAGGGCTGCAGTGGTCGTGATGACCTTCTGCGCCCTTTTTATGGTTTCATGTCAGAGGCCGGCAACGGAATCTTCTGCTCTTGAAGTCTCTGTCAAGACTCCGGTGGTGGACTCCGGAAAGGGACAGATGTTCGTGAATGTAAAGTGCGACGGACGTTGGACATTGGCTCTTACCGATGCCGTGGATGGAGGTGAGGTGGACTGGGCAAGTCTCAGCGTTACATCAGGCAGTGACAATAAGAGCAACGTAGTGCTCTCTTATCAGGTAAATGCCTCTGAGCAGAGCCGAAAGCTTGATATTGTCCTTGACGACGGTCTTCATTGGGTAGCTTGCTCTGTGGAACAGATGGGGTCAGGAAAGCAGCCTGAGCCGGAGCCTGATCCTGCGCCGGATACAGAACTTCCAAAGACAGGATGGCTTGAACTTCCTGCTATGGATGACCCGGGACTTGGCTATTACAGTCACAGTTTCAAGATGAACGGCAAGACTTACCGTAACTATTCCTTTGGCTGGAGTCAGGAGGATCGTGTGGCTCTCTGGGTAGCATATCCTCTTTGTAAGCTCTATACGAACGGTAGTGCGGGAAGAACCAATGAGTGGGCTCTTGATCCGCTCCTGGGTGAGGACTCGGCAGCTCCTTTCGGGGGCTATGCAGGCAGTTACGCGCGTGGTCACCAGCTTCCGTCTGCCGACCGTCAGTGCTGTTATGAAGCTAATGCACAGACATTCTATGGCACCAATATGACCCCGCAGCTCAATGCTCATAACGAGGGTATATGGGCTGACCTTGAGGGTAGAGTGAGAGGATGGGCCAATACCTCGGATACTACATATGTAGTTACAGGTGTGGTAGTAAGCCCTTCCAGCAAGAAGGAAAAGGATTCCTACGGAAAGAGTGTCACTGTGCCGGATGCTTATTTCAAGGCAGTACTGAAGTACAGTAAATCGTCGACTCTGGGTATGTGGAATGCAGCGGCTTTCTATCTTGAGCACAAGGCTTACTCCGGCAATGTCGGCAAGGAGCATTCTATGTCAGTGGACAGACTGGAGGAGATTACAGGAATTGACTTCTTTGTCAATCTTCCTGCGAAACTCGGGGATGATCAGGCGGCTGCGATAGAGGCGGCGGATCCTTCGAAATCATCAGTATGGTGGTAAAGGACAATATATTGCAGATGAAAAAGATAACAGTAATATTGGCGGCATTGTTGCTTTTCTGCGCTTGCGCCGAAGCCCGCAAGGGCGAAAAGAATTATGTCATCGGATTCTATAACCTTGAGAATCTCTTTGACACCTATGATGATCCGGCTAAGAATGACGAGGAATTCCTGCCGGAAGGAAAGAACAAATGGACCGATGCCAAGTATCAGAAGAAACTTCAGAATATGGCAAAGGTCATCAGATCGATGAAGGATGAGAACGGTGCCTGGCATGCCCTTCTCGGAGTTTCGGAGATTGAAAACCGTCTTGTGCTCGAGGACCTTGTGATGGATCCTCAGATTGCTGAGGCCAACTATCAGATCGTGCATTATGACGGTCCGGACAGACGAGGAGTGGATGTTGCCCTCCTTTACAATCCTAAGGTATTTACATTTCTTGACAGCGAGTCGATTCCGTTCACTTTCGAAGGCAGTTCGATTGACTGGATCCAGTCCAAGGAGGAAAGGGATTATTTCAGAACCCGTGATATCCTGATGGTGCACGGAACGATTGACGGAGAGCATTTTGCGATCTATGTGGCCCACCTTCCTTCGCGAGCGGGCGGCAAGAAGGGCGGTAACCAGCTTAGAGACCGTGGCGGTGAAATCATGTATGAGCATTCGATGAAGATGCAGGAGAAATATCCGGGTATCAAGATCGTATGCATGGGTGATATGAATGACAATCCTACCGATCCTTCAATGGCTCAGTATCTCCACGGAAAGGAGCATAAGGAGGATGTGACCGATGAGGATTTCTTCTCGCCTTTCACCTCGATGCTCAAGGCCGGATTCGGTTCCCTTGCATATCAGGGAGTATGGAGCATATACGATCTTCTTCTGGTCAACAATGCTCTTGCAAACCCTCAGGAAGGAACTTTCGGTATCCGTCAGCTTCATAAGAAGGGATATTACGGACGCGTCTATAACCCTGATTTCCTGACCAATCAGAAGGGACAGTACAAGGGCACTCCGTTCAGGACATTCTCAAATGGAGCGTTTATCGGAGGCTACAGTGACCATTATCCTACCTACATTGTGATTACTAAATGAATATGATAAAGAAAGTATTTTTAACAATTGCGGCAGTGCTTTGCTCGGCGGCTCTCATCGCTCAGAACAGCGATTTCGGAGGCGTCAAGGGTACGGTGGTCAACCGAGCCGGCAGGGCACCGATAGCTGATGCGGCTCTGACTCTTTCGCTCGCTGGCGAGACAGTCGCGACCGCTGTTTCTGATGCAGACGGAAAGTTTCTTGTGGAGAATCTTCCGAACGGCATCTACGATATGACCATCAAGGCTCCGGGCTTTCTGGATGCCAATGTGAACGTGACCATCGAAGGTTATGTGAAGGACCTTATTTTCGTAGGTATGGTCATCGAACAGGTGGTTACCGAAGTGGATGATGCAAATTTTGCAGAATTCGACATGGATGACTCAGGCTTTGAAGATTCGCCGTCGATTCTTTTTGATTCCAACGACCCGTTCACCAATATCGCCAGCTTCGGCTTCAGCAACATCCGTTTCAAGAACAGAGGTTATACTTCTGAGTCTCAGGATGTTTACCTCAGCGGCATCAGACTGAACGATGCCATTACAGGCTATTCGCCATTCTCACTCTGGAGCGGTCTGAACGAGGCGATGAGAAGCAAGGAGACAACTGTCGGAAATGAAGTTTCCGATTATGGTTTCGGCGGTTACAACGGTGTGACCAATATCCATGCAATGCCTTCCAACGTACGTACGGGATGGCGTTTCAGTGCATTGACAAACAGCGCCCTCTACCGTCTTCGTCTTATGGCTACTTATGCTTCGGGAGAGCTTGACAACGGCTGGTCTTATGCGTTCAACGTCTCGGCACGATTAGGAGGCAACGACTGGGTCAAAGGAGTATATTACCGTAACTTTGCCTACTATGCAGGTGTGGAGAAGAAATTCGGTGACATCCACAGAATCGGCCTCGTGACTTTTGCAGCTCCGGGCCAGCGTGGTGCGCAGAACGCTTCTACTCAGGAGGTTTACGACATGATGGGCGACAATATGTACAACAGCAACTGGGGATACCAGAACGGCAAGGTACGCAACGCCCGCGTCCGCAAGACCTTCGAACCTGTGACCATATTGAAATATACTGTGACCCCTTCGGACTATCTCGAGGCCTCGGCCACCTTGCTCTGGAGAACAGGTAAGAACGGATATACGGCTATGGACTGGTATGATGCTCCGGATCCGCGTCCTGATTATTACCGTAACCTTCCGAGCTACTATTGGATGGATGACCCGGATTATGGCCGTCAGAATGCTGAGAAGGCAGCCTGGGCTCAGTACGCATGGGAAGAGAACATTCCTGAATATGCGCATCTTAACTGGGACCGTCTCTACAATGTGAACTGGAACAATGTCGATGCGAACGGAGATGCACGTTCCAAGTATGTGCTCGAAGAGCGTCGTGTGGACCAGAATGACATAAATATCGGGGCCAACGTGAAGTGGAATGCGTCAAAGGCATTCACCCTCACAGGAGGTGTCAACTATAAGTGGAACCGTACCGAGTATTACAAGAAGCTCGACGATCTTCTCGGAGGTGACTATTATATGAACATCGACCAGTTTGCAGAACGTGACTTCGCTTCCAACCAGGCAATGGTACAGAATGATCTGGACTACTATCTGGCTAACGGAGCAGCCCAGGTACTTCGTCAGGGAGACAAATATGGCTATGACTACTATGCAAACGTGCGCAAGGCAGACATCTGGGCCAACGGCTCTTTCGACCTTGGCGGATTCAAGGCAAATCTTGCTCTCCAGGCAGGATATGAGAGCTTCTGGAGGGACGGTCTCGTGAGAAAGGGACTCTTCCCTGGTCTGAATGAGGACGGATCGGAGTTTATCGTAGACGGCAAGAACATCACATCATACGAGATGGTAAACGGAGTGCGTACAGCCATCAGCTCTAAAGGCAAGTCTGCTGTTTCGGACTTCTTCACTTATTCTGCAAAGCTTGGTCTTCAGTATCATTTTACAGGTGGCCATAGAATCTATGCCAATGCAGCATACTTCAACGATGCCCCTACATTTGCACAGTCATTCATCTCTCCTCGTACAAGGAACTCACTCGTTCCGAACCTCGAGACAATGAAGACAACTTCTGCAGACCTCAATTACCAGTACAGCAGCAACGGCTACAATGTCCGTGTGACCGGATTCTGGACCACTATCAAGGATCAGACAGATATGATGAGCTTCTACGATGACTCGCAGAACTCATTCACAAACTTCGCAATGAGCGGCATCGACCAGCGTCATATGGGTATAGAACTGGGAGTCAAGATACCTCTTCCTGTGCAGGGCCTTTCACTTGAGGGTGCTCTGAGCTGGGGTGAATATATCTACACTTCGACTCCGCGTATGACCCAGACAGTGGATAACAGCGCCGAGGTAGTTCATGACAATGCTCCTGTACCTTATTGGGCAAGCCATCCTGTATATAAGAAATATACTGACGAGTTCGGAGAGGTGACATATGAAACCGACGTGGACGGAAATTATATTGTCGAGAAGGACCAGAAGCACTATGTGCCTTCAACTCCTCAGCTTGCAGCTGATCTCGGCCTGAATTACCGTACAAATTCATATTGGTTCTTCGAACTTCACGGTCAGTACTTCGCGAATTCCTACCTCGATATGAATCCAGGTTACAGAACTGACCTTGCCGTGAATGGCCCGGACGGAGTGTTCACCCCTGTCGAGGTTGAGTATATGGCTGCCCAGGAGAAGTTCAAGCCTGTATTCCTGCTCAATGCAAGCATCGGAAAGTCCTGGTATATAGACCGCAAGTACAATTTCGGATTCTCGATGAATATCCAGAACATCACCAACAACAAGTGGGTGAAGACCGGAGGATATGAGCAGACCCGCCTTATCGACAGCGAGAGTGCAGAGAGATTCTATAGATTCGACTCGAAGTACTTCTATATGCAGGGACTGAACTATATGTTGAACCTCTATTTCAGATTCTAAATTCTCCGTCATTCCGACTCAGCGGAGTGAGTGGAGGAATCCATATACATTATGAAAAGAATATATACAATAATATTGGCGGCAGCGGCCCTCTTTGCAGGATGCGAGGAGTTTCAGCCGGTCTTTACCGGCAAATATCCGGATCCTCAGCAGCAGTTGATATACACTGACTCTGACTTTGGAAAACTTACACCGATTTCAGAGGTGAAGCAGATGTATAAGGACAATGGCAACAAGCCTTACGATATCACCAGACACTGTGTGATAAAGGGACAGGTCATCACATCAGACCAGACCGGCAACATCTATAAGAGCTTCTACATCCAGGATGAGACCGGAGGAATAGAAATCAAGATCGGCAAGAACGCCCTCTATAATGATTACAAGGTGGGCCAATGGATATATGTCGATTGTACAGACCTCACTGTGGGAAGCTATGAGGGAATGCTTCAGATCGGATACAAGGATGAGACAGGTGAATATGAGACAGCCTATCTCGAGCACTCTGCTATCATTGACCAGCATGTGTTCAAGGGAGCGATGGCGGACGAGAAGGAGCTTGTCAAGCCTGTGGTCATTGCAGGAAATCAGATATATGAGGAAAAGTATCTCGGAACACTCGTGACCATCGAAGGGTGCAGATATTCCAATCTGATTTTCCTCATCGGTTATATTGATCCGAATATCGTAAAGGAATCGGATAAGAAATCGAACTGGAACCGCTTCTTCCTCGATGATGAGGACGGACATAACTGGGGCATCACCTCATGGGCTATGTCTGAAAGCCTTTTCAAGGAGCATGTGGACAATGGCGATTTCGATTCTGCCGTGATGAATGACGGTGTGACTGTAGGTGAGCGCAAGCACCTGATCAAGCCTCAGCCATACACTATGAACCAGTTTTTCGAAATGCCGGGTCTTTCCGGAAACAAGAAATATCTTCAGGTCCGTTCGAGCGGTTATGCGAAATGGTCTGATGTGAATATTCCCGAGCCTGTTCTCAACGGCCGTGAAACGGTGACATTCACAGGCGTTCTTACAAAGTATGAGACCGATATGCAGTTCACACTCATCGATCTGGACGGCGTGAAGAAGGCGGACGGAACACCTTGGTATAATTAGCAAATCATCATCCGTAGCGCAGATCTTTCTATGCGTTATCATGATAAAAATCAAAATCAACAATGAAAAAATTATTATTGACATTCTCAATTGTTATGGCAGCAGTATCCTGCACTACAAAGAACCCGTTCCTTACAGAGTGGAACACCCCATACGGCATTCCTGATTTCACTCAGATTCAGGAAAGTCATTACATTCCTGCCATTGAGGCCGGTATCGCTCAGCAGCAGAGCGAAATCGAGGCTATCATCGCCAATACCGAGGCTCCTACATTCGCAAATGTCGTGGAGGCTTACGAGCGCTCAGGTGCTATACTTGACCGTGTGACATTGGTGCTTTTCAATGTGTCTGAGTCAGACGCCACCGAGTCTCTCCAGAAGATCGTAGAGCAGGCCCTTCCTCTGATTTCAGTACACAGCGACAATATCTTCATGAATCCCGGCTTATTCCAGAAGGTGGATGCCCTCTACAAGGATATAGATAATCTTGGCCTGAACCAGGAGCAGAGAATGACCCTCAAGAATCTCCACAACGCATTCGTCAAGAACGGTATTGCTCTCGGTGAGGCTGAACAGGCACGCATGCGTGAGATCAATATGGAGCTTTCTTCGCTTTCAAATACATTCGGCAACAATCTCCTTGCAGAAAACAATGCATTTGCTCAGGAGTTCGGCGTGTCTGTTTCCGAGTATGGCGGAGCAATGGCTTCGACAGAAGACCGCGCTCTTCGCGAGAAGATGTTCAAGGCATACGCTTCACGCGGAAACAATGGCAACGAGTATGATAATAAGGAGCTGATGGTCAAGATGATGGCCCTTCGTATCGAGAAGGCCAATCTCCTTGGATACGAGAATCCTGCACAGATGATTCTCGCTGACAAGATGGCTGGAAATCCTGAGACTGTGGATACATTCCTTGCAAGCATCATGGCTCCTGCTGTGGCTAAGGCAAAGGAGGAGATCGCAGATATGCAGGTGTTTATGGATGAGGATATCAAGGCTGGCCTTCTTCCTGCAGGCAGCAAGATCGAGCCATGGGACTGGGCATACTACACTGAGAAGGTACGCAAGGCTAAGTACGCCCTCGACGAGGAGCAGACAAAGCCTTATTTCCAGATGGAGAATGTACGTCAGGGCGTGTTCGACCTTACTACAAAGCTCTGGGGACTTCAGTATGAGAAGCTTGAGAACATCCCTGTATATCACGAGGATGTCGAGGGCTTCAAGGTTACAGATGCAGACGGTTCTCTCATCGGAATCATCCTCACTGACTACTTCCCACGCAGCACCAAGAGAGGCGGCGCATGGATGACCAATTTTGTAAACCAGGAGATCGTAGATGGCGTCGAGACCCGTCCTGTAATCGTGAACGTAGGTAATTTCGCGAAGCCGACAGCAGATAAGCCTTCGCTTCTTTCTCTTGATAACGTGGAGACTCTCTTCCATGAGTTCGGCCACGCTCTTCACGGACTTCTCAGCCAGTGTACATATAAGAGTGTAAGCGGAACATCGGTTGCACGTGACTTCGTGGAGCTTCCTTCGCAGATCATGGAGAACTGGGCATTCCAGAAAGAGGTTCTCGCTGATTATGCACGTCACTACCAGACAGGTGAGGTTATTCCTGATTCTCTCGTAGCGAAGATCGAGGCTGCAGCCAATTTCAACCAGGGTTTTATGACCACAGAGCTTGCAGCAGCAGCTATCCTGGATATGAAGTGGCATGAACTTACATCAGCAGAAGGTCTTGACCCTATGGCATTCGAGGCGCAGGCTTGCGCTGAGATGGGTCTGATCGATGAGATCATCCCACGTTACCGCAGCACATACTTCGCTCATATCTTCAGTGGCGGATACAGTGCAGGCTACTACAGCTACCTCTGGGCTGAGGTGCTCGACAAGGATGCCTTCGAGCTTTTCATGCAGAAGGGTATCTTCGACAAGGAGACAGCAATGTCATTCCGTCGCAATGTCCTCGAAATGGGTGGCAGTGACGAGCCGATGGATCTCTACCGCCGTTTCCGTGGTGCAGATCCTGACGCCGGAGCGCTTCTGCGTGGACGCGGACTTTAAAATTACTGACCGATATACCGGTGACCCCCGCCTCCCTCTGGGGAGGCACCCCCTAGCCGGGGGTGGCATGTCACCTATATATCGGTCAGTAATTTTAATATTGGTATATTATGCTTGCTTCTTTGACTGCTTTTTGCCTGAAGCCTTGCGGGCCTTGCGCTTGGACTCCTGTATGGCCTTGCGGACCTTTTCCTTGCGGGCAGCCTTGTTGATGCCGACGGTGACATTGTCAAATGATCCGTCTTCGCCCTTGATGAAGGATGTTCCGCGACCGTGCTCATAATCTATACGGTCATATACTCTTTCCTCGAGGCCGCTTTCAATCAGTTCATAATCAAGGAGTTTCTGCTCGAGATTGGTCTTCTTGACCTTGATGCGTACAGGATCTCCCAGATTATATACGATACCGGTGCGTTTACCCACCAGACGATAATGGTCGGCATCGAACTCAAAGAAATCGCTGCGGATATCTCTCAGAGGTACCATACCCTCGATCTTGGTAGGCTCGATCTCTACATACATTCCCCACTCGGTCAGACCTGAGATGTTTCCTCCGAATGTATAGCCGACCTTGTCCTGCATGAACTCCACAAGCTTATACTTGATGCTTGCACGCTCGGCTTCGGCAGCAACGATCTCTCGTTCTGATGCATGCTTGCAGAGCTTGTCATATGTCTCCTGCTTTGCTGATGGCCCTCCAGCAAGATATTCAGCAAGAAGCCTGTGCACGAGCATATCCGGATAACGGCGGATAGGAGATGTGAAATGAGTGTAGTATTTGAATGCAAGTCCGTAGTGGCCAAGGTTTTCCGTGTCATATCGCGCCTTTGCCATTGTCCTGAGGGAGAGGAGCTCGATGGCATTGTATTCAGGAGTATCCTTGGCTGCGACGAAGAGATTGTTCAATTCCTTGGAAATCTCTTTTCCTGTGGTGGTCGGTCCCATGCGGTAGCCGAAATTGCCGATGAAATTGCGCAGATTCTCGAGCTTTTCCTGATTAGGTTCGTCGTGGACACGATAGACAAAGGTCTTGGCCTGCTTTCTGCCCTTGGCCGGAGCATCGCCCACGCCCTTGCAACCGGTAGCGACAAATTCGGCGACGGTGCGATTGGCCAGAAGCATGAATTCCTCGATGAGCCAATTGGCCTCCTTGGTAACCTTCTGGTATACATTGACCGGACGGCCTTTCTCGTCGACCTCGACCTTCATTTCAGGACGGTCGAAATTGATGGCGCCGGCAGCGAATCTTTTCTTGCGTAGCTTTGTAGCCAGACTGTGAAGCGTAAGAACCGCTTCGACAATCTCTCCCGGTACGCCTTCGTGCGCAGCCTTAGGTTCGTCGATAATAGCCTGAGCCTCTTCGTATGCGAAACGGAAGTCGGAATAGATCACTGTCTTGCCGAATCTCTGGTTTACGATACGGCCCAGCGGAGTCATCTCGAATACAGCAGAGAATGTCAGCTTTTCCTCATTCGGACGGAGAGAGCAGAGCTTGTTGCAGAGCTTTTCCGGGAGCATCGGCACGGTCCTGTCCACCAGATAGACTGAGGTGCCGCGTTCCTGGGCTTCCTTGTCCACTACAGAACCAGGTCTTACATAATGGGTTACGTCGGCGATATGAACTCCGATCTCGAAGTTGCCGTTCTCCAGTTTCTTGAATGAGAGGGCGTCGTCAAAGTCTTTTGCGTCGGCTGGGTCAATGGTAAAGGTCAGGGTGTTTCGGAAGTCTTCGCGTCCTTTGAGATCCTCGGCTGTAATCTCCTCGGAGATCTGGTCCGCAGCATTGGCCACTTCTGATTCGAAACGGTATGGGAGCGCATATTCTGCAAGAATAGCATGCATCTCGGTGTCGTTTTCACCAGGCTCTCCAAGCACATCCACGATGTGTCCGCGCGGAGACATTTCACTTCGAGGCCAATCGTCCACCACGGCGGCTACCTTCATTCCCGAACGCACGGTCAGTTCCTGACGGCCATAGCCGTTCTCGCCCAATTCATATACCTTATGGATGGCGTAAAGTTCGTCACCCAGCGGTTTCAGGTAACCGGTATCGTCTTTAGGTTCTGCCATTGACTGGCTCTTGACCTTATGTCTGCGGTAACGTTCCTTGTCTGTTTCAGTGAACGGAATGGTGATGTCGTACGGCATGAAACGGCTCTGCATGAGCACCCATGCCTGGTTGCCCACCACGTGAAGGATTCCGATGAACGGTCTCGGAGATCTCTCTATGATCTCCACCACTTCGCCCTCACGGCGCTGCCTGTCGAGTTTATCTCTTGTCACAGCCACGCGGACAGTATCGCCGTGCAGGGCCCCCCTGGTCTTGGATGCCTTCACGAACACATCATCCTCTTCTCCTTCAATTATAATGAATGCATATCCCTCTCTGGTCATCTGCACCCTGCCCACGACTTGAGGGAAAACCTTCTTCTCCTTCTTTCCACGGCCCTTGCCGCGGTAATTCTTCTTTCTTGCCATAATTTAGCTTTTTTGCTTTCGAAAGCACAAATTAGGCGGTTTTCGTGCTTTCGACATTGTATTTTGCCTTCAAAAGCACGGAATTGCCGGTTTTCGTGCTTTTAACCTGAATTTATTTTATTCTTACATCCACATACACCGGAAGATGGTCTGAAACTGTGCGGACATCAGCCGATTCATGCTCTGTACACACCTCAGTCTTCATAACCTCATATTCGCATTTTCACTTACCAGGCAGGTCCCCGGCTCGTGACCGTTTCCCTTAGGAAGCTTTATCTCGAAACTCTTCCTTATAGGTCCTGAATCTACGACTCCTATACCGTATGCGCCTCCGGACCAGACCATTGATGAGCTGAAACGAAATTACCAGGGATCTGTACCTTCACCAAGTTTCATTGCGAAATCTTCAAGCTGAAAACTTACGTGGCGACGGTTGCAACGGTCCAGTTAGCAAAGAGCGAGCGCATCTGCTCCCAGTTCTTTCATCATCTTCACTATATCATCCATACTGTCGGCCTGATACTTGGAAAAAACGCTGACATTATATGCGACAATTCTCCTGATCTTTCGGAATCCCTTTCCGGCAGACTGGCCCGGAACCAGGCAAGGGAGGAAACGGCGGCAACACAGAATAAAAATATACAGACAATGAACTTCTTCATATCATTCACACGGAATTATCCACACAAATATAAAGAGAAAATTGTATCTTTGCGTCGCAAATTTGTCATTCTGAGCGAATGCGAAGAATCTTTTGATAAAAATGTTTAAAAATATATAGAAATGGACAAGAAAGTTCTACTTATGATCCTCGACGGATGGGGCGAGGGAAGACAGGATGAGTCTAATGTCATCTACGCGCAGGGAGCGCCTTACATCGAGTCGCTCCGCAAGCAGTATCCAATGAGCACACTCAAGGCTTGCGGCGAGGCCGTAGGTCTTCCTGAGGGCCAGATGGGTAACTCGGAGGTAGGTCACCTGAACCTTGGCGCTGGCCGTGTGGTTTATCAGGACCTCGTGAAGATCAATATCGCGGCACGTGAACACAAGTTCCTCCAGAACCCTGAGATCAAGGCTGCCTACGACTATGTGAAGGCCAACAACAAGCAGCTCCACCTTATGGGACTTGCTTCAATGGGTGGTGTACACAGCTCGCTCGAGCATGTTTACGAGTTCCTCAATGTAGCTAAGGAATATGGTCTGGAGAACGTATTCGTACACTGCTTCATGGATGGTCGCGACACTGACCCTAAGAGCGGAAAGGGTTTCGTGGAAGGTCTTGAGGCCGAGATGGCGAAGTCTACAGGAAAGGTTGCTTCTGTCTGCGGCCGTTTCTACGCTATGGACCGTGACAAGAGATGGGAGCGCGTGAAGGAAGCTTATGATATGCTCGTGGAGGACAAGGGTACATTCGCGACATCGGCTACAGAGGCTATCCAGGCTTCATACGATGAGGGTGTTACCGATGAGTTCATCAAGCCTATCGTGATTACAAACGCTGAGGGACAGCCTCTTACAAAGATTGAGGAAGGCGATGCAGTGATCTTCTTCAACTTCCGTAACGACCGCGCACGTGAGCTCACTGCCGTCCTCACCCAGCAGGATATGCCTGAGGCAGGAATGCACACTCTTCCGCTTTACTTCTGCTGCCTTACTCCGTACGACGCATCATTCACAGGAGTTCACATCCTCTTCGACAAGGAGAACGTGCAGGAGACTCTCGGTGAGGTAGTTTCAAAGGCAGGCAAGAACCAGCTCCGCATCGCCGAGACAGAGAAGTATGCACATGTTACATTCTTCTTCAACGGTGGCGCTGAGTCTCTCTTCGAGAACGAGGACCGTATCCTTGTAAACTCTCCGAAGGTTGCTACTTATGACCTTCAGCCAGAGATGAGTGCTCCGGAAGTTACA
The DNA here is from genome assembly GCA_045118995.1 of Candidatus Cryptobacteroides sp. GTDB lineage: Bacteria > Bacteroidota > Bacteroidia > Bacteroidales > UBA932 > Cryptobacteroides. The sequence goes on from JBGVCR010000102.1 coordinate 16,871, forward strand.
GAGAAGCTCGTAGAGGCTATCAATACCGGAAAGAACGACCTAATCATCCTTAACTTCGCTAACGGTGACATGATCGGTCACACAGGTATCTATGAGGCTATCCGCAAGGCGGTTACTGCTGTTGACGGCTGTGTCGAGAAGGTGGTTGAGGCTGCAAAAGCACAGGGTTATACAGTACTCATCACAGCTGACCACGGTAACGCAGACTACGCTGTAAACGAGGACGGAACTCCTAACACAGCTCACTCGCTCAATGATGTTCCTTTCATCGTTGTGAATGCAGGTGACGAGGTTAAGGAAGTGAAGGACGGTAAGCTTGCAGACGTGGCTCCTACCATCCTCAAACTTATGGGCATAGAGCAGCCGGCTGCAATGACAGGCCAGCCGCTGATCTAATCCGCGACATATATTGTAATGACGAGTCTGTGTGCTGATAGCATGCTGACTCGTTATTTTTATATAAATATTCTTATCTTTGTCTGATACGCATAACCGACATGATTATGAAACACTTTTTACACCTTATTGTCCTCCTTTCATTCTTTGCAGCATCGGCTTGCAATCCGGTGGAGCCACAGATAGACAGCATTTCATTGAGTTCGAAAGGAAGGGTGACAGATTATCAGCAGCAGACTATGTCCATAACAGTCACTTCATCAGGCGGATGGACATTGACCGGCAGCTATGATTGGGCAGTGCATTCTGTGAAGGCGGGAAATAACGGAGATACTGTCTTGATTTCCGTTGCAGAGAATACATCAGGAAGCGAGAGGAAGGCTGTCTTTACCTTCCGTTGTGGCGATGCAGTGGCTACATATTCGTTAACCCAGCAGAAAGGCCCGGACAAGCCTGTGCAGCCCGAAGAACCGGAAAAACCTGAAGAGCCGGACAGGCCTTTGGATCCGGACAGACTTTCCGGAACAGTGATCGGCTCCAAATACTCAGTGGATTATGATAACGGCAATTCGAAGTCGACTACCGCCAATACCAAAGACAATGTATTCGACGGCAGATATGATACTTTCTTTGCTTCGTATGACCGTTCACGAACCTGGGTGGGACTTGACCTGGGGCAGAAGCATATCATAACCAAGGTGGGCTGGTCACCTCGCGTGGGGCAGCAGCAGCGTGTGGAGCTTGCCCTTTTCGAAGGAGCTAACGAGCCTGATTTCAGCGATGCGCTTCCTCTGTGGATCGTAAAGGAATCCGGCGTTAACAGAACTATGCATTATGCGGACGTTACCTGCAGCCGTGGATTCAGATACGTCCGTTATGTGTCCCCAAACGATGTGCGATGCAATCTTGCTGAGCTGGAATTCTACGGCCAACCTGGTGAAGGAGATGATTCACAGCTTTATCAGCTTACCAATCTTCCTACAGTAGTGGTGAATATAGCTGACGCAGAGGAAGTCATAGAAAAGGAGAAGAATCTGATCAGTAATGTGTACATAATATCAGAGGGTGGAACGAACCTTCTGGCGACCGGCGGTACCGAGATCCGTGGACGAGGAAATGCCAGCTGGGACTTTCCTAAGAAGCCTTACCGACTGAAATTCGATGAGAAGCAGAGCCCTCTGGGAGCACCGGCTTCGGCGAAGAAGTGGACCCTCTTGAGCAACTACGGTGACAAGACCCTTATGAGAAACATGCTTGCGTTCGAAGTCAGCCGTAGGGTAGGACTCGGTTACACTCCATTCTGCCATCCTGTGGATCTGATCATAAACGGCGAGTACAGAGGATGCTACCAGCTTTGCGACCAGGTGGAGGCAGCCAAAGGAAGAGTGGATGCAAAAGATGGCTACCTTGTCGAAATTGATGCTTACGCGTACAGCGAAGATGTGTGGTTCAGCTCGAACAGAGGTACTCCGGTCACCATCAAGCATCCGGACGAAGATGAGATAACTCAGGAGCAGAGGAAGTTCATCAATGATTATTTCAATCAGATGGAGGCAGCTGTATTTGCATCTGACTATACTGATCCGGTGGAAGGCTACCGCAAGCATCTCGACCTGGACAGCTTCCTCAAGAATTTCATTGTAGGTGAATTCGGGGGAAATACGGACACATACTGGAGCGTCTACATGTACAAGGATGCTTCAGACGGAAAGCTTTATACAGGTCCTGTATGGGACTACGACCTTGCATTCGAGAACGACTACAGAACCTACCCGATAAACAATCTATGGGACTATATCTATGCCTCTAACGGTTCAGTGGCAAGCGAGGCCGTAAGGCAGATGGTTACCAGGATAGTCAAGGAGGATCCTCAGGCGAAGGAAAGACTGATCGAGCTTTGGGAGACAGCCTGCAATGAAGGCGGTCTCAAGAACCTGAACGCAGTCGTAGATCAGAATGCTGAGCTGCTTAAGGAGGCCCAGGAATTGAATTTCAAGAGATGGAAGATCCTGAACCAGCATGTTCATATGAATTTCCAGGCCTTGGGTTCGTATGACAAGGAAGTTCAGACCGTGAAGAAATATATTGACGGCCGCCTTGAAAAGTTTGATGAGTTGGTCAGAAGGTAGGGTGCCCGGCATCCCATTGGCCTTCAGCAGTTTATATGAGATGCCTGCTGCATCGCGACAGCAGGCGTGAGAAGTAAAACGTTAAAAATCAGAGAGATATGCGCCACCTGGCAATCTTATTCACCGCTGCAGTCCTGCTCGGATGCTCGGCAACAGAAAATTACACACAGTATGTCGATCCTAAAATCGGCAGCGGGGGACACGGACACGTATTTGTCGGGGCCAATGTGCCTTTCGGTATGGTGCAGCTTGGCCCGACCAGCATTCTTCAGGACTGGGACTGGTGTTCCGGCTACCACGACAGTGATTCGACTGTGATCGGATTCTCACATACCCACCTCAGCGGTACCGGAATCGGAGACCTTTTCGATATTACAGTGATGCCGGTTACCCGGGCGGATCTGACCTATGCACGTGGAAAGGAAAACGACCCGGAATCCGGCCTCTGGTCATATGCTGACCGCACGAAAGAGATTGCAAGGCCGGGTTATTACAGCGTACCTTTGACGCGTTACGGAATAACTGCCGAGCTCACCGCGACCAATCGTGTGGGAGTGCACAGATATACCTTCCCTGCATCGGAGCAGGCCGGAATCGTAATTGACCTTATGAACGGAGGATGCTGGGACAGGCCGACGGATACATTCATCGAGCCTTGCGGGGACAATTCCGTCAGGGGTTACAGATTTTCGAGGGGCTGGGCAGATGACCAGAAGGTGTATTTCTATGCCGAATTCTCCAGACCTTATAAGGATCTGAATATCCATAGCATTGATTACAAGCCGTATTATGCAAAGGCTGACTTTGAAACCCGGGAAGGGGAACAGATCATGATGAAGGTGGCTTTGTCGCCCGTCAGTATGGAGAATGCATACGAGAACATGCAGGCTGAGCTTCCTGGATGGGATTTCGACGGGACAGTTGAGGAGGCAGAAGATGCCTGGGATAAAGAGCTCGGCAGAATACGCATAGAAACAAAGGACGAGAATGCCCGGAAGATTTTCTATACAGCATTGTACCATTCGATGATAGCTCCTTCCACCTTCTGCGACATCGACGGAAGTTATCGCGGAGCCGATGGGGAGGCTTATGAAGATGCTGGTCATCAGGTATATACAACATTCTCCTTGTGGGATACATATCGCGGTGCAATGCCTCTTTACAGCATATTCCAAAGCGAAAGATACAAGGATTTCATCAATACGATGCTCGATATATACAGGAAACAGGGCAAGCTTCCTGTATGGCATCTGCACGGCTGCGAGACCAATTGCATGGTGGGAAATCCTGGCATTCCTCCGGTAGCTGATGCCATTGTAAAAGGCTTCGATGGAATCGACTATGAACTGGCTTTCGATGCTATGAAGGCCTCGGCACTGAGACCGGACAGAGGTCAGCAGTTCAGAATGGAATACGGCTATATTCCTTGCGATATGATGAATGAATCAGTGGCCTACGATCTCGAGTATGCACTCGCTGACGGTGCATTGGCCAATGCCGCGAAGTCTCTCGGAAAGGATGATGAACATCGATATTTCCTCGACCGCAGCAAGTCATATCAGCATCTGTACGATCCTCAGCTCAGATTCATTAGGGGTAAGGACAGCAAGGGAGAATTCCGCCAGGACTACAGTCCGTTCTACTCATCGCATCGTGCGGATGACTACTGCGAAGGCAATGGCTGGCAATATACCTGGCTCGTGCCTCACGATTTCGAGGGACTTGTGGACCGGTTCGGCGGCAAGGATGCTTTCATTGAAAAACTTGACTCGCTTTTCATTGTTTCGTCAGTCATAGAAGGAGAGGAAGTTTCGCCGGATATTTCCGGACTGATAGGTCAATATGCCCACGGAAACGAGCCGAGCCATCATATCCTGTATTTCTATACAATGGCCGGGCAGCCTTGGAAGACCGCAGACAAGGTCCGCGAAGTGCTTTCCACCCTCTACAGCAGCAGACCTGACGGTCTTTCCGGAAATGAAGATGTCGGACAGATGTCGGCCTGGTACATCCTTTCGTCGCTGGGATTCTATCAGGTGGAGCCTGGTACAGACCGTTATTGGCTGGGAAGCCCTTTGTTCGACAAGGCGTCGGTAAAGGTCGGAGTCGACGGCAAAGGCCGCGACATCATGTTCAATGTCATTGCGCAGAACAACAGCGACCGTAACAGGTACATCCAGAGCGTCACGCTCAACGGCAAGCCATACGCAAAAGCTTATATTGAGCATAAGGACATCACTGCCGGCAGCACCCTTGTCCTTGATATGGGACCTCAGCCGGCAATCTGGTATTGATCATTATTATTCTGAGCGCCAGCGAAGAATCTCTTGTTGATATGAAAAAACTGATAATATTGAGCTTTATCGGCCTTCTTGCGGCCTGCAGCCATGAAAGGCCCGAAATGGTCACCGATCCGGTGGAATATGTATCCACACTCACCGGCACCCTTTCGCACCATGCCTTCTCCACTGGAAACACCTATCCGGCGATCGCCATGCCATGGGGTATGAACTTCTGGACTCCGGTTACAGGAAAAATGGGTGACGGCTGGGCTTACCGTTATGACCAGAACATAATACGAGGTCTGAAGCAGACTCATCAGCCTTCTCCGTGGATAAACGATTACGGCCAGTTTGCAATCATGCCTGTAAGGGATGCGTCGGCGGTCGATGAGAACTCGCGTGCCAGCTGGTTCTCACACAAGAGCGAAACTGCCAGGCCATATTATTATCAGGTCTATCTTGCTGACCATGACATAAATGCAGAAATAACCCCGACCGAAAGGGCCGCGGCATTCACATTTACATATCCTGAAAGCGAGACTTCCGGAGTGATCGTCGATGCATTCGACAAAGGATCCTGGATCAAGGTCATCCCCGAGGAAAATGCAGTCGTCGGTTACACCACCAAGAACAGCGGTGGAGTGCCGGACAATTTCAGGAACTGGTTCGTTCTGAGGTTCGACAAAGATATCGAGGGGTGGACATTGTATGACGGAGCCGACAATCCGATTCCGGCTGCAGATGAGCTGGAAGGCAACCGAATCATAGCCTCTGTCAGCTTCAAGACCGTCCGCGGAGAGAAGGTCGGTGTAAAAGCCGCCTCTTCGTTCATTTCATTGGAACAGGCATGGAGGAATTTCGCTGAAGTCGAGGCACTGACCTTCGAACAGGTGAAAAGGGCAGCCAAAGAGCGATGGAACGAGGTTCTGGGACGCATCGAGATCGGCGGCGGCACCCCTGGCCAGCACCGTACATTCTATTCCTGCCTTTACAGAAGTCTTCTTTTCCCACGCAAATTCTATGAGATCGATGCAGAAGGAAAGCCTGTGCATTACAGCCCTTACAATGGTCAGGTCTGTGACGGCTATCTATATACTGATACCGGATTCTGGGATACCTTCCGAGCCCTCTTTCCTTTATTGAACCTTGTATATCCTTCTGTTAATCAGGAAATTCAGCAGGGACTGGCCAATGTCGCGAGAGAGAATGAATTTCTGCCGGAATGGGCAAGTCCGGGCCATCGTGGATGCATGGTCGGTAACAATTCCGCGTCAGTAGTAGCCGATGCCATCCTCAAAGGCATTACCCCGGAGGAAGACTGGCAGACCCTTTATGACTGCATTGTCTATGGAACAGAGCACGTCCATCCTCAGGTCAGCTCTACAGGTCGTCTGGGGCATGAATATTACAATACCCTCGGCTATATCCCATACAATGTCGGAATCCATGAAAGCGTGGCCCGTACCCTCGAATATGCATACAATGACTGGTGTATCCTACAGCTGGCCCGCAAACTCGGTCGTCCGGCAGCAGAACTCGAAAAATGGGAGGCCCGATCGGACAATTGGAAGAATGTCTTCGATCCTGAGCACAATCTTATGCGAGGCCGCAATGCAGACGGCAGCTTCCAGGAACCGTTCAGCCCGTATAAATGGGGCGGGGCCTTTACCGAAGGAAATGCATGGCATTACACATGGTCAGTCTTCCACGATGTCGAGGGACTGATGGAGGCAATGGGAGGTCGCGAAGAATTCACCGCAATGCTGGATTCGGTCTTTGTGGTGCCGCCTGTATATGATGACAGCTACTATGGCTACCGCATCCACGAAATCACCGAGATGCAGGTAGCGGATATGGGAAATTATGCCCATGGCAACCAGCCGGCTCAGCATATGATATATCTCTATGATTGGGCCGGAGAACCTCGCAAGGCGCAGAAATGGGTACGTGAGGTGATGGACAGACTCTACAGCAGTGCCCCTGACGGATATTGCGGGGACGAGGACAACGGACAGACTTCGGCCTGGTATGTATTCTCGGCAATGGGATTCTATCCTGTTTGTCCGGCTTCGGACCAATATGCCGTCGGAAGGCCGTATTTCCCTCGGATGAAGGTACATCTTGAAAATGGCAGGATCTTGGAAATCAATGCTTCCAATGTCAATGGGGCTGACGGCCCTCTTGGGACGTACATAAAGAACTTTACCGTCGGAGGTCGCAGACCGAACGGGAATTTCCTTCGCTATGAGGACCTGATGGAGGGCAATGCGCTGGAATTTACAATGGAAGATTGACAGTCCCTGTCATTCCGGGCCGCTGCTTCCTGCCATTCTGAGCGAGCTTGGCGAGTCGTAAGAATCTTTTAACAATAAACACAATGAAGCCTTTCCTTTATCTTTTTACAGCCTTGTCGTTTCTTCTGGTCGGATGCGCAGAGCCGGATGAACCTTATACTCCCAGCAAGCCTGACATCATCCTCTCGCTTGGGGATGCAGTCTGCGACGCCAGCAGTGTAACTCTGACAATCTCAGCCTCCGGGAAGGATCTGGATATGTTCAACCGCTGGGGAGTCACATACAGTGAGTCTTCTGACAAGAAAGGAGGAAGAGGACTGAAGAGTACAGGAGTCCCGTCGGACGGGACCAATGAAATCGTCATCAATGGACTCAAGGACAATACTACCTATTACATCTGGGGATGGGCTTACACCAAGTCTGATGATCAGGTATGGACTGAGGATTATATAACCGCCACTACGGCCAAGAAGCCGGATCCTAAACCTGCCAAGCTTTCCGGAACTGTCATAGGTAGCAGATATTCAGTGGATTATACATCCGGAAGCCAGTCCACTACGGTAAATGTAAAGAATAATGTCTTTGACGGCAACTTCGATACATATTTCGCATCGTACGACCGTTCCGGTTCATGGGTAGGACTGGATCTGGGCTCAAAGCATGTCATCACCAAGATCGGATATTCCCCTCGTATCACTCAGTCGCACAGAGTGGAACTTGCAATGATCGAGGGTGCCAACAATCCTGATTTCAGCGACGCTCTTCCTATCCATATGATAAAGCAGTCTGCCCCCGAAAGACAGATGACTTATGAGCAGACCAGCTGCTCGAGAGGTTTCAGATATGTCCGCTATGTGTCTCCGAACGATGTGAGGTGTAATCTGGCCGAACTCGAATTCTACGGCTATGAGGATGAAGGAAACGATTCGAAACTATATCAGCTGACCAATCTCCCGACAGTGGTGATCAATACAGAAGGCTCTCAGGAAATCGTTTCAAAGGAAGAAGAATTATCCAGCACTGTATATATCATTTCTGAAGAGGGCACAAATCTTCTTGCCACTACTGAGACCGGGGTTCGTGGACGAGGAAATGCCAGCTGGGATCAGTTTCCGAAGAAGCCTTACAGACTGAAATTCAAGTCAAAGCAGAGCCCTCTCGGAGCTCCGGCCTCGGCAAAGAAATGGACTTTGATCAGCAATTACAGTGACAAGTCCCTGATGAGAAACATACTCGCCTTTGAAGCCAGCAGGAGAATCGGGCAGGCTTATACGCCTTATTGTCATCCGGTGGATGTGATTGTAAATGGCGAATACAGAGGATGTTATCAGCTTTGTGACCAAGTGGAGGCCGCCGAAGGCAGAGTCCCTGCCAAGGATGGATATCTGATAGAAATCGATGCTTATGCCTGGAAGGAAGTCTCGGCCTTCTGGTCTTGGCGTGGCACTCCGGTGACTATCAAACATCCTGATGAGGACGACATCACTGACTCTCAAAGACAGCATATAGAGTCGTTCTTCAATCAGATGGAAACTGCCGCCCTTGGTGAAGATTTCACCGATCCTGAAAAGGGATATAGGAAATATCTCGACCTCGAGAGTTTTCTGCGCAACCTTCTGGTAGGCGATTTCTGCGGAAATACCGATCTTCTCTGGAGTGTATATATGTACAAGGATGCGAAAGACGGCAAGTTATACACAGGTCCTACCTGGGACCACGATCTCTCCTTCGACAATGACTACAGGTCATATCCTGTCAATGCCAACAACGATTTCATTTTCCTCTTTGTCCCTTCTCCGGCAAGCGATGCTGTCAGGGATATTACCAGAAGGATCGTCAAGGAGGATCCTGAGGCGAAGAATCTGCTCGCTCAGTATTGGAACCAGGCCCTTGAAGAAGGTGACCTCAAGACCCTTCCTGAGTATCTGGACCAGACATATGTCCTTCTTCAGGAATCGCAGGAACTGAACTTCAAGCGCTGGAATATCCTTAATTCCCAGGTGCATATGAATTTCCAGGCTCTGGGAACATACGAGGCCGAAGTCAATTTCCTGAAGAATTGTCTGAAAGAACGTCTTGTAAAATTCGACGAATATGTAAAGAATAATTAGTTGTTGGGATGCACCGCTGCCGAAGTATACGAAATTCGGCAGCACAAAGCAGGCTCCGCAGCTCAGCCTGAGGGCTGCTCTGCCTGCTTTGTGCGTTTCTTCTACAGCATCACTCAAAAGATGTAGGCTGCACAATACTTTTGAGGTTCTCCACAAAAAGGCTGTTTTTATGGAGAAACCTTACAGATGATGTGCGTTTCTCCACGATATTGGCCTTTTCGTGGAGAAATACCTTTCAGCAAGCAGCATCAAGTGTGTGCAAGCCTTCAGGCTGAGCTTGCACACACCTTGATGCAATGCCCGGCAGGCGTATATGCCGGGCATGGTGCTTGATCGAACTACAATTCTCTCTACAGAATACCGCTCGGGCGACTTTTCCACAAATTAGGCCCGAGTGGTGCTGGAATTCATTGAAATTGAGCGTTTTAGATGATTGCTCGGGCGAGTTTTAGCAATTATGCGACCGAGCGGTAAATTAGATCCCGGCGATGTTCCGGAAGATCCACCAGAAGATGATGAGAATGAGCAGCAGTTTGACCAGCAGACTGCTGTTCATCTTTTTATAGAAACCTGGATGGGTGTCTTTGATGATGGATGCTGTGACGAGAAGGATAAGGAAGGGTATGCTGATGATTACCATCGGATTATAGAGGAATGCATCCTTGATATCGAGATGAAGCAGGGCGTGGATAGCCCTTTGTGAGCCGCATCCCGGACAGCGGAGTCCTCCCGTAAGCATCCTGAAGGGACACTTTGGAAAAAAAGCATATCTGGCAGGGTCGAACAGCCCGTAGATCACGGCTGCTGCGGCCCCGCCAATTATCATTGATACGATGAGTATTATTCTTTTTTTTTCGGTCAAATCAAAGCTCCGACAAACCTAACACCACCACTATTCCTATATAAGTCATATATATCAGATAATATACGGCACCCACGATTATGCCGATATTGGCCCATTTATTGGCCTTCTGGCTTTGTTCCAGAGCATATTCGTAGTTACCAAGTATATATGAGGAAGATACACGGCTTGCGTGGATGATTGATGCTATTCCGAACGGAAGGCAACAGAATATGGTAATGAGAATAGCCTTGGTAAGGTGAGTCTCAGGACAAGGGAGATTGTTTTCCATCAGATGTAAAGCGCGTTGTTGAGTTTCTGCATATTCTTCTCCTTGGTAGCGTCCATAATATTGAATAGGTCGATGATCCACCATATATAGAAGCCGCCGCAAGTCAGGAGCTTTCCTACTCCAAGACCGACATCTCCAAGAGCAAACCTGTCAACGCCTAAGGCTCCGAAGAATATCGAAATGATCAGCATCATTGTCGGGTCTGTGAAATTGACATAGGAAATTCTATCGAATTCAGCATCTGACATATTCATCAGCCTTTCCTTGACAGTGTGAAGCTGAGTTTCGGGGAGCTTGCTTGCATTGGCTGTAAGCCAGAAACGCACCCTCTCTTCTCTTTTGTTGTCCGAGGTAGCGGCAGGAGTCTTTGTTTCTTCTGAAGAAACCACCTTTGTTCCACATTTCATGCAGAAATTGGCTCCTTCCTCCAATGCATATCCGCAGTTTTTACAATAAACAGTCATAATAAAATGTTTTTAAGTCGTTTGAGACAAATTTATTAAATCTTCTGCCAATACGCAAACATAGGTGCCGCTATCTGGCAAATTCCCAACGGTTCCAGCTCATCAGATCGGTTTGATCCTTTCCTCTGAATACGAATACGAGGTCGTGTACTCCCTTTGCATCTTTGACAGGACATGAGAATTTACGGAATTCTTTCGGTCCTCCTGTAGCAGGAATATCCAGTTTTCCGACCATCGGTCCTTCTGCACTGTCCAGACGGATTTCAATCCAGCATCCACCTTCCGCTGAAGCAAGTTCGGTGGTGAATATCTTTGCTCCTTTCTTTCCGAAATCCACTCCGCGCAAGGTGAGGGTCTCGCCGTCATTGATATTGGTCAGATAGATTCCGTGCTTTTTGCTGACTGCGGTCTTGAGACCGTATCCCCAGGCCATTGTCTCGGCCTCTACCTTCTGATAAGGATCGAATGTTCCTACCTGCTCGAGAACTGTGTCCTTCCAATACGGTACCGTCTGGATGGTTCCATCCTCATTGTACTTCATCTCAGCAACGGATACCGAACGACGCTCATGGTGCTGAGGTGTCTCGATACGGAGAAGGTCATAATTCAATCCGAATACATAAGACTTTCCCTTGAAGTCGATGATGCCAGGGTGATTTCCTCTCGAACGATGTGTAGGCTCCATGATGTAACCCATTGTGGTCCAAGGACCTGCCGGGCTGTCACTCATCGCATAGCCGATTCCTTCAGGGCAGCAGGTGGAAGCAAAGGCCATATAATATTTCCCGTTTCTCTTGTAGCACCAAGGGCCTTCCTGATAATGCTGCTGTTTAGGAAGTTTCACGATTTCGCCGGAAGTGGATATCATATCTTCGTTCAGCTTCACATAATAGACATCAGGATTTCCCCAATACATATATGCTTGTCCGTCATCATCGATGAATACAGTAGGATCAATATCGTTCCAATGTTCCTTCTGCCATACGAGAGGCTTCTCTATAGGATCCTCGAACGGACCGTAAGGTGTGTCGGCTACCAGGACTCCGATGCCGTTTCCATGAATAGGGCAATACATATAGAATTTACCGTTTCTTTCGATAACTTCCAGAGCCCAGGCACCATTCACGCGTGGAGTCCAGGCAAAATCCTTGAGGCTGGCCACCACTCCGTGATCTGTCCAGTTCACCATATCAGTCGAAGTATAGAGCAGCCAGTCAAACATCTTGAATCCGTCTGCGTCATCCTCGTCATGAGTGGTGTAGAGGAAGACAGTGTCCTTATAGACCATAGGGGCCGGATCGGCGGTATATTTGGTCTGAATGATCGGGTCCTGTGCGTGGAGTGCCAGGCTTCCTGCGAGCAGGAGCAATGTGGTCAGGATTCTGGTTTTCATAATCAGTTATAGTTTAATGAGCCCGATTCCAGGGAGGTCGGACAATGTTATCTTTCCGTCGATGACTTCCATACCTTTGAACAGGTCGTTGGTAATGAGCAGATTACCGTCCAGATCGGCGAAATCCACTGCAGGAGAAAGCTGCGCTGCTGCAGATACCGCGCAGGATGTCTCGGTCATACAGCCCACCATTACCTTCATTCCTTCCGCACGTGCATAATTGACCATCTTCCATGCCTCGCGCATTCCGGTACATTTCATCAGCTTGATGTTGATGCCGTGGTATACTCCTTTGACAGAAGGAATATCGGCCAATCTCTGTATGGATTCGTCTGCAAACACCGGGATCGGGCTTCTTTCGGTGATCCATGCGTTGTCATCCATCCTTTCCTTTGCCATAGGCTGCTCCACCATCACCACGCCGTTTTCGTGGAGCCAGAAAATCTCATCAAGGGCCTTCTCCCTGTCCTTCCATCCCTGGTTTGCGTCTACGGCCAATGGCAGCTCGGTGATTTCGCGTATTGTCCGGATCATCTCTTTGTCATTGTCCAGTCCCACCTTGACCTTCAGGATATTGAACCTGTCGGCGCATTCACGGGTCTTTTCTCGTACGACATCAGGCGTGTCTATTCCGATGGTGAATGTTGTGTCAGGAGTCTTGGTGGCGTCCAGGCCCCATATTCTCCACCAAGGCAGGCCGATAAGTTTTCCGACAAGGTCGTGAAGGGCAATGTCGACAGCTGCCTTGGCAGCTCCGTCGCCTGGGGAGAGTGAGTCAATGTATGAAAGGATATTGTCCAGCTGGAGCGGATCGCGGAACTGGCTCAGATCCACCTTTGAGAGAAAGTTGGTCACGGTCTCGACACTCTGTCCCAGATATGGCGGCATCGAGGCTTCTCCGTATCCGGTAAAACCTTCATAATCAATGCGTACCTGTACTCCCGGGGTAGTCTTCCTGGAGTATGACGAAACGGTGAATGTGTGTCTGAGCTGGAGCTCGTAAGGTTCGAAGCTAAGGCGGAGACCGTCGCCATGACCGAGACGGTTGAAATTGAATCTCTCCGGCTTGCTTTCGGAAGAGCATCCGCTGACAATGCCGCTCCCGATCCCTGCCGCTCCGATGACGGCGGCTGTCTTTAGAAAATCCCTGCGTTTCATATCGCAAATTTAATTAAATTTGCAGAAAAGACATCGTGATGGAAAGACAGATATTGCAGTGCACAGAAGATATGCTTGACATTGTGGCTGAGGGCAGGTATAACCTGGATGCCCAGGCAAGGGCATACGACCTTATGGAAGCTCTGATGGAACTTTATGACGGAATCCCTGTTCCGGAATCCCTGAATGAAGCGGCAGCCCGATTCCGCTGTGTGTATGAAGAAAATGCGGCGATATTGTCTTCAATATTTGATCCTTCCGCTCTCAAGGAGGAGGCTGCGGAAAGACTCAAGCCGTTGGAAGAAGCCTGCAATGAGGCCCGGTTTGAAGCGGCGGCCGCGGCGTCCCTCCACGAATTTGCAAAAGAAGTCTTCGACATTTGGCAGAATTCCGGAGTCTTTGCCCGCCGCAGAGCCCTGAAGGAACTTCGCGAAAGGGCCGGGTTCAAGCTGGAATCCCACAGGATAGGCAACTATGTAGCCAAGACCTTTGATCTCCAGAATGCAGCAGCAGCCCGCTTCGCCGAAGCTCAGCAGGCTGTCTATAAGGCCAATCTTGCTTACAAGATCAAGCCTGAGGTCTATGGAATGATAGCTGAAAAGCTTTAGTTTTCAGCAAGTTTAGAAGCAGAAGGCTATTATCTTCCACATCATAAGAACAGAGACGATGGTCTTCAGGCCTGTGCCCATGATGAAGCCGAGGAAGGATCCGACAGCTGCCTTGAAGGCCTGGCCGAAGCCGGCACGGGTATAGTACCATTCAGATAGAAGGGCGCCGAGGAAGGAGCCGAGAATCATGCCGATCGGGGTGAAGATTATGCCGAGAACAAGTCCGGCTATTGCACCGCGCTCGGCATATTTGCTGCCTCCCGTTACCTTGGTGAACCACATCGGAACGATATAATCGATGACGGATACTATCACAGTGAGCACTCCCCAGATGATGAGGGTCTTGAGAGGCATTTCCTCCGGTCCCCAGATATATAGAAGGAGCAGACCGACCCAGCTTACAGGTGTGCCCGGAAGTCCGGGCAGAATACTGCCGGCAATGCCGATGATTCCGGCCAATATCGCCAATATGATAATTACAGTTTCCATAATGCAAGATAGCTCTGTTGAAATCCAGGCTATGTAATCCGAAGACCCCCGCCCTCCCGATGGTCGGGTACCCCCTAGCCGGGGGTGGCATGTCTTCTCCTTACATAGCCTGGATTTCAACTATTCGTTTGACATAATATCTTCTATATCAGATGATTTGATAGGCAGACGATAAGGACCGAGACGGCGTGCGCCATCTGCTGTAACCAGCACATCATCCTCAAGACGTATACCTCCGAAATCATAATATCCGGCAAGTTTTTCATAATTCACGAAGCCCTTGTCGGTTCCTTCACGCTTCCACTGCTCGATGAGGGCCGGGATGAAATATATACCAGGCTCATCGGTGACAACATGACCCGGTTTCAGATCACGGGCCATACGGAGATTGCCCATTCCCAGAAGCGGTGAACGCTGACGTTCGTCGCCGTAACCTACATAATTCTCGCCAAGATCCTCCATGTCGTGAACGTCCATACCCATATTATGGCCGAGTCCGTGAGGCATGAAGAGACCTGAGATTCCGCAAGCCACCATTTCATCCACATCGCCACGGACAAAATCCAGAGCCTTGAGCTGTTCAAGCATATAGCGGACTGTAGCGCAATGCACATCCCAATATGATGTTCCAGGCTTTGTCAGACTGAATGCCAGTTCGTTGGCCTGCTCGACGATATCATAGATTTCTCTCTGCTTTGTGGTGAATTTTCCGCTGCAAGGATATGTGCGGGTAAAGTCTGAAGCGTAATGAGTATTGCTCTCGGCACCTGCATCCACTACGAGAAGGCGGCCCGGAGTGATGATCTGATGATGGCTGTGATTGTGCAGAGTCTCGCCGTTCTGAGAAAGAATTGTGGTGAACGACGGTCCCCAGCCCTTCGAATATGTGACGCCTTCCATGCGGCCCACGACCTCCTGCTCCAGCACTCCCGGCTTACATCCGCGACGTGCCTCGGTATGCATCCAGTATCCGATCTCTGCAGCCTTGTCCATCTCCTCTATCTCGCACTGCTCCTTGATCAGACGCAGAGCAACTACAGCCTTCACGAGTTCCTCAGAGGCGCCGCCTGCGGCTGCCGGAGCCACCTTGCGGACTCCCGAATTCGGAATACCGGTGAGCTCTGCCAGCTTCATCTGATTGTAATACCTTGCCGGCGGAAGGAAATGTACGGTACGTCCTGCAGATACTGCTGCAGCTACTGCCTTGTCGAACTCTCCGAGAGGCAGAGTCTTCGAGCAGCCTATTGCCTCTGCTTTTGATGCCACAGTCGGCTGAGGACCCATCCAGATTATATCGTCAATATCGACGTCGTTGCCGTAAAGACACTCGTCTGAATTGTCCAGATCAAGGATAGCTGCGAACCAAGGTTCATCCACTCCCCAGAAATAAAGGAAGCTGCTGTCCTGGCGGAATTTGTAGTCATTGCCACGATAATTGGTCGGAGCATCGGCATTGCCCAGGAAGATGGCAATACCCTTCGCGCCTTGAGCCTCCATCTTCGAAAGAAGGGCACGGCGGCGGTTCTTATATACTTCAGAATTGAACATATCTGTATCTGTTTTCTACAAAGATATTAACTTTTTTACTGGTTGAAGCCCTTGGATGTAAGGAATTCCCAAATTCTGTCCAGATGTGTGTAGCTTCCGGTTCCCGGTGAGGCCTGCCGATGGAAGCAATGGTATCTGGTAGCCAGCGTGTGCAGGTCGGACTGGATGCCCATCATCGCCATCTTCTCCCACACTTTCACTGAACCCATTGCAGAATATCCGTCTGCATCTCCGTGTATGAATACCATCGGGGCTGTATCAAGGTCGAAAGAAAATTCAGGAGCAATGAAATGTCCATCGGAATTACCGCCTTCCGAGTTCTCTCCGTCAAATCCGTCACTTAGGACATAGGCCGGGTAGATGCCTACACCCCACTGCACCTTGCATGATATCCTGTCGATTTCGTCTATAGGCCAATAGGACTGATGGCGGGAAGAAGTGACTCCCATCAAGGTCAGATGGCCTCCTGCGGAGCTTCCCATTATGCCGATACGGTCAGGATCCAATCCCTTTGCCAGAGCCTGGCTGCGGACAATCTTTATGGTTCTTTGGAGATCCTGCCATGCTGTGGTATGCTTTGCCAGATTTCCCGCCGGCCTTGGAGTGCGATATTTCAGTGTAACCACCGCCATTCCCTTTTCATTAAGATAGCGTCTTATAGGTGCTACTTCGAAGTCGTCAGGATTGTTTCCGTAATAGGCGCCTCCCGAATATACGATCTGTATTGCCTTCGTAGTCAGGTTGGCAGGTATATGCCATTCAATATAAGGTACACACTGTTCCTGCTGCAGATCCGGAGTCCTGCCTTCAGGCCAGATGTTTTCCTTGGCATAAAAACCGCGGGCATCATCACAGGTATATCTGTCCATCAGTCTTTCCTCCTCAGGTACCTCTCCCATGTATCCCATCTGACGCATGAATTCCACGCCTCTTTCCAGTCCGAAGGCTCCGTGTCCCTTGTCGGCATATAGGTGAAGTTCGGCAGGGATTCCCATACGTCTGAGCTGCTTGTACACAAGTATGGAAGTATGAGGGGCATATACATCGGTACCTCCGTGGTGAAGGCTCATCGGACAGGTCTTCTCATCGAATCTGAAAACTTCGCTGAGCTTTACATCTGCTCCATATCCCTGTCTGAGTGCCGGAGTTCCATTCTCCGCATCTGTCGTTCCATATGCAGGGGCATTGACTATAGCCCAATTTAGATGGCATGGTATGTCATCTATCTTGTCGACTCTCTCATATGAGGGCGTCTGCGAACTGGTGGCAAGCAGAAGTCCCAGATGCGAGCCTGCAGACATTGATATCACACCAATCTTTTCCGGATCGAATCCTCTTTCGGCAGCCTGACTTCTTACCATCCTTACTGCACGCTGACCATCCTCCCATGCTGTCTGATATATCGGCAGACCTACAGGACGAGGGGTTCTGTACACGAAATTGACACATTGGAAACCGAGCTCCGTGAATCGTTCGTTCCACTGCTTTATAAGCCCTATATCGCAGCAGCATTCATAACTTCCGCCGGAAATCAGAATCATGCATCCGCCGTTCCTTTTATCTGCAGCCGGGGCCTCATACCATTCGAGATATGCTGTTCTATGCTTATCTGCATTGAATCCCGGTCTTCCAGCCTCATCTGTCATCGCGGCAATTTGATGTTCCTGGCGGTGAGGCATCTTTCCCTTAGGCCAGATTGTCTCTCTTTCTCCTGCCGCCAGACTGAATGACAGGAGAGCAAAAATGATAAGTGAGAAGTATCGTTTCATCATGGTTCAGTGTTATTCTTTCGCAAACTTATGAATTTTCGTACAAATAAATGAATCTGAACGAATAAGAATATACATACATATTATGAATTTCAGAAATTTTACTGAAATTTGCGACAAACCATATGCATTATGAAAAGATTCCTTTTGACTATTGCAACTCTGACTGCAGCATTGCTCAGTTATGCGCAGAATCAGCAGCCGGAGATGCCTGAAAACATTGCTTATTTCGAATTCAACTACAACGTGGTCCAGCCGGAAGGAAGGTCATACAACCACAACCCGACCTTCTTCATCTATCCGGACACCAAGGTGGATGAGGCTGGAGCTAAGGAACTTGTAGAAAAATTTGACATGAGGGATGTCATAAAGGAAAACCATGTCAGCATCTATGTCATCAACCCTGTGGACGAAAAATATGACAAGACAGCAGACTTCGAAGGGTTCAAGGAGGTCTTCAACAGAGCGCGTTCAGGCAACCTCAAAGTCATCGGTATCGGAAACGGAGCGACATTCATCAACTCTGTCCTCGCTCCTACTGATGCAGCCGGACATATTGCCGGCATCCTTACAATCGACGGAAAGCCAGGCAAGACGCCGGCACAATCCTGGGGAGTCCCAGCCTATGTTGCAGGCAAGAATGCAGCCAAGTCAGCAAAGCCATATATTGCAATGAACAAGGCAGTAAAGGATGACGACAGATACGTAAACGCTGAAGAGGAGCTTCTTGCAGTAGTTGTGGATGAAAATACAAATGCGACATTGGCAGAAACCTTCGACAAGGCGTGGGATGAAATACTTGTAAAGAACCTGAGATTCAATAACTACAAGCACACCCATTACGAAGGGGCGAAATACGGACAATATGGTCCATACGAGCTCGAGCCATACACAGTACACGAATCCCTCGGTCTCAAAAGAACGGCGGTGACTTTGGAACAAAAAAGCGGACTTCCATGGCTTTGGTATGAATACTGGCCTGAGGAACTGATCGAAGGAGCACCAGCGGCAAGTGTTCCTGTAATGGTTCTCCTTCATGGCAACACAAATGACCCGCGTACCCAGGCCGAGACATCCGGTTTCATACAGGTTGCAGGTAAGGAGAGATTCTTCGTTGTCGAAATGGAATGGCAGGGCAGCAAGAATTATGGAGTCATGGGCTTCGATGGTGTCGAGCAGGTGATCGGCATACTTCTGGCCAGATATCCTCAGCTGGACCCTTCACGAGTATATGCCCAGGGACTTTCTGCAGGCTCGATAACAGCCACCGCCCTCGGAATCCGCAAGTCATATGTATTTGCAGCGGTAGGAGGAAACTGTGGCGGCATCTATTCCGGAGCAAAAACGGGCAGATTCTCCAATTACGATTCCCTTTGGGCAGATGCGACACAGAAGAGAGGAGCAGTCGAGATGCCTTATTGTTCTATGCTCGGAACATCCGACCTGGTGGTTCCGTTCTATACACAGGAAAATTACAAGGGTAACAACTACCTCAACGCATGGAACACATACCAGCAGCTCAATGGAATGGAAGTGACTGCGGATCTGGATTTTTCAACCGACCCTATCTTCGGACTTGAGCTTGCTGACCGCAAGACCATTACCACCAACAAGGGAGAAGGTATAAAGGTGGAGACCGGTTTCTTCTACAAGGACGAGAAACCGCTCATAAAGGTTATCGCAGTAGTGGATTACGGCCACTGGAATTTCATGCCGGCCGCTCAGATGATGTGGGACTATTTCAAAATGTTCTCACGCGACCCGCAGACCAAGAAACTTATATATCATAGCAAATAAATTTCCAATAAAACAAAATGCAAATGAGACGTTATTTACTATTGATTCTTACCTGCATTCTTCTATTCCAGCAGGCTCATGCTCAGGATGATTGGGCCAATATCGGAAGGTATGCCCAGGCCAATTCTGAAATGACAGTCCGGCCAAAGGCTGTATTCATGGGAGACAGCATCACCCAGTGCTGGTATGATGCGGATCCGTCATTCTTCAATGACAACAACTTTGCATGCCGCGGAATATCCGGCCAGACCACCTCGCATATGCTGGTGAGAATGAGGAAGGATGTGGTCAATCTGCATCCGAAATATGTCGTGATTCTCGCCGGTACCAATGACATCGCCAAGAACAACGGTTTCATCGAAGTGGACGACATCTATGGAAATATAGTGTCGATGTGCGAAATCGCGAAAGCCAATAAGATAAAGCCCGTAATCTGCTCTGTATTACCGGTAAAGCAGTATAAGTGGAGACCGGAAGTCACTGATTGCGCGGAAAGGATAATCAGACTCAACGCCATGCTTGAAGATTATGCAAAAGCCAGCAGATGCATCTATGTGGACTATCATTCTGTAATGAAGGATAATGAAAACGGTCTTCCTCAGAAGTGGTCATATGACGGTGTGCACCTCAACGGAGACGGTTATGATGTGATAGAGAAAATAATCCTTGATACATTGAAATAACTTATGAAAAAGCTGTTGTTATTATCCGCATTCTTATGCATCGGCTTGGCATTGAACGCTCAACCGGCCGACCCTGACGCGACTTCTGAGGCCAAGGCTTTGTTCGAAAGACTTGAAAAGCTCCAGAAGAAGGGCACCATGTATGGCCATCAGGATGATCTGGTGACAGGAAGAACCTGGTGGGAAGAAAAGGAAAGATCCGACACAAAGGAAGCTGTAGGAGATTATCCTGCTGTAGCTGGTTTTGAACTTGGTGAGCTTGAACTTGGTTACAAACGCAGCCTGGATTCGATTGCCTTCTCCAGCATATCGGACCGGATCCGATGGTTCCACGAAAAGGGAGGCATAATAACCATTTCATGGCACGTCGTGAATCCTGTTTCATCTCAGTGGCCTGGAATCAAGGAGCCTAACGGAGCTGGTTCAGCCTGGGATGTAAGCATGCTCTCTACTGACGGAGTCAATGCTGTACGCTCAGTTCTTCCCGGTGGTGAGAATCATGCCATGTTCAATTCATGGCTTATCCGCCTGGCCGGATTCTTCTACACATTGAAGGATAAGGACGGTAATCTTATTCCGTTCATTTTCCGACCTTATCACGAGCACTCGGGAACTTTCTTCTGGTGGGGACGTGAGCGATGCAGTGACGAGGAGTATGCCGCATTGTGGAGATATACTGTTGACTTCCTGCGCAAGGCCGGACTTCACAACATACTGTATGCCTATAATACTGACAAGGTTTATTCTGAGGAGGAATATCTCAGAGGTTATCCGGGTGATGACTACATTGACATGCTCTCGATCGACTGGTACGGCAAAGGAGAGGAGTTCAACAAGCATGTCGACAAGGCTCTTGGATTCACTACAGCCCTTGCACGTGAGAAAGGCAAGCTTCACGCGCTCAGCGAGTGTGGCCCTCTCAGCACCGATCTTCAGAATATTCTTGCGAAATATGAAAGCTCATATGTCCTGACCTGGAGACATGTTCCGCCTAAAGGAAACAGGCCTCAGAGACAGTTGGATCACGACGATCAGCTTCGCCAGATGAAGGCCAGCGGAAACTACCTCTTCTTCGAAGATATCCAGTAACGCGTGTGTCGTGTAATCCGCTGCTGATAATGCTATATATATAATGCCTGCTGCGCGGATGCAGCAGGCATTATGTGTAATATGCTGTCTATCAGGTGTTTGTGGAACACGCTATAGCAGATCCTTCGATGCCAGTACCAGGAACATATAGTGTGAAGAGCCGCCTCCCAGGACATATTCTACCTGTTGCCACAGGTATGGGAATACAAGCAGCTCAGGAAAATCAGGCCTGATAAGGGCGGTTCCTGAAACCACACCTCCCGGTATGTAGGACCAGTCAGCTCTGTTGAGGCCGTATCCTACTGTGGCTGATTCAGCGCCTACTCCGCTGGCGAATGACTGCTGGTTAAGACCAGGATGACATCCGAGTATGAAGTTGAGAGCATTGAATACCTGGTCAGGAGAGAAAATGTCAGGATAAGTCTTGGCTAGGAAATAATGTCTGTATCCGAAGGACTGGATGTCCCAGCCAGCGCCCCAGATGCTCGGACGGTATGGAACTCCGTATGGCGTCTCGGCGCTTTCAGCATCAAGGCTCTCGCGATAAGCCAGAAGGGCATCCCTGAATGCAGCGCACTGCTTGCGGTATTTCTTCTGTCCCGCCATCTGTCTTTCGACAGGAGCAAGATACCAGGCACATTGGCCTGCATTCTTCACACATGAATCCCAATTGCCAATAATGAAATCGAGATAATGAGTCTCTCCGGTGGTCTGATAGAGTTCGGATGCTGTCTGTATCTGTCCCATGAGACCCGCCTTGGTGACATTGGCGAAGATTTCCTTTGCTATTCTTTCACAATGGGTCGCAAGAGTGTCATTGAATCCTCTGAGGGCGCGTGCAGATGCAGCGAGATTTGCCGCAGTGTTCATTTCCCTGTTAGGGTTATCTTCTGTAAACACCCATCTGTCATCCTCATTGCCGATGATTCCGTCAGTCATGGCGGCAGCATCGCCGAGCAGAACATATTGACGCAGATTGTTACAGATGATGCCTCGGTAAAGTCGTCCGAGAGAGAGGTATCCGTTCACGACAGACAGAGCTCCGTGCTCGATCTGCTGCAGAATGTCGTTCTTTCCGTCAGGCTGGTGGATCTCCACCTTATGACCGGCCTGATCGATACTTGTGACATCGATTTCAGGACGGAAAGCCTCATATGCCTTGGAAAGTATGTAGCATTCTCCTGACTGTGACTCGATTCTCAGATCGAAGTCTCCTGCGTCATGCCATCCGCCGACATTGAGATTTTCTACAATATCGAGGGTCTGATGTATCGTCAGGTCGTCCTGCGGCTGTACGTATCCGTCAATGTGATTTCCCCCGGGAGCCAGTCTCGCGTCGTCCATATGGCAGGTGTCGTGCCATACGCGATATTTTTCGCTCACCCTCATGTGACACATCTGGACAGGGAGGAAATATTCTATTACAGGCTGCCATACTCCGCGGTCAAATACATCCTCAGAAATGGTGAATATCGGAGATGAACTCTCGCCGTATCTTACGCAATACAGTCCTTCCTCTGTGATGTCCGAGAAGTCTGCCTGAAGGTATCTGTATCGGAGGAAATCGCCTTCCCAAGGATCAATGCTGATGTCCTTTACGGCCTTTTCCCCTTCAGGACCGTATTTTACAAGAGTGGCGCTGGTCAGAGGCTCGGCCCTTCTGTCGGTCTCGATTATAGCTCTTTTTGGCTGCAGCGGATGGTATCCCACCTGCGAAGTCTGCACTACAGGCTTGTATAGCCAGCCCTCTACGACAGCAGGCTCTATATACCATCTGACGGCTCCCTTGGTCGCTCCAGAAGGAATCTCCGAGCGAAGCACGAACCATCCGTTATTATGGTTCATTCTACCGTCATATAATTTAAGGTCCTCGGTAAGGGATGTTATCGTGATTCTGCTGTACGGGTCGTCCGGTCTTGATGTGAAAGAACGTCCTGTCGCATAAGGTTCCGCCACTATGCGGTCCGCCAGAAACGGACTGTATCCCTCGGCATTCAGATGATCGATATCAGCGTGCGGGGTACTTCCATCATGGTATTTGCCATGCGAGCGGTCGAGGTAGCTGTCCTGAACCACCACCGGTGAGTTCGGCTGCTGGGGATATATGCCCGCCTTACCGTCCATAATCCAAGGTTTTCCGAAAAGTTCTCCCGGGAAGAATTCGAGATTGAATCCAGCTTTCCCTATAAGTTCTTCCGGAACAGGCTGATCCAGGTCTACAGTCACAAGAAAACCTTTTCCCGAAGGCTCCAGGCTTACCGTATATGAAAGGTTCACATCCGGATAGACCATAGGATTGAATCCTGTCTCGTGGCGGCTTGAATCCGGGTAGCAGAGGGTGGTGATTATCTTGTTACTCTCAATGACACGTCCGGTCTTCTTAGGTACCGGCTGCCATTGTCCCGGAGTCTCGTCGAATCGGATATCTCCATTTGTGGCAACTCGTTTGCCGTTCATTATGAATGAGATACCTCCTTGGTGTCCTTCCGGATAGAAATCGTCGAATGCCATTGCATCGATACCTTCATAATTGAAGTATCCCTTTTCATTCAGCTTGTATTCCTGAGCATTCAGAATCGTTGCCGCAGAAAATACAACTAACATGGTTATCAGTCTTTTCATAGGAACTTAGATGGTTTTGTCGATTACCTCCAGCATCACATCGTTTTCGTTTGTGAAGGCCAGTTTGAGATATCGGGATTTGGCGGACGGTGTGAATATCACGTGGTCAATGAATGCATCGTGAAGGGTGTTCGGGAATGCCGGAGTGTCCTTGATCTCGAGCAGATTCCATTTTTCTGCATCTTCACTTGCGAATAAGAAAATCTTCTGCGGAGGAACGACCTTGTCCTTGGCACAATTGAGCATTCTTACCATGATCCATTCAGGCTTTTCCTTATCATATTCAAGGACAATCTCAGCAGTTCCCGGAGAGTATTTCTTCCATCTCGGATCGGAGACATCCTCTGTGGCGGCAGGACCATATTTTCCGGACATCACATCTGCAACCATCGGCCAGATTCCTTTGCCTTCGAGCCAATCCATATAATCTGCGCCTGCTTCTTCTGACCATACAGGCTGTCCCAGGTCGTATCGGCTGTCTCCAGTCTCATACATGCCGCACATAACGAATGAAATGATCTTTTCAGCTCCTGCGGCACTTGCAGCCACCTGCTGGGCCAGAAGGCGGCTGTATGCAGCGGGAATCAAGGCTGAAGTTCTGTCGTTTGTGCCTTTCTCCCATGTAAATGATTCGCAATTGGCCCACATTTCGATACCGGTCTTGTCGTGTATTGCGCGGAGTTTCTTCCAGTTACCGCGAAGGCGGGTCAATGGGTATCTCTCTCTTACACAGCCGATTTCGTCCTGATATGCAATGATGTCCACAGTCAGACGGGCAATCTGCTGCTCATAACGAGGATCCTCGAAATCGGAATTGAATATTCCGTAAGGAGATATCATTATCTTGGCAGAAGGCGTCAGCTCACGGGCACGTGCAGTCAGGGCATTGACAGCTTCCACTGCATAGTCGGTAAGAACAGGACCGAAACAATCCTCCACCGGCAGATACCAGCCGTAGAATGCAGGATGCTCTCCGTAGAGTCCGGCGAGTTCGGTCATCATCTCTATCTGACGGCCTTTTATCTTAGGATCACGAAGATTGTCATCCTGATCCTTTGCCCATCCCGTACTCATGAACACCTTCATTCCGTGTTCCGCTGCCGCATCCATTATCGCATCTACCGGACTCTTCCTCCAGTCAGGATAATGCCAATCCATAAGTTTCGACGGATAGTACGACTTCTCTTCGTTGGCCACTGACATGAAGACAAGATATTCCATTCCCATCTTCTTCATCTGAGCCACTTTGGCTGTCCACAAAAAAGGATCGGTACAATCCAGATGCTGAGGATTGGTGTACTTGTTGCGGACATCCTGATACGGAAGATTGATGAATGTTCCGGTTATCGGCAGAATTTCTGCAGATTCAGTCTCTGTACCATCAAGGCTGACAGCGGCAGTGTCCTCTGTCCTGCTGCCGGAATTGCATCCGCAAACAAGCAGGAATGCTGTTAGAATTGAAAATATCTCTGTTCTCATACTGATTTATTAAAATTCCGATATTGGTGATGCGCCGCTTCTGGTCAATGCAGGAATGTCCATAGACATGAGCTCGCCTGCATTGTCATTGGCATCCAGTGCCACCATATAAAGCCTGTAGGCACAGTTCCATTCCAGCTGCACGTCTTCCCTGCTTTCTGCGTAGAAATTATACTCTCCCAGGAGAGTGTTGTCTAAAAGAATCTCGCGGATCATCTCATCTGTGGCTCCTTCTTCTTCAATGATGGCTACAGGATAAATCGTATAGATGACATCCACTGCGGATCCTTCAAGGGTGAATCTTATAGGGAGTACAGCCCAGCCGGCGTAGTCTCCATAGAGTCCTGCATCAGCAGCAGCCAATGTATCTCCGTCAAACCATTTGTCGAAAGAGGCTGTCGCTGATGCATCTGTCGCACCTTCTGTCGGAGCGACAAACTCCGCGATTCCTACCTGGGAAGCGTATTCACCGGCTTCATTGACGCATACCGCACATGCATAATGCTTCATTCCGGCCGTCACTGCAAAGCTTCCGGTCTGCTTGCCTCTCTGGGCATTGAATTGTGCGAATTCCGCCCTGTCTTCGCAGTCGCCGAATGCAATGGCTTTCTTTATTTCCTTGTCAATCAATTTCTTCACTCCTTCTTCAGTCGCTCCGCCGGATCTTTCCAGAGTAGCCTCATCCACTACGATGGCAAGATATGAGACGGTGTTGTCAGAAGGTATGAATGTCATATCCACACTGCGGCTGGTAAGATTGGCGTATGAGAATTCGAAGGTCACATCCGTAGGGTCGTTCGGCTTCAATGTACGGAACTTCTTTGTGGCCAGATCAGTGGTTATACCTCCGTCGTATCCGAAGGCGATGACCATATACTCAGTATCCGGATCAAGCTTGTTATCAAAGGAATACATCATTTCTCCGGTTGTCGCGTGCATGCCGAAGAAAGCCTTGTAGTTCTTCAGAAGGAATGCCTCCAGCTCCTCCATTGACATATCCTTATATACAAACTCGGGGAATTCCAGCCAGACATACTGGTCATCAGTGCTTGGAGTTATGAACAGCATCGCACTTGTCGCCGTGATCTGGTCCAGTTCTATTTCGAATGTAAGCTTGGACTCGGCCAGTGCCGGAGTGGTCTGAGCGACATACTCTATCTCGGAAATAATTTCTCCGTTATTATTTGTATGACAGACAAATACAATGAACTCCTGCTCTGGCTTCAATCCTGTCACATCACGGGTATATACTCCCTTGTGCATGATGTCCGCTACCGAAAGCTCGGGATTCTCTATCAGCTGGGTCTCAATGAAATTAGTCACGGCTTCACTCATATTATCCAGCGAACCGAACTCTTTGAAATAGTCTTCCGTACTGACCCCCAGAAAGTATGGAGTGTCACTATCTTCAGGAGTCACCGTAACCTTGCAATAACTTGAATGCAGGTCGTGAATCTCGATGGTAAAGGGCTCTTTCTCGATTTCCACAGGCTTTTCCTGGGGATCGCATCCCATACTCAGGACGGCAGCAAGGGCTGCTGACATATATGCAAATATCTTCTTCATCTTACTTATAATCATAACTTACGGTTCCACCTATAGGGCATATGATGCAATTCGCCAGGTCATATCTTCCTTCCACCGATGAATTGGCAATTACCAGTACCTTGCAGTTTTCTGCCTTCCAGCCTTCCTCGACAGCAATCGTCAGCACCTTCTCAGCTGTCTGGCCTGCTTTCAGATCACCCAGTCTCTCACCATAAACACCCATGTTGAGAGATGTGCCGGAGAATGCTCTCAAAGCATTCTCGTGGGTGTGCATCCACTCTGCTGTCGCTCCATCCTGCTCTGCCTCGATGCCATCCTCCAGGAGCCAGGCTGTGACTCTGTAATTATTGTCCACAGCAGCCTTGATCTGCACATTGACGGTAACTGTATTGCCTGAAAGCCCCGCCGCAGCTGAGATTCCGACGTCAGCACTTTTCTTGTGGAGCTGATCAATATATCTTTTGATTGTCGGAAGCGATGTGTCATTGCCGGTACTTTCCGCACCGAGATTGAACGAGAGGTCCGGATAGGCACGTGATTGTCCTGAAATCTGACTTGCCGCCTTTGAATATGCAGGGTCGTCGGTGTTGTATGAATGTGAAGCGACGTGCTGGTACTTGTCTGCATATTCAGCGTCTGCTGACAACTCCCTCAACGAAACCATCAGGCGAGGGCAGTTAGGGCAGGCTGTTCCTGTATGCTGAAGAAGCATGATCTTATGGTTGAATGAGATATTGTCCGGCTGCGGATCGGCAGGAAGTGCTGGAACTTCGCTTTCTTCCGGAACAGGAGGCTGCGGAGTCTGAGGGTCATCATTGGTGCATCCAAGAAAAAGCAGCAGGGATGCTGCCAATATAGAACAGATTTTAGCTTTCATGATTTTTATGATTAATCTTACAAAGGTATGAATTATTCCGACAGAGTAATGCATGAAAAAGGTTACTCAGGGAAGCCTATTTCTATGGTGTAGTATGTGGACCCATAGCCGGCCCAGTATCCGAGTCCTCCTTCGATGTTGGATCTTATGTCGGTGGTGACAGGGAAGAACGGATTGCGGGAGAGGGACTGGATCTCTTCGAAGTCACTCCAGTATTCCCAGGACTTCTGGTCCAAAGTACAGAATCTGATGTCAACGATATCGTTGAGGCTGAAATACTTATCTTCTTTGATGTCTGTCAGGCCTCCTGTTCCTCGATTGATGGGAATCTCCTCGATTTCTTCCCGAAGAACGGCATCATCTGTGAGGCCGAGGAAAGCTGAAACATATGTACTGTCCTTTTTTCTCACCCTGGTGAATACTTTGTAGTAGTCCTTGGTCGACCTGTTGTCTTTCAGTCCGGCGCTCAGATAATATCTCCCATCCTCAGTTTTTCTTGTCTTTATATATTCCAGTTGTGAGGGCGGGGGAACTGTCGTGGAAGCCGTGACGGTTCTGCCGCTGTATTCTACAGTAAGACGGTAGGTCTGTCCTGCTTCCCCCTTCATCTTTGATGTCGTGTAGATATATGGCGGGAAATATCTTTCATCTTTCTTTCCTGCCAGAACAACTTCCTTCTTACCGTCGGATACCGTTACCTTTCCCCATCTGATTATGTGTCCGACCAGGTCTGCGCTGTCTTTCACGCTTTCATTTACAGGTACTGTAGTGGTGAGCATGACCACCGGGAAACCGTCGTTTTCTATCCAGCCTTCGACTACGATTTCAGGAGCATGATACGGCAGTTCCGCATTCCGGCATCCCCAGAATGCAACTAATGAAAGAATCAGAATTATCGTGTTCTTAATGTTCATATCCTAAAACTTAAGTCGATAGCTGACAGATGGTATCCAGCGCAGGAAAAATGACATCGGACCGTATGAATATACCCCGTCTTTGACATTCAGACGGTACATCACGTCATTTTTCCTTCCTGTGGCATTATATAGGGAGATATTTACTTCGCTGCCTTTGGCGAAGTGATATGTAGCGGAAAGGTCGAGCCTTGCATACGGCCTCATCCTGCAGGCGTTATGCTCTCCCGTTTTGGTTATGATCTGTCCGGAAGAGATGTAGTAATATGCAGGGGCTGTGAACGGAACGCCGCTGGCATAGATGAAATTTCCCGAGAAAATCCAGTCTCCCAGCTTGTAAGTGCATACTGCATTCAGTTCGTGGATTCTTTCATGATTGGCCGGATATATGCCGGTGTAGTCCTTGTTGTCGAATCTTCTCAAGGCTCTGCCGATGGAATAGCTTACCCATCCTGTCAGTTTTCCGGACTGTTTGTGGAGCATAAGGTTCAGTCCGTAGTTCCATCCGTCTCCCTTTAGAAGATGGTCTTCCAGACGATAGATGGAATTGAAGAAATCAAAGAGATCTCCTTTATATTCCACCTGATTGTACAATCTCTTGAAGTATAGGCTGGTGGACACTGAAAAAGCTTGGTGGAACAGGTCCAGTTCATATGAGAGGTCGGCGCTTTGGGCATATTGCGGGGCGCTGTATTTTCCTGCCATAAACCAGAACTCGACAGGAAGTCCTATATTGGAGATGCCGCTTTGGAAAAGATGTTGCCTGTTCCATCGGTATGAGGCAGTGATCTTGCCGTATCTGTATGCATTGAAAGATGCCGAAAGATCAGGTGAGACGCTGTAGAGAAATTCCTTTTCCGGACTGAGGTACGCGTTGCCTCTGAGGCTGGCGTTGATGCTCCAGTTCTCGGCGAACGTCGTCCGGTAGCCTCCGTGTACGGAAGCTTCCCATGCGTTCTGGCTTTCCTGAGCCGGTCCCTCTGTGCCATAGAGTCCTTCCGATTGAGGACTTTGAGGCAGGACATTGAAATATGTGAGGTCCAGACCGAGGTGTGCCTTCTCCCAGTTTATGTTTCCCTTATATCCCGATGTCCTGATATGGCTGTCCAATGATATTGATGAAATGTCCTGGGCGAGTGCGCTGTGAGAGTCATATCCCGAGAAATAAAGTACGTGGTGGCTGCGGCCTTTCGGGCCTTTATGATCCCAATGCGCAGAGCCTGAGTAGTTTCTCCATTGCAGTCCCAATCCGACGTCAAAGCTGCTTTCTTTGATTTTTGCATTGTCCTGTCCGAAATATCCCTCAAGCCAGATCTTGTCTTTTTCTGAAGGAGTGATCAGCCAGCTGAGATTATAGTCTCCGAATCCATATCTGATCGGACTGCTCTCGATCCTCATCCATTGCTTGTAGAGAAGATTCATGTATGACTGCCTGGCAGATATCCTGAAGTGGGATTTTCTACCGGCCCTGATTCCCATGCTGCCCTGCGATGATATTACTCCTATGTTCAGATCTCCGGTGAATTTACTGGACAAAGTGTCGGGAAGGGCCATCTCCAATGAGCCTCCCAGACGGTTTCCTTCTGATGAAGTAGAGAATTTCATCCGGTCGAAATGCGACGGATTGAATATTGAAAAGAGTCCGAAAAGATGAGTGACTCCGTATATCGGCACTCCGCCGACTGATATGTCGTTGTGAGAATTGTCGCATCCCTGGACATGTATTCCGGAGTCGTATTCTGAATTGGTCTGTATCCCGGGGAGACTTCTGATGAATCTTACGGGATCTGTATTGCCGAGTATTTTCGGCAGGTCCTGTATCTGTTCGAGGCTTACTTCAGTAATTCCTCCTGACAGAGTCTTGACAGAGGATGTGTTTCTGCTCGTGATAAACAGGGTGCTGTCGATTTCTGTAAACAACGAATCTGCTTGTGCCCTGCACTTGATCATTGATGATATAAGTGACAGAAGCACAAGCAGAAACAAAGAAAATTGTCTATTGATCCAAGAGGCCTTCAAAACTGCGTGCAAGGCTTGCGTAGTTTTCTATCATTCTCTCGAATTTCTGGATGAGGTAAGAGAAGTCATCCTCGTCGAAATACTCGTAGAACAGATATCTTGAACCATCGTTGAATACAATCACAGGCTCGATCCAATAATAATAACCATAAAAGTCCTTCTCTACCATTGGCTCCATCTCTATTGCCGCCTGCTTTGCGGAGGTTCCGTCATAATAGACATTGATTTCAATTATACTGTTTATGTTGTTTACAACACGCTCCAGTTCGCTTTCTGACTCAAAGTACGAGTCAGCATATTCAGCCAGCTTCACGGCATTTGTGCAATTGCCTTTGATCTGGATCTCGCCGAGAAGATTTGTGCTGAATTCGAACCCTTCGGCATCCCAATCCAATAAATCGCCGTCTTCTGCAAGATCGTAAGTTCCGTTTCCAGAGAATCTTACTGAGCATACGAATATATCTCCCTTATAGATGGATGCCGAGAATTCAATGTCTCCGCTCTTGGCATTGTACATTGCTTTGCTGACGTTGAATTTCAGGTCATCGAACTGAAGCTCGCAGCTCAGTGTAATGTGATCTTTCTCGAAATCTATTCCATCCTTTCCGAAGTTATGGTCGATCGAGAATGAAGCTGCGGCAAATGTCTTCCCGTTTCTTTTGATCGATGCCGACAAAGACCCTGGTACTTCTACGGTTACATTGTAATATTCCTTATACCATACATCTTCATAGTCATAATATGAGTCCAGCCATTCTCCGAGATAGACTTCCTTCAGCTTTTTAGGCGTGATCTCCACCTCCCATTTGGTTCCGTCCTCTTCATAATATATGACTTTGGTCTCCGAACTTTTCTTATATGTCGCCTTGTGCTCTCCGAATTCCACGACACCTGTGCAGTTGGAGAAGAACAGGTAAAGAAAAATCCTGACCTCGGTGTCGCTTATTTCCTGATATGAGAAGAAGTCTTCCTCCATATCTTCCCAAACTCCTTCCAGTTCGCTGATGTCATAACCTTCTTCAAAGGTGACTGCCCCGTCTCCAAGAGCCTTGGCGCAGATGTCCATCACATCTTCGAATTCTGAAGCCGGAAGAAGGTTGAGCACTTTGGTGGCTACCTGCTCCAATTTCTGTTTCTGTTGGTCTGGCTCAAGAGTCTCCTTTCC
Organism: Candidatus Cryptobacteroides sp.; assembly: GCA_045118995.1. Classification (GTDB taxonomy): domain Bacteria; phylum Bacteroidota; class Bacteroidia; order Bacteroidales; family UBA932; genus Cryptobacteroides. The sequence continues at coordinate 48,838 of JBGVCR010000102.1, forward strand.
ATTGACGATGATATCACCCGGGTTTACAATTGAAGGACCTTTGGGATCCTTGTCTTCAGGATGGCAGGCACAGATCAGAGTTAATGCCGCAATGAGTAGATAAACTGATTTTTTCATAATGCTACGGTTATACTGCAAATGTACCATTTAAAAAGAATAAAAGGCAATAAATTCTATAAAACTTATTGCCTTTGTCGCGGTTTATCTTGGAAGGAATCCCTTCTCGATGAGTTTCTCAGCTATCTGAACGGCGTTTGTTGCTGCTCCCTTTCTGAGATTGTCAGCTACGCACCAGAAGTTGAGACCAGACTTTACAGAAGGGTCGCGGCGGATACGTCCGACGAAGACATCGTTCTTGCCCCAAGCGTAGAGAGGCATCGGATATACATTATTTGCCGGATCGTCCTGAAGGGTCACTCCAGGGGTTTCCTCCATCATTCTGCGTACATCCTCGAGAGTGAAATCCTTTTCGAATTCGAGGTTTATCGATTCTGAGTGACCGCCCTGAACCGGTACACGGACGGTGGTAGGGGATACTCCGATGCTGTCGTCCCCGAAGATCTTGTGAGTCTCGTTGACCATCTTCATTTCCTCCTTGGTATAGCCTGTTTCGAGGAATGAGTCGATATGAGGAAGGATGTTCTGGTCGATAGGATGCGGATATACTGCGTCATATTCTCCCCATTTTCCACCAGCACGTTCTGCAGTCATCTGGTCCATTGCCTTATAGCCTGTTCCTGTAACTGACTGATATGTAGATACTACGATACGCTTGATTGTATATGCCTTGTGAAGAGGCCACAGCGGAAGGAGCATCTGGATGGTCGAGCAGTTCGGGTTTGCGATGATATAGTCCGATTCTTCGAGGACATCACCGTTGATTTCCGGAACTACAAGTTTCTTGCTCGGGTCCATACGCCAATGAGAAGAGTTGTCCACTACACGGCAACCGACTTCTGCGAACTTAGGTGCAAGCTCTGCTGATGTGCTTCCTCCAGCAGAGAAGAGTGCAAGGTCGGGACGTGCAGCAATCGCATCCTCAGCGCTTACCACTGTCCATTCCTTTCCCTGGAATGTAATCTTGCGTCCGACTGACTTTGCCGAAGCTACCGGAAGGAGCTCCGTTACAGGGAAGTTCCTTTCTGCAAGAACTTCCAGCATTCTGGTGCCTACGAGTCCTGTGGCACCCACTACAGCTACTTTCATATTTTCTACTTTATAACTTTATTGTATGTTTCTTAACTTATCGCTGCTGCCGAGGGCGTGCATAATATGAAAATATGTCTACGCTACCCTCCACCTAAATCCTCCTCCTCGGGAGGAGGACTTGCTATCGCTTCGCTCAAAGTTTTCTACTTTATAACTTTATTTAATATTTCTTATATGGATTTCTCGTCTCACTTCGTTCGCTCGAAATGACAATTGTGCTTCGTTTGTTCAAAAATACAACTGTCCTTTGTTGGAAATGACAATTGTGCTTCGTTCCAAATGTCGACTATACTTCGATCGAAAGGGAAAGGACTTGTTGCTTGTCATTTCGAGCGAGGCCTTGGCCGAGTCGAGAAATCTATTTGATAAATTCTTCGAACAAATCCTTTAAGTCAGGGTTAATTGTCCTAATCAACCAATCTTTTTTCTCTCTTCTCCACTTTTTAAGTTTCTTTTCTCTTTCAATAGCCTGGTCTATGTCTGAATACTTTTCATAATATACTAACTTGCAGCAATTATATTTTTGAGTAAATCCTGGTATCTGACCGCTCTTGTGTTCTTGTACTCTACGTTCAATGTCGTTTGTTACACCGATATATAAAGTGGTGTTATTGGGGTTTGACATTATATATGTGTAATATGTGTTGTACATAGTTTAAGGATTTCTCGTCTCACTTCGTTCGCTCGAAATGACAATTGCACTTCGTTTGTTCAAAAATACAACTGTCCTTTGTTCGAAATGACAATTGCACTTCGTTTGTTCAAAAATACAACTGTCATTTGTTCGAAATGATAATTGTGCTTCGTTCGCTTAAATGACAATTGTACGTTGTTCGCACCACTTGCGGTTTACGACAATTACAGCGCAGCGTTGAGGTCAGCGATGAGGTCATCGACATTCTCGATACCGACGCTGAGACGGAGCATGTTAGGGTAAACTCCGGCGGCTACCTGCTCCTGCGGGCTGAGCTGGGAGTGAGTGGTGGATGCCGGATGAACGATGAGCGACTTGGCATCTCCTACGCTGCCCACATGGAGGATCAGCTCCAGGCGTGTCACAAGCGATGCCGCTGCCTCGAATCCTCCCTTTACACGGAAGGTGAGTACGCCTCCGAAACCGTGACGCAGATACTTGCATCCGAGTTCGTGGTACGGATTGCTCTTGAGTCCCGGGTAATTCACACTCTCGACAGCCGGGTGTTTTTCGAGGAATTCAGCTACTGCGAGGGCATTGTCACAGCAACGCTCCGCTCTCAAGGACAATGTCTCCAGACCCTGGAGCATCAGGAATGAGTTGAACGGAGAGGCTGCCGGACCTATATTACGGAGTCCGTCCACACGTACACGTCCGGCAAAAGCTGCGTCACCGAATACTTCCTTGTAAACGAGTCCGTGATAGCTTTCTGAAGGAGCTGCCAGCAAAGGATACTTCTCTGGAGTCCAGTCGAAGTTTCCTCCGTCGACTACTACGCCACCCAAAGCAGTTCCGTGTCCGCAGATCCACTTTGTAGCCGAGTGGATGGATACATTGGCCCCCCACTCGAAAGGACGGAAAAGATATCCTCCCATTCCGAATGTGTTGTCCACCATCACGCAGATTCCCTTGCGACGTGCCATCTCCACAATCGGCTCATAATCAGGAATGTTGAATGCCGGATTGCCGATATTTTCCAGGAAGATAGCCTTTGTTCTGCCATCCACCAGGGCCTCCAGGTCGGAAGCTTTGTCACTGGCTGCGAAACGTACTTCGATACCCATATCGCGAAGTGTGATTGCAAACATTGTGAATGTACCTCCGTACAGGAATGGCTGAGCGACGATATTGTCCCCAGGACCGCAGATGTTGGTGATCGAAAGGAATACAGCCGATTGGCCAGATGCTGTGGAAACAGCCGCCACACCACCCTCGAGGGCGGCCATGCGCTTCTCGAAGACCTCATTGGTCGTGTTGGTGATGCGGGTGTATATGTTGCCCGGACGCTTCAGCTCGAAAAGCTCGGCTCCGTATTCCATGCTGTCGAAGGTATAGGCTGTGCTCTGGTAGATAGGCACTGCAGTACCCTTCGATACAGGGTCAATCTCCTGTCCTGCCCTTACCTGAAGGGTCTCGAATTTATAGTTTTTGTTATTCATATCTTATGGGATTTCTCGTCTCGCTGCGCTCGCCCGAAATGACGGAGTGTCGCTTTTCGGCATGACAATCGTTCTGCACTTAGCGGACGTTATGTTACATTATTATATCGTTCAATACTCCTGAAGCGGTCTGATAAGCTCCGGCTCCGGCTCCCTGTACTACGAGCGGAGACGGATAGAAGTCAGTCTGGATGATTGCGCAGTTGTCTGTTCCGCTGAGTGTGAAAAGAGGATGCGACTCCTCCACATTCTCCAGTCCGATCTTTGCCTTGTAGCCAAGCTCCGAGGTTTCGTCCTTCACAAGGGAGGCAACGAATCGCTGTCTCAGTCCCTTGGTGGCAGCCTCATTGTATCTTGCAGCAAAAACTGCCTCATTCTCAGCAAGTTTCGCGTAGAAAGCCTCCACATCTCCCTCGAAGAATTCTTCCCCAAGAATAGGAGATATCTGCACATCCTTCTCATCGAGCGGAACACCGGCCTCGCGAGAAAGAATCAGAAGCTTGCGCAATACATCACGTCCGCTCAGATCCAGACGTGGGTCCGGTTCTGTATATCCTGCATCCTGAGCCCTTTTCACCACTTCCGCAAAGGTACCTCCCTCGCCTCCTGCATAATTGCTGAAGATATAATTCAATGTACCGCTGAGGACAGCCTCGATACGTACGATCTCGTCGCCGCTGTGTACGCTGCGTGAAATTGACTCGAGGATAGGCAGGGCTGCTCCGACGGTTGTCTCATAACGGAGGGTGGCTCCGATCTCGATCGCAGCTTCTTTCAATGCCGCATACTGGCGGTATGGCAATGAGAATGTGATCTTGTTGCAAGCCACGACTGAATAGCCCCTCTTGAATAGGTTCATATATTTGAATGCAATGTCAGCAGATGCAGTGCAGTCCACAAACACGGAATTTTCAAGTGAAAGTGTAGCCAGATGAGTGAAATAAGCCTCATCTGCAGCGCTGATTCCATTGTCAAGCTGTGCCTTTATATCATTGAGGTCCAGACCGTTCTTGTCTATGATGAAACGGCGGCTGTTCGAAAGTCCGCAGATGCGCAGACGACGTCCTGTGCGTGCTGCAATCTTGTCTCTGTTCTTTGCGATGATGTCCACCAGCGCCCTTCCTACGGTACCGAAACCGGCGATGAAGAGGTTGATGTCCTTTCCGCTTCTTCTGTCGAAGAATTCGTTGTGGATTGTCTTGATCGCTCCCTCGGCATCCTCGGAAGATATGATCACAGAGATGTTTCTCTCAGACGATCCCTGAGCTGTAGCTCTTACCGGAATGCTGTTGCGTCCCAGGGCTGCAAGCATGCGGCCTGTGGCTCCTGTCTGGTTAAGTACGTCGTCTCCTACCAGACATACGATTGAGAATCCTTTCTCGACCTTGAGCGGATTGAGCTTTCCGAGGGAAATCTCATATGCGAAGCATTTGTCTGCGGCTTCGCGCGCCTTTTCCGCATCCTTTTCAGACACGGCGATGCACATTGTGTGTACCGAAGACGCCTGTGTGATGAGGATTATATTGATGTCATTCTGACTGAGAGTCTCAAAGAGACGGCTTGAGAATCCCGGAATACCGACCATGCCGCTTCCTTCGAGTGAAAGCAGGGCGATATTGTCCGAATTGGAAATTCCGATTACGGAATCCTTGCTGCGGGGCGGATGTTTCTCGATGAGGGTTCCGTGCGCTTCAGGTTCGAATGTGTTCTTTACGTAAATTGGAATTCCTTCAGCCACAACCGGCTGGATAGTAGGAGGATAGATTACCTTCGCGCCGAAGTGCGAAAGTTCGAGGGCTGCCTTGTAAGAGATGTTGCTGATAGTACGGGCAGTAGGGACGACCTTGGGATTCGAGGTCATCATACCCGGCACATCGGTCCAGATTTCGAGAATACGGGCTTTGCAGCCTACAGCGTAAAGAGCTGCGGTGTAGTCCGAACCTCCGCGTCCCAGAGTGGTGGTCCTGCCCTGTTTGTCCGAAGCGATGAAGCCCGGAAGAACGAAAAGCTGGGTGATAGGATTGGTCTCCACCATTTCGTTCACGCGGAAATAAGTCTTCTGGATATCCACTACGTTCTTGTCTCCCTTTGCAATGGTGCGGATGATCTGTCGTGAATCGATCCATTTGGTGGCAATGCCGATGGAAGCAAGTTTCGTGGCGAGGATCTTTGTTGACCAGAGTTCGCCGAATGACTGGATCGCGTCGAGGCTCGCAGGTGAAAGTTCGCCAAGGAGATACACGCCCTGGGCAATGCTTCTGAGCGAGTCGAACAATCCGTCGCATACTTCTTTCGACTCTGCCTGCTTCTCCACAGGAAGGAAGGAGTCAATTATTTCGTGGTGTCTTGCCTGGAGTTCGTCGATGAGAGTCTTATAGCTCTCGTCACGCTCTGAAGCAAGTGTTCCGATCTTTATGAGGGTGTCGGTACATCCGCTGATGGCTGAAGACACCAGGATGGTTCTGTCACGATCGACCGCCTTTGTTACGATGTCGATCACTTTCGCCATATTCTGTGCATTTGCTACGGATGATCCGCCGAATTTCAATACCTGCATATTTTGTGAAGTTTATAGTTTTATTTTGTGGACATCGTCCACGGTTTTCCCGTAAAAGTGTGAACGATCCGACGTTCAAGATGGGTATCTGCCACGGTTTCATGCCGCTTTCGTGGATGGTGTTTCTGCCCTGGCCGGAAAATATTTATGGCAACAACGGCTGTATGATAGCGGTGAGCTGATCATTTTCCAGCAGGAATCCGTCGTGTCCGAACTTTGATGTGATCTCGTGGTATACGGCTCCGGGAATGCATGAGGCTATGAGCTTCTGCTCCTCCACAGGGAAAAGTCTGTCGCTGTCGATACCGATTACGGTACATTCCGTCCTGATGCTTCCCAGCGCCTTTTCCACTCCGCCACGTCCGCGTCCTACATTGTTGCTGTCCACCGATCCGCAGAGATAATAGTATGAATAAGCATCAAAGCGGTCCGAAAGCTTCTTTCCCTGGTATCTCTGGTAAGAGCCCGCCCTGTCGGCGAACAGGCAGTCCTCATCCTTTTCCCACTGTGTCGCGTTGTATCCCTCGTAGCTTCTGTATGAGATCAGGGCAATGCTTCTGGCACATCTAAGTCCTGTTTCCCCGCCTTTGAGCGAGGCACATTCGCGGAATGTGGGGTCGGTCTCGAGAGCCATTCTCATGGACTCATTGAATGCTGTAAGCCAAGGGGTTACGCGCACTCCGCAGGCAATATAGACTGCCTTCTTTATGACCTCGGGCTTCATTATCGACCATTCCACCGACTGAAATCCTCCTATGGATCCTCCCACCATGAAGTCGATGTGCTCTATCCCGAGATGTTCGCGCACAAGGTCGTTGGCACGGACAATATCGCGGACTGTGACTGCCGGAAAGTCGAAGTAGTATGGTTTCCCGGTCTTTGGGTCAATGCTTGACGGACCCGAAGAACCGTATGCCGAGCCGAGCATATTGGCGCATATCACGAAATATTTCTCTGTGTCGAAAAGCTTTCCCGGGCCTACAAGTTCAGGCCACCAGTCCTCGGCGTCGGAATTGGCAGTAAGGGCATGACATATCCATATGACTTTTCTCCGGTCATCTTTCTGCCACTCTTTTTCCGAGCAATGATACACTACCTTCAGACTCTCAACGTTTCCGCCGGCCTCGAACTCGAAAATATCGTTATGTATGTATTCTCTTCTTATCATATAGTCAATCGGTTATGCTATACCGAAAAAACGTGCAAAGATACTGATTATCTGCATAATTCGGCTTGCAAAGATGATATATTGGAACAATATATGCAACCTTTCTGAAATATTCGGAAAAATATTCTATTTTTGCTATTATTTGCAATGATTGCAGAATATAATTCCGTAAAATTCTGGTTAAGCGGATTACTCTACTCGTAGCACTTGGCCCGGATATAAATTTGATATATGGAAATACTTGACAGAACCGACATCCTGATTCTGCGCGAACTGCAGAAAGATGCGAAACTTACTACAAAGGAACTGGCTGCAAAGGTCAATTTATCTCCTTCTCCTGTGTTTGAAAGACAAAAACGTCTTGAAAGAGAGGGATATATCAGAAAATATATAGCCGTTGTCGATCCTATCAAGACCGGCAACGGCATAATGGTGCTATGCAATGTGCGCCTGAAGCAGCACAGCAAGGAATTCAGCCAGCGCTTCACCTCGGTCATTTCTCAGATCGACGAAGTAGTGGAATGCTTCAATACCTCCGGAGATTATGACTATCAGCTGAAGATCTATGCACGTAACATGCATGATTATCAGGAGTTTGTTCTTGATACTCTTGGAGATCTCGACTGCATAGGCTCACTGCATAGTATCTTTGTTATCGGCGAGGTAAAAAATACTTTAAGTGTGCCGCTGAAGGTTTAAGTGCAGCAAGGTTGTCATAGTGTCAGGCATGAAGGCCTGTCATTTTCAAATCTTAGTACTGAAGGGGTCAATGTCAATGCACCGTCCGCCTCGATTCTGAATACCTGGACGAGGTGGTCGTTCATGCAGGCTACCAGCAGCAGTTTTCCATCAGGGGTAATCAGGAAATTTCGAGGATGTCTGCCTGTGCGGGCATATCCGGTCTTTTCCAATGTACCGTCTTCGAGGATTCTGAATATCGATATTCCGTCATTGTCCAGACGATGTGATGTGTAGAGATATTGGCCTGAAGGGTGAAGATGGATATCTGCGCTTCCGCCGGCATTGACCTCGTCGGCCTGGATTTCCTGGATAAGGGTGAATTCAGGGATGTCGTTTGTATTGACCGAATAAACCAGGACATTTCCGGAAAGCTCACTGATGCAGTAGAGGGTTTTATTGTCTTTGCCGAATTCCATGTGTCGCGGTCCGCTTCCGGAGGGACAATCGATGTCTCCCTTGTGAGTGAGACTTCCGTTCTCGAATCTTAGCAGACGGATCTTGTCGGCGCCAAGGTCTGATGCCAGTATCCAGTCTGTCATCGGAATCGTCTTAAGCTGATGGATGTGAGAGGACTCCTGCCTGCCTTCCACCGGGCCATTGCCCTGAAAATCCAGCTTCTGGATAGAGTCACCCAATGAGCCTTCTATGAGCGGGAATACGGTTACCGAGCCTCCGCTGTAGTCGGCTGTGAGAATCCTGTCATCATATTTCATAATGAAGCACGGATCTGCTCCTGTCTGTCTTTTGTCTGCGGTCATTGCTGTCTGTGAGCCGACACTGAAGGAATAGGCTCCTGAAGCATCTCCTGTCTCGCTGACTGCGTATATATTGCCTGCATCCTTTATTGCGTATGATGCATTTTCCGCTCCGACCTTTTCCAGAAGGGTGAATTCCAGACTTTCGGTGTCAAAGCTGTACCTGTAGATTTTTCCGCCGTATGTGCCGGTCAGTATTTCCATAGTTGTGTCGTTTTTAAGCAGATTCAGCATGATTATACAGCTGAGAATCACTGCAGCAGCTCCGCAAAGGAGCGCGATGTTTGCTGGTCTTTTCATTATCTGGAGTTCTTGTCTGGTTCGATATGTATGCTCACCTGGGTCTCGTTTCCGAACTTTCGGCTCAAGGCATCTTCTACTTCTGTGGCAATGTCGTGAGCTTCTGTTACGCTGATTGACGGGTCCACGACTATGTGTGCGTCAATAATGGCGGAGATTCCGTTGCGCCTGGTCTTCAGATTATGGATGTCTTTCACCCCTTTTACGGATGAGGCTGTGGCAATTATTTCATTCTCAATTGTTTCCGGGAGTGATGCTTCCAAAAGTTCGTTCAAGGATGGCATGGCCATCTTCACTGCTACGACGATGATAGCGATGCTTATTCCGCAGGATGCGACAGGATCCAATATCGTCCATTTCTGTCCGAGGATGATGGCTCCGCCGATTCCGATGAGTGAACCGACCGATGACAGAGCATCGCTTCTGTGATGCCAGGCATTTGCTGTTACTGCCGGGCTGTTGGTGTTTCTCCCTACCTTTGCTGTCCATTGATAGAGGAGTTCCTTCAGGATGATCGAGACGATGGCTGCGATAAGAGCGATATATCCCGGTTTTGGCAGATCTTTCCCGTTGGCTGCGTCGATTATGCTTCTGATGCCCCCTTCCATAAGCTTGGCTCCGACGACAATAAGTATGACGCTGATTATGAGGGTGGCCATGGTTTCGAACTTGCCGTGCCCGAATGAATGGTCCCTGTCCTTGCCCTTCGACGAGATGTGAGTGAATATGAGCACTATGGCGTCAGTCAGCAGATCAGACAGCGAATGCACACCGTCAGCCACCATAGCTGCACTTCGTCCGAATACCCCGGCAAGAAGCTTGGCTATGGTCAGTGTGATGTTCACGGCAGCACCCCACAAGGTAACTTTACGTATTTCTCTTTCTCTGCCTTCCATAATTGACAAATATACTTATTTAGCAGACTTCCGCGCGAGTTTTCGCCAATTTCTCGCGCGTTTTGCTTGTTTTCGGCCCTTTCGCGCGACTTTTTGCCAAATTCTCGCGCGTCGTTATGGCGCAATCATTTACAGGAATCCCCGAATAGTGCTGTCAGGACGCCTTGGTCGATCTTCAGTATTCGTTGCAGTTGCTTGATTCCGGTATTGTATTCATGATGCAGAAACTTGGCCAGTTCGATTTTCTGGCTTCTCGGAAGCTGCGATGGAATCTTGCAGTTGTAATTCTTCGCCGCTAATGTGCATGCAACAGAGAACAAGTCATCATCCGTATAGTAAATCTGTTCACCGATCATCCTTGCAATTTCGTCGTAACTCTCTATATGTCTGGATACCTTTGTAAAATAGTGGCGGGCATCTCGAAACATACTTTCTCCGTCAGATATTGCGCAGAACGACATAGGACTTATATATCCGTCCACTAAAAATAAATCTTTGATATCATCGAACCTGCGGCTTATTGATTTCTCTCTGATAAAACTGTTTGAGGCTCTCCGTTTCAGTTCTTCGTATCTGGATTTCGCTTCCGGATTGAAGTAGTATCTGTTTGCTCCCCATGGATAGGTATATGGACACACATCCGGGTCAATGACTGAACCGTTCCTGTTGACATATGCTATTGCATTCCTAAGATTCTCCAAAGTCTTGATTTCGTGCAACTGCATATTGAAACCACTTAAATCAGCTTCCGGCAGGCATCTGCCAGTCAATGTCTTAAGGTTAACGAAAAAACTCTCGATATCTTCTCTGCTCCCGGTGATTATCTGATGCATATGATTGCTCATCAGTTCGAATGTCAGAATGCTTACTTCATGATGTGACCTGGCTGCAATCCCCACCAGGTTCATTCCTGTCATGAATTCATCTTTGTTCCTGAATATAAGTGGATGATTCTCAGGAGTACACAAGTGGTAGATGCACTCATGTTTGTCGAAATAGTATCTGCACAAGTTTTCTTTGTCGTAAAATCCAGCTCTGCTCATTTCAATAAATTCTTTGCCGGCTGATCTCCGGCGTTAAACAATAATGGTATTGAAATGCGTTTCTAAGAAAGGGTGTCAGATACCCGGCCAGATCGGCCTGCAGAGCTTGTTAATACATTGATCCTAGAGAATCCCGCATTGTATAAGCCAAATATAGGTAAATGCAATTGATTACGCGCGAGTTTTTGCCAATTTCTCGCGCGTTTTGCTTGTTTTCGGCCCTTTCGCGCGACTTTTTGCCAAATTCTCGCGCGTGGTATTATCTGATCTCGCTGATTATGTCGAGAGCATCCTTACAGAGTTTGGTGATTGCCTCCCAGTCTTTGCTGGCAATAGCTTCCTTAGGGAAGAGGTTGCTGCCCATTCCTACGCAAGTGACACCAGCCTTGAACCATCCTTCAAGATTGTCTCGGGTCGGTTTGACGCCACCGGTCACCATAAGCTGGCTCCAAGGCATAGGTGCCTTCAGGCCTTTCACGAATGCTGGTCCGAGGACGTCACCGGGGAAGACCTTGCAAAGGTCGCAGCCGAGTTCCTGTGCCTTTCCTACTTCAGACACGGTACCGCATCCCGGGCAGTATGGAACAAGCCTGCGGTTACATACCGGAGCTATGTCCGGGTTGAAAAGAGGTCCTACAACGAAATTGGCCCCAAGCTGGAGGTAGAGTGCTGCAGTAGCAGGGTCCACCACTGAGCCGATTCCGACAATCATTCCGGGAAGTTCTGCGTTTGCATACTTTACCAGCTCTCCGAACACTTCGTGTGCGAAGTCACCGCGGTTTGTGAACTCGAATGCTCTTACGCCACCATCGTAGCAAGCCTTTACGACTGCCTTTGCAGTCTGAAGATCGGCGTGGTAGAAGACGGGAACCATGCCTGTCTCCTTCATTGCCGCTATTACCTGTTGTTTACTGTATTTTGCCATAATATTATCTTGATACTCGTCCTGAACCGTCTCCCTTCATAAGGTTTTCTACCTCTGCGACTGTCACCTGATTATAGTCACCGTAGATGGTGTGTTTCAGGCAAGAAGCCGCAACAGCGAAATTGAGTGCTTTCTGGTCATCTTCCGGATATGAAAGCAGTCCGTAAATCAGGCCTCCCATAAATGAATCACCACCACCGACACGGTCGACGATGTGGGTTATGTCGTAACGTGGAGACTGATAGAGCTTACCGTCGCTGTAGAGCACTCCGCCCCAGGTATTGTGGTTTGCATTGATTGAACCACGGAGGGTGATGATCACCTTCTTGGCACGAGGGAACCTGGCCATGAGCTGAGTACAGACGCTCTCGAACTCGGCGGCATTGACTTCACCGTGGGTAGCAGTAACATCAAAACCCTCAGGTTTGATACCGAAGACCTTCTCCGCATCCTCTTCATTTCCGAGGATCACGTCGCAGCCGGCCACCAGTTCAGGCATGACCTCAGAAGCTGTCTTGCCATATTTCCAGAGGTTCTTGCGGTAGTTGAGGTCGCATGATACCATGACTCCAAGTCTGTTTGCAGCCTGAATCGCCTCGAGGCAGACGTCGGCAGCACCCTGGCTGATAGCTGGAGTGATACCTGTCCAGTGGAACCAGTCAGCGCCCTCGAATACTTTCTCCCAGTCGATCATACCCTTCTCGATTGTAGCGATAGAGGAGTGAGCGCGGTCGTAGACTACCTTGCTCGGACGTACCACAGCCCCTGTCTCAAGGAAGTAGATACCGAGACGGTCGCCGCCGAAAATACAGTGCTTTGTTCCTACGCCATAGCTGTGAAGATCCTTTATGCAGCTTGCGGCAATGTCGTTCTTAGGAAAGCGGGTCACGAACTCAGTATCGATGCCGTAGTTGGCAAGTGATACAGCTACGTTGGCTTCACCGCCACCGAATGTGGCCTCAAACTGTCTGGTCTGCGAGAATCTAAGATATCCCGGTGTGGCAAGGCGGAGCATGATCTCGCCGAATGTAATTACTTTAGCCATGTTTTTTTTATTATATCCCCGGTCAAGTCGGGGATGAGGTTCTTATCTCATTTCAGTATATATGTCGAACTGTGTGTAATATTCGTTCGGAACATGCTTCGGATCTTGATCAGTGGCATCCGATCCCTTATATAGGGATTATCCGATCTTTTTGTATTCAGGTACAAGAGCCTTCATTATTGTCCACGCGATAAGGTATGCGACAGCACAGATGCAGAATACAATCATATATCCTGCTTCCTTGCCTTCGAATCCAAGGAATGTGAAGGCTGCACCCATGCTTTCTGAATAGTCGAACAGACGGCCTGCGCTCAGGTTGATGATGAACGAGCTGATTCCTCCGGCCATTCCTCCGATACCGGTGATGGTGGCAATAGCGGATTTAGGGAACATGTCGCCTACAGTGGAGAAGAGGTTTGCAGACCATGCCTGATGTCCTGCTCCGGCGAGTCCGATGATGATTGCAGGCCACCATGCTGAGTACTGTCCCATCGGCTGTGCAAACAAGGCGAAGAGAGGGAAGAAAGCAAAGATGAGCATGGCGAGCATTCTTCCTTTGTATGGGTGCATTCCCTTCTGCTCTACAAACAGTTTAGGCAGATAACCTCCGAAGATGGATATTACTGTGACAATTGCATAAAGAGTGACAATCAGAGACATACCCATGCCGGAAGACGCCTTGTATCCGAACTGATCCTGGAAATATGCCGGAGCCCAGAACAGGTAGAACCACCATACACCGTCAGTGAAGAACTTTCCTGCGATGAATGACCATGTCTGGCGGTATGTGAAGCATTTGAGGAAGGGTATGCTGCTCTTTTCCTCTTCGACAGCCTCGGCAGCCGGTTCGTCTTCATCCTGTCTGATATAAGCCAGTTCCTCCTCATTTACATGTTTTGACTTTGCCGGTTTATCGTACATTACCACCCAGAATCCCATCCAGAAGAAACCGAGGGCTCCGATAATCACGAATGCCAGTTCCCATCCGAATGCGGCAGCCAAAGGAGGTATTGTTACGGGAGCAATCAAAGCTCCTACAGATGCACCGGCGTTGAATATCGATGTCGCAAATGCCCTGTCCTTTTTCGGGAAGTACTCTGCAGTGGTCTTTATGGCCGCAGGGAAGTTTCCTGCCTCTCCGAGAGCAAGTATCGAACGTGCTGCAAGAAAGAGCCATACACTTACTGTCGATATTCCCAATGCTGCATTGGATCCGGCTTCGACAGCCTTCATGGCCGCTAGGGACTCATAGCCTTCAATATGCATTGTAGCCCATCCGCAGAGGGCGTGTACGCAGGCTCCGAATGACCATACTCCGATAGCCCACAGATATCCTTTCTTCGTACCCATCCAATCCACGAATTTGCCGGCGAAAAGCATGCATACAGCGTAGAAGATGGAGAATACGGATGTGATGATTCCGTATTGGCTGTCAGTCCAGTGGAATTCGGGAGCGATGAACTCTTTCCATGTAAGGGAAAGCACCTGGCGGTCCATATAGTTGACAGTAGTTGCCACGAATAGCAGTACTACCATCCACCAGCGCCAGTTGGTCATCAGTTCTTGGTTAGTGTCCTTTTTCATTGATATGGTTGATTATTTATTTCAAAACATCATTTTCTCTATCTTTCTGTTGAGCTCTTTCATGATGAGTCACCGCTTTTGAGGTTGCTTGGTTATGATGTTTCTGCAAATTTAAAAGTGTACAGCTCATAACAGTCTATTGCTAGCGAAAATAATTCTTTTAAAACGAAAACTATGTGAAGTTTTTATTGTTTTTTACAGTTTTTACTTAATTTAGCACTTGTTAAGGACCAATAACCGGTAATAATCGAAAACTGATGATCAAGATCCTCCTGCTGACAGACTACTCTCAAGAGTCAGAGAGACGTTTCCTGAATGGTTTCGTCAAGTATGCGGATACGCAGGGAGGGTGTATATTCTATCCTATGTCGCATCTTATTTCCCAGACCAGGGACAATTCCATCGAGATCATCAGGCTCGCAAAGAAATTCAAGGTGGATGCTATCGTCGGAATGTGGCATAACATAAACATAGAGGAAGCCAGGAAGCTTGACATCCCTATTTTCCTCCGCACCTACAAAAAGGTTTACGATGAATTTCCGATGCTTACAGGTCACTACAAGGAATCTGGTGCTTATGCGGCCAGGTTTTTCATAGAACAGAAATTCTCTGACTATGCATTCATAGGCATGAAGGATATCATCTGGTCGATTTCAAGATATGAGGGATATAGTGACCAGATAGCCTTATCACTCAGGACCAAGACCTATCGTTATGATGTAGAGGATTTTAAGGATGAATTTGGTGAGATCGCCAAGTGGCTTCACGCACTTCCGAAGCCTGTGGCCCTGCTGGCGTGCAATGATTTTATGGCAAGGCAGGTGACTGAAATATGTCAGATGGAAGGAATCAGGATTCCTGACGACATATCGCTTCTGGGGGTCGACAATGATGAATTCATGTGCAATATCTCGTCTCCTACCTTATCCTCCATAAAACTTAATTTCGAAAAGCACGGGTATGAAATCGCCGAGGTTCTTTTTCAGATGGTGAATCAGAAGAAGACATGGCCGGCAAGGATTGCAGTGGAGGCAATCGGTGTGGTGGAGAGAATGTCGACAAGGCGCAGGGCGATTTCGGATCCCTATATCCGTGAGATCGTGGACTTTATAACTGCAAACTATACTCAAGAGATTGATATAGGTAAGCTTGCGTCATCTGTTCCGTTTTCAAGAAGGGCCATAGAGATGAAGTTCAAGAAGGAGATGTACCCCTATACCATAACTTCATACATAATGAAATTGAGACTGGAGAATTTCTGTCATCTTCTGGAAACGACAGATCTGCCTATAAGCACGGCGGCAGATCGATCCGGATTTATTGACAGCAGTAATTTTTCTACGATATTCAGAAAGTACAGAGGTATGACTCCCAGTGAGTACAGGAAACAGTTTAAGTAAACAATAACCAATTTAATTCATATGGATATGATTTCAAAACTTGAAGGCCTGGTCAAAGGTCAGACTTTCATCAACGACGATTTCATGCTCACGAATGATTTTGCCCGTGAACTTTATCACGAGAGTGCGGAAAAGATGCCTATCATCGACTACCACTGCCACCTTGTGCCTGAGATGATTGCGAGCAACCATCAGTTCAAGGATCTGACTGAGGTTTGGCTTGGAGGTGACCACTATAAGTGGAGAGCAATGAGAGGTAACGGTGTACCGGAGGAATTCATAACAGGTGCACGTGGCAGTTATGAGAAGTTTGAAAAGTGGGCTGAGACTGTACCGTACACAATGAGGAACCCTCTCTATCATTGGACTCATCTTGAGCTTGCCAGGATTTTCGGTGTGTATGACCTGCTGAATCCTTCCACAGCCAGAGCAATATATGACGAATGCACTGCAAAACTGCAGACAGAAGAATACAGAGGACAGGCTCTTATGAGAAGGTTTGATGTCAGGGTCGTATGCACTACCGACGATCCGGCAGACAGTCTGGAATATCATAAGCAGATACAGGATAACCCGTTCGGAACCAAGGTCCTTCCTACATGGCGTCCTGACAAGGCTATGGTAGTGGAAAAGCCGGAGCAGTATATCGCGTACATCAAGAAACTGAGCGCAGCTGCCGGTATGGAAATCAATAATTACCAGGACCTTCTGGATGCACTGCGCAAACGTCAGGACTTTTTCCATGAGATGGGTTGCCGCATATCGGATCACGGTCTGGAGAACTTCTATGCCGAGGATTTCGAACTTGAAGAGATTGACAGGATATTCCGTAACACACTCAAGGGAAAGAAGCCTACTGCCGAAGAGACGCTCAAGTTCAAGAGCGCTATCCTTCTGGACTTCGCGCGTATGGATCATGAAAAAGGCTGGGCACAGCAGTTCCATATCGGAGCAATCCGCGACAACAACACCAGAATGTTCAATATCCTTGGCCCTGACACCGGTTATGACGCAATTCATGATGTCGCTTGTGCTGCGGCAGGACATAAATTCCTTAACACTCTGGCGATGGAAGACAAACTGACGAAGACCATCCTCTACAACCTTAATCCAAAGGACAATGAAGTGCTGGCTACTATGGCATATACCTTCAATGACGGCACATGCCCGGGCAAGATCCAGCTCGGTTCCGGCTGGTGGTTCCTCGATCAGGAGGATGGAATGAAGAAGCAGATCAACGCTCTCTCTGCTCTCGGACTCCTGAGCAGATTTGTCGGTATGCTTACCGATTCGCGAAGCTTCCTTTCATACCCTCGTCACGAGTATTTCCGCAGAATCCTCTGCAACATCCTTGGAGAGGACCTCAAGAACGGCAAGCTCCCTAAGAGTGAGATGGCATTTATCCATCAGATGGTCAAGGACATATCTTACAACAACGCGGAAAGATATTTCAATTTTTAGACTTGACGTCAATTGAAGATCAGGCCTCTGGAATCAATTATTTCAATATCGCAAATATAAGCAGTCACGATTGATCCCGCGCGAGTTTTGGCCGATTTCTCGCGCGTTTTATTGACTTTTGGCGGTTTTGCGCGACTTTTCAGCGATTTTCCGCGCGACGATTAAGGGTGATCACAGTGATTTCCGGACGAACTCCTATGCGCGCCGGAAAAATGGTCTCGCCAAGTCCGGGATTGACATAAAGCGACTGCCCGTCCCTGGTGTAGAGACCACGGTATTGGTCGAAAAGCAGACTGCTCGGGCTCCATCCCAGAAGGGAAAGCTGCATCGCGTGTGTATGCCCGGAAAGGGTGAGGGGATAGTCCTGGCCGAGAATTTCGTTTTCCCAGTGCATAGGGTCGTGGCTCAGGACAATACGGAACATCCCTTCGGTACCCTCGGAGGCTTTCTTCAGATCGCCTTTTGACGGGAAATGTCTCGATGTGGAAGTGTTCTGGACTCCGATAACGGCAATAGAATCAGTACCTTTGCTGATTATTCTATGCTCGTCAAGCAACAGCTCCCATCCCAAAGCTTCCTCTCTGGTTATCAGGTCTTCCAGATGGGCCTGGCGTGCATCTTCGGATGCATTGGAATAAATGCTGTAATCATGATTGCCCAGGACGGAAAAGGTTCCCGCCTTGATCCGGCCGAGTATCGGTGCAAGACTGTCAAGCTCGTCAGGAGCCAATGTTATCAAGTCGCCGGTGAAGGCTGCAATGTCAGGGTTCAATCGATTGATCTTGTCAATGGCTTTGGCCAGATTCTTCTCTCTGCCGATGAACGAACGGGCATGAATATCAGAAATATGCACAATCCGATAGCCGTCAAATGCTTCCGGCAGGTTCTCGAAGGATATGCTTACTTCCTTGATCCTGAAACAGTTCCTTTCAATCAGTGCTCCGTAGCTGATTGCCAGAGGCGGTATCAGCAGACTCAGCAGTCCCCACGCGAAAGCCTTCCTGAACGGAATACCAGACACCAGTTTCAGCAATCATCCCACAGCCGCATCCGCTATTGTCAGCAGAATCCAGCAAAGAACAATAATCATCAATGTCGCACTTACCTCAGTAGACATACCTTTCATATCAATAATCGGTTCCAAAGATGTTCGGTCATGCAAGCACACCAGCGATTTTGGGAATCAATCCTTCGTCCGCCGGCAGCCATTTCACAGAGTACAATGTCTCTGCACTCAGCCAGGCTGCATCCTCGTGCTCGTTTAGATGCATCGATTCCGATATCAATGTGCAGAGAAAACAATGCATTGTCAGATGGAATGCGGGGTAGTCCCACTCCACTGTATCAAGGAACTCTCCTATTTCAATTTCAGCATCCAGTTCCTCATGGATTTCGCGTATGAGGGCTTCCTGAGGTGTTTCTCCCGCTTCCATCTTTCCTCCCGGAAACTCCCACCATCCCTTCCAGTCCCCGTATCCGCGCTGTGTGGCGAATACCTTGCCGTCCTTGATTATGATTGCCGCTGTGACTTCGATTGTCTTCATCATTCGATTTCTTTTGATGCTGTTTTTACCTTTTGGGGGATCGGATACAACTTGCATATTTCCGCTTCGAGAGCCGCCTGCCTTTCATTAGCAAGCGCCTTTTCTGTCTCCCTTGCTTTTCTGATTTTACGTCTGAGGCCAAGGCCTGCTTCCCGCTTCCTTCCGGCCTCCTGTATCTCTATGGCCAATCTGTCAATTCTTGTATGAGCCGCATCTTTTCCTCTCAGTTCACATTCCCATATCGTGATAACAGTCCATCCTAACGCTTCCAGATGTGCGGCCGTCACCTCATCCCTATGCTGGTTCCTTTTGATTTTAGCCTCCCAGAACTCGCTGTTGCTCTTAGGTTTAGTTGCATACCTGCATCCTTTATGTCCATGCCAGAAACATCCGTTCACCATCAATGCCACTCCATATTTCGGTAGAGTCATATCCGGTCTTCCAGGCAGTTTCCTCTCCTGCAGCCTGAACCTGAATCCCCGTGCATGAAGCCCCCTCCGAACCAGAATTTCCGGCTTGGTATCTTTTCCGCGTATGCGTGACATGCAGTGCCGGCGTTGGGCTGGGGTGAGTTTGTCCATGGGTAAGATAGCTTATCGCAAAGATAGGTATTTGTTCGTTTGACCTTGCCCACTTTTCGCCTAAAAAGCGTCCAAGGTGTAAGGGAAATCTTTGAAAAACGCAGAAAACGGAGACACCTTGGACGTTTTGATGGAAGTTAACGGCCAAGGTGTAACAAAAGACAGAACGGAAGAGAGAGGCAATACAAAAATCCCTCTCAGAATTTCTTCCAAGAGGGATTGATGTGCTCCGGACGGGAATCGAACCCGTACGGCCATTTCTGGCCACGGGATTTTCTTGCTACTCTTGCTTTTACACAAGCCGGCTTCACCCGTAATGCTAAGCCGTTGTAGTCTGGACTATTTCTTGACCATGCGCTTGATGCGTTTAGGTCCTCCCTGTATAGTCTCTACGCCATTTATCAGCCGAAGCTGAATTTAGTGAGCCGTCGCCAAAGCCTGCATTTCTGCGGGCGAGGTTTCCGTTTGTTAGGGGAGTTCTACTCTCAAAGTTTCCTTTGAGGCACTCTGTAATGGCAACTTTTGAGGGTTGCCCTTTTAAGTCCCGCGTGTCTACCTATTCCACCACCAGAGCGATCCGGGTGCAAATATAGTCAAATTTCGTGAAATTCTAGGATTAAATAAAAATTCGCAGTACAGTTATGAAGAAAAGCGACTACCAGAACCACGCCGAGCTCCAGCCGACCACTACCGTATTGGTCCAAGGATGGCCGCGACCGAAGTCGAGAGATTCGAAGTCTGCGAAAGCCTTGAGCTTGAAATTGCTGTCGGTGATGAGGCTGAGGCCTGCTCCTGCTGCGAGGTCAATGCCGCTGTTGCCGTTCATCCATGAGCATCCTGCCATCAGATGGGCCTGAAATTCAAGGATGCGGGCGAAATGGAAATTCCAATATCCGCCGGCCAGGGTGCTGTACATCGGCAAGGTCGAACCGGCAGCATATGTCATGGAACTTGCTGAGGCTCTTGCAGTGATACCGGCTCCTGGAATCAGGGGAATGTCGGTGGATACTCCTGCAAGTCCGCCTCTGACAGGTATTGTCCCCATCTGTTTCTGGCCATCCGCGCCAATTACGAATCGCTGTCCGAAAATAAGCTCTGCCACGTAGTGCTTCTTCGCCGGATCATAATGAAATGATGGCTCAATGAATGATTCGGCAAGTCCTTTTTCTCCAAAGATCTTGTCTGTGATGAAGTAACCAAGATGAACGGATCCGATACCAATGGCTGCACCTGCTGCGATATCTGTCATCCAATGCTTGTTGTTAAGTAGACGCGATACTCCGGTTACAGCAGCTGCAGTGTAACCTCCTATGCTGAACCAGGGACTTCGCCAGCCGTATTCTTTATGGAGCATTGTGGCTGTCATGAATGCGGTGGCCGTGTGGCCGGATGGGAAGGAATTATGCCTGCTGCCGTCGGGACGGGTTCTCTTGATTGTGTATTTCAATCCATTGACAGTCACAGCCATTGCTCCTACGGAGAATACGTCCGAGACGAACATTCTGCCCCATGAACTGCGACTTTCGTAGCCTCCTACCTTAAGTCCGACCATCAGGGCAGCAGGCCCGTATTGGAGCCAGTCGTCGTAGGTGTAATGGAAATCGGGGGCAATCGATTCGCGGATGTCTGATATGTCTGAATCGAAACTGAAACTGTCTGTAGCGTATTGTGCGTCTGCCTGCCACGAAAAGGCACATAGCAGAAATGCCGTCGGTAATGTATATAATAGGAATCTTTTCATAATTGTCAGTCGGCAAAAATACACTAAATTTGCAATAAATAGCGATATAGAATGAAAAAGTACAAGGATAAGACAGGGGTAAAAGTCGTAGAAGTCAGCGATCTGAGCTTTCTACGTGAGCGTGAACACAAATATGGATGGTTCCGCAGACATTACAAGCACTTGAGGATCCGTCGTGCTTTAAGGAAGGCTGGGAAAATAGTTGCTGCTGACCCTGTCGTGGCGGCAGATATTTATAAGTACTATCGCGTCCCAAAAGACAACATCAGCCTTAAATAAACATTACCGACAAAAATGAGGGCCGATGAATATCAACCCTCATATCTCAAATAAATGCATGATCTATGCCTGCAGCCACTTGTGCTTCTCTACGCTATAAATAGGAACAAATGGGAGGAGAATAGGGGTTTTCTTTATATATGCCTGATATTCAGGATCTTTTCCATATGCTCCGTTCTGACGGATTTCAAGTCTGCGTGCTCCGCTGAACATCACATATACGATTCCGATATATCCGATTGCGGCAATGATCCACTGCCATACGGCGCAGCATGCTCCGAAACATACGATAAAGGATCCGGTCCAGATGACGAGCTCACCCAGATAATTCGGACAACGTACCAGTCTGTACACTCCGGTATCTACAAATCTATGCTTGTTGATCTTCTTGGCAGCCTTCTTCTGTGCATCCGCTACGCTTTCAAGGATGACTCCGACAGCCATAAGACCGGCGCCTATCCATGCCCATACTTCGTTTACAGGAGCACCTGATGCTTTGTTCGTAAGGAAAAATGCCACAGGGCTTACCTGGCCGACATAAAGCAATGCGCAGAAGATCCATACTGTAATGACTACAAACAGCGGCTTCTTCTTAGCGGCATCTGGCCCATAGAGAATCTTCTTATATTCAGGAGATCTCTTTTCGCGAGTAAGGAGATATAATCCAAGTCTGCAGCCGAAGATGAACATCACGGCGCATAAAAGAGCGGTTGGCAATGTTATCACATCCTTGAAAAGAATAGCCATGGTCACTGCTAAGGCAGAAACGCCAAATCCATAGCCGATGCTGAAGAAATAGATAAAATAGATCCATCCGAGTCCGGAAACCAGCATTGAAACAGCAAGAAGAATCAGTAAATAATTCATAATGTCCTTTATTTTATCGATTAAAACTTCATTTAACTCCAAATTTAGATATTTCTACGGAATCTCACTCTATTTTCCGAACTTCTTATACATAAGTACCGCCATTTGGGGGAAAGAGAGTACACTCTGGCGATTGCCATATATGTCAGGTAATATGAGAGAGCGATTATGGGTATCTGAATATTTGTGTAAATTTGCCCGTGGATATATTATTACCTGACGATCAGACGGAATATGAAGAAACTTCTTACGATATTATGCACAGCCCTGATGCTTGCCACCTCATGCGAAAGATATGAAGATATATTGGACAGGCTCAGCAGCCTTGAACACCGTGTGGAAGAACTGGAAAATCAGTGCAGAAGATTGAATTCCAATGTGGATGCCCTCCAGACAGTCCTGTCTGCAGTACAGCAGAATGACTATGTGACCGAAGTCATGAAGATCATGGAGGACGGGGAAGTGGTCGGCTATAGTATTACCTTCGCCAAGGCCGGCACCATCACCATCTACCATGGTGAAGACGGAGCGCAGGGAAATACTCCGAAGATCGGCGTCAGGAAGGCTTCTGACGGAGCCTACTACTGGACTTCAGACGGGGATTGGCTCACTGACGACGAAGGCAACATGATTCCAGCCTCAGTGTCAGATCCGGACGGAGATTATATCACCCCTCAGTTCAGAGTGGCCGAAGGCATATGGTATGTTTCGTATGACAATGGCAACAGCTGGAGAAGTATCGGTGAACTCGAAAAGGGGAGCGACTGCTTCTTCAAGGATGTCCAATATGATGGCGAATATATATGTTTCACTCTTCTTGACGACACCAAGGTGCTCATACCTCGCATCAATAAGGTCAAAAACCACTGGGAGGGCAAGAAATGGTATGCATACGGCACATCTCTCACATCAGCGTCCCAGGGAAAATATGTTCCGTATGTCGCTCAGATGAGCGGTTTGAATGTAGTCAACAAAGGCATAGGTGGTGGCGGAATCATATCCAACACCAAAGTCAAGGATGCGGTAATGAATACTACCGATGGCAAGCTTGAAGCAGATCTGATCACTCTTGAGGTAGGCGCCAATGATGCTTCAGCTCCGCTGGGTGAACCATGGGACAATACTGCAGACACATTCCTGGGATCATTGACCCAGTGTATCAACTACCTCCTTCAGAACACCAATGCACGCATAGTAGTGATGTCCTCACCAATCGGACGATATACCACTTCCGGCGGCAGCACTGAGATTACGCCAGACAGATACAAATATCTGGAGAGATGGCAGGGCATACGCGATGTGTGCATCAAGTGCGGAGTCCACTATATCGGTCTGGCCGATGAGTCCGGCATGGGATGGGCGCGTCTGAACAACAATATGGGCATAGATTACAATACCGACAACATCCACCACACAGACATCGGCGGCTACAATCTTGCAGTTTACATGTGGAGCAAACTGAAGGATATCCCTTGCTGGTTTACCTCAGTGCCGGATACAGACGGCGAGATAAATGACACAGAAGGATGGTCGATATATGACTCGTTTGACAGAGCAAACACTACCAGCGGATTAGGCACAAGCGATTCCGGTCACATATGGAAACATTATGATAATGATGGGACTAATACATATATTTATGATGGAAAAGTATTTTCATCCAAAGATTATCCTTCATCTTATTGTGTTTTGGGAAGCGGGGATCGCGCAATTCAGGCAGAAGTCTATAGTGATAATACTGGGCAATTATTGTTATTTACGAGATTTAACGAAATAAATAAAAAAGACTATGTGGCGGTTAGAGTGAATAATGATGGATTGACGCTTTTATTAAAGGACAACGGCACAATTACGGAAATACAATCAATCAGTGCCTCACGATTGCCGTCATTCCCATATAGAGTAAAAATCGACGTCATAGATGACATGCATAATGTATATGTAAATGATGAGTTACTGATCTCCCACAATATCATAAATCTTTCTGACAATGCCAATGTGGGATTCAGCATCAATGGTGTCGAAAGTTATATTGATAATTTCAGGGCCGGTACAAATGTCACCCACCTGGAAAAGAAGAACGTCTCCATTCTGTTTGTGGGTAACTCACTTACCCAAGACGGTATTGCTTACCTTCCGTATATGCTCAAGAACTACTATCCGGAAGTAGACTTTGAAATTTATATGTGGTATATCGGAGGTTACACTTTGGAGCAGCAATATAATGTGTTCACAAGTAATGGGAAGGCAACTATTTTCTCGGTAGCTGAAAATCGTGAATCTTGGACAAATTACAACAAATCCAAGACAATGGCATCAGTGTTGTCGACGTATAAATTTGATATGGTTTGTATGCAGGAATACTTCAAGCAAGAAAATGAGGATTTTATCACAGACTGGAATAACTGTTATGACTATATCAAATCAAATTATACAGGTGGCAACGACCTAGAGTTTATCAGTCTGTTTCACGCCCCAATGCGAGGCAGCAGCTATGATGTTGATCAAATATATAAGAGAACTGAAGAGGGCAATGCACTCATCTTAAAGACGACCGATGCCCAAGATATGATACCTAACGGAATCGCAGTATATAGGGCGCTGCAGACAGATCTGAATACCTTGGGAGATGCACAGCAACTCTCTCCGGATGGAGTACATACCCAGGAAGGATTACCATGTCTGCTTCAGACATATGTAACCTTATGCTGGCTGTTTGACAGACTTGACATAGACAAGTCGATTTATGGCCACCCGATGCGGATGACTACCGAGATTTATAAGAAGATATCAGTTCCCGGAGCTAACCTTGGTAGTGGAGTAATCACCGGTACAGATGCGCAGAATCTTCTTGCGCAAGAAATTGCCATCAATGCTTACAATGAAGGTAGGGAATTCGTAGAACAACATGTTCCTTAGTTCTTCTCACAAATCCCAGAGTGGCGACGCTGATGCGGACAGAAGGTGGGAAGACCGTCCGCAGCGCTTGAAAGCAGGCAGACAGGGTGCTGCCGGTAGTGAATACGTGATATAACAGTAATATAAGAATAGTCTACTTCTTGCCGTATCTCACGATTGGTTCAGAAAGGAGTCCTGGTTTCGGAGACTTCATTTCATGGATAATCTGAAGCATTTCAGCAGGAGTTACGACAAAAGGCTTCTTTGGAAAATGCTTTAGGTTGCCTGTTACAAGGTATGAGTCTTCCACAGATAAGGCCACCTCATAGAATACGATGTCTTTAGGATCTGGCAATTGTTCGTCTGATTCTTTTCTGGATGAATTAATGCCATACCTCTTGATGGCTTCAAGGGTTTCATCAATAATTGTATTAGGAAAACCAAACTTTGGTCGAGTCAACACATTGTGGTATTCGTCCAAGATCTCATCGTTGTATATTGGAGTAATATCTCCGAGAATCACCAGTTGCAGCAATTGTACTGTACTAGTGGTATTAAATCTTGATAGTAGTGCTGATACGAGCACATTTGTGTCAATGACAGCATAAATCTTAACCATTATTACTCACCCCTTCTAGCCAGTCTTATCTCCTCATTTATCTCCTCGAGACTCATTCCTGCAACTCCGTTTTCTTGTGCGATTGCCCTTAGCTTGTGAAATGCGGCGAGACTCCTTGCGCGGATTTCATCTTCTGTTTCAGTGCGAAGTTCAAAAGGTATGCGCTGCTCTCGTACTGCGGCTTTCATAAAAATCGTTACAGCTGCAGAGTTACTTAAGCCGATTTCATTGCAGAGTTCGTCAAAACTCTTCTTTAGTTTCTCATCGACTCTGATTGATATTGTTGACTGTCCCATAATTAATGTCATTTGTACCGCAAATGTACAACATTGTAATGTAAAATGCAATAATTATGCGAATGTCACCTTTAGTGCTGGCATGAAACGGCCATGGCACTCAGCCGTTAGGAGTATGGTGAAAAGTTTTTTAAGGCGAGAGTCACACTTGAAACTATAATAAATCGATACTATACATCTGCATAACGCTGCCGTAGTAGCACTTGCCATCGTAGAAATCAATGAATTCCGGTTCAACGGGGTCTCCGTCTGCGTAAAAGTTGAACACTGCTATCTGCGATTTCTTCACCGGGTCAATGATTCTCATGCGGGCAAGATTGGTACCGGATGTGGCGGTGAAGCCTTCTGTTGACCAGATCAGACCGTCGTGCACACATCCTCCTTGGATGTAATTCTGCAAAGGGGTCATCCACTGATCGAGCACGTCACTGATTTCCAATGTCTTGACATAACACCCATATGCCTCATCCCATACTCCATCTGAAACATCCGGGAGATCAAACTTATACCAATAGGTCAGTTTCTTAGAAGAGTACATCACATATACATAGAGACAACCATTCTCATGGTCAACCAGGAAATTACCATAAGGACGGGGTTCTGAAGCAGCTGGCCAATAATTGAGGTCATCAATGAATCCAACCTTAAGGACCTGTATCAGAGAGTTCCCCCACACATCGGCAGTTCCATGTACATCATACACGCAACACTCACCTATGTGTTTGTCTGACTGCGATGCGTAATTATTGTATACGTTTGAATAGATGTGCAGAACAGTTCCGGAATATTTAGACTCGTATGTGGGTATTTCATTATTGTACGCGATCAGGGATATGTGATCGGTTTCCGGAGCGACCGAAAGGATGAACTCTTTAGTTATAGGCGTTCCGGCAGGTAACCATTGCCCGACACCCTTTAACAAGCCATTAAGTTCGTTACTGATCTGTCCAAGGTAAATGTCATCAGCATCATAGCAAGATACAATGAACGCACATGAGGTTACGGTAAAACAGAAATCTGCGTATTCAGACAGAGGCAGTTTAGGTGAAATGGCTCTAGAGCCAGAAGTCAGAAGTCCGCTCGAAGAGCTATATGTAAACTGCAATTTCCATGGAATAGCCAAAGACATGTCCTGTCCTGAGCTTACATTCTTTGACACTGAATTATCATGCGGCTTGAGCAAATTTGCCTTATCCCATTTCATGGTTCCGAGGGTGTTTCCGGCATGGAGATCTCTGATTGTGATTGTTCCGGTGCCATTGCCCTGGAAACTTAATCCATCGTAAATGACTCCATCTTGACCATTGTGCAATGTATATAAAGGAGTTTTGCTATATATGCCATTAGGAGAAAGCACCCCGTGATACTCTGCCTCATATGTATACCACTGCGATGTCGCATCTATGTCTATACGATTTTGAGGATACACAAACGGAATACCATAATCATATGCAAAGCGGCATACATCTTCTACGTTCGAAGCATAGTCAGTCAATGATGAATTCTTATATACGTATGGCTCGTGGGTAAACCATATAAATGGAATGAAACAGTTGTCGTATGTCGCATTGTTCATGAAGGCTTCCATCTTCTCATACATGCCGACAGCAGCCCCCAGGCGTTCTCCTCTATAGTTCGTCCTGAAGAGAATCAACTCATTCTCTGTATCCATAAATACCGAGCAACCTATCAAGACCTGGTTCTGCTCATCCGTCAGATGGTAAGAGATTCTGCTGTCATCAGCTCCCAGAAATCCCAGTGCTCCACATTTGGCATCACGCATACCCTTGACGGCATCCACATTACCTGCAAAATTATGTAGCCTCGGAATGCGATCTACCGACTCTGTGCTTCCTGTAATTCTGACTACATTTTCCACAAATGTATTCCAATCAGTCCTAGCATCCTCATACGTACATGAGGAGTAATTATATCCTGAGGTTCTTGAGTGGAGACCGAACTTGAGCCATTGACGCGCTTCATAAAGTTCATCTTTATATGTAGAGGGCACCTCTGACAATTTGCTCAGGTCATATACATAAAGGCTGAATTTAGCTCCATAGCCATCATGCAACCTCTTCAACCAAGCGAAGAAAGGCTCATCATATAGACTTGAATAAGTGCCGATTGCAAGATTAGCAAGACATTCGATCACATCATCGAATGATATATGTATCGAAGTCGCATCCAATGTGAAATATTCATCAGTATCGACTGTCTGGGTTGGCATTTCATGGACATATGACCTATCCACGGAATTAGGTTTTGAGGTCTGAAGTTTGGTAGCACATCCTCTCACATCCGTGACTGTCACAGTGAAGCCTTTGTCAAAGGATGTCGGTGGAATGGATATTAGAAAGTCTGTGGCAGCGTTTGGGTTCAACTGGACTCCTTCCCCACAGTCAAGGATTATGAATTCGGATGCCTTAGCAGACATTTCCAATGTTGGCGTTGCGCCGTCTGCATACAATCTTACGGTAGCGTCACCTGAGAGCAGTTCGCCACTGTTGCCTTTCAATTCTATCTTCTTGACCTTTGCCGTTCCCTTCATCTTAAGTCTGAGAGTACCGCATAGGTTCTTGAAGGATAGAGCGTGATCATCGAGCCCATCAGTAATGGATGCCATGAGGAAGGACCCGTTTGAGAATGTGTTCGCCGTATAGGTCTGTGTGGATGGGATGGTCAGACCTGTGATCTTATATTCTGTCGCTGATGTCGGTGTGATTGCAAGCCCGTCCTGATATGGATATATTGCAATGTTGGCGTTGAAGGTTTCCTCTGCTGCAGTCTCACCTTTTGCCACGATGCCGAATGTTCCAGAAGTTGTACCCACGCAGTCATCGTTGACCTGATACTTATCAGCAGATGCGTTTCCCTGGAAAATTGCGATCTGGTCGTCTGTCGACCACACGACTGACTTGCCGTTTGCCAATGCTGTCTTGGTCTCAGCATTGGCAAACGTTTCAATATGGGCTGTGAAGTCAGGACCTATAACAGCTCCCGGTTCTACTAGGAGTTCCACCTGCTGGCAGGCTGCAATCACCAACAACATGACGGATGCGAATATAGTGGGCAGTTTCCTCATCTTCATTTGGTCGAATTCCGAGTAAATTTCTGAGATTACGAAGATGCTTTCTTTGCCTGATGGATGCACACTTTTCATATCCTTATGTTTGTTTGACTGACAAATTTCGGGGGAATATCTACTCGTACTTGCGCCAGAACTTGACCATGTCGACATAGACCCACGGAGCAGACATGGTTTCGCCGAAACGTGTGGTCACCGTGATGTTGGCATTTGAGTCCTGCTGCTCGTAGCGATGTGGAGTGGACGCATCCGTATGGACAAGACTGAGCTCGCATTCCATACCGGCATTGACCATCATATTATACATCAACTGAGCGTTACGCTGATACGGTACAGTATTGTCTTCATAGCAGGTGAAGATCTTGACAGGAGCCTTTGCTCTGAATTTTAATGTAGAATACAGATTTGCCTCTGCCTCATCATATGCTGTATTCGCACTGACCCTGCCGACGCTAAAAAGTTCATCCTTGCTTGGGAGGTTCTCTATGCCGCTCCAGAACGGTGAACATGCAAGCATCCTGTCAAAGTTGGCATAAAGATAGTCATACTCTGCATCGGTGAGTTTCTTGCTGCTTGTCCATGTCGGTTGGGTGCCTATAAAGCCCATCTTTTCCGTGCAGAATTTTTTTCGGCCCGCGTCTGCATAGTTCCAGTACCACAGTTGATTGCACGCCGGAACAACAGGGCATGCAGCAATGACCGGAATGTCCGACCGGAGAATCTCGAAGCACATACCTCCTCCCATTGAACGGCCACCAAGGAAAACTCCGTCAGTGCGGATATTGTATGTGGTTGTCACCCAATCATATGCAGCCTTGTAGCATTGGATTGCCTGAGGTATGTAGAAATGTTCGTTTGTATTGTCGAACGGGTTGCCTTCGATGTCCATGATGGCATATCCCTCCTTCAGCCAGTACTCAGGATTGATGTCAGATGCAACAAATCTGGACACGGATGACGGGTAGTTTACCGCAGCACCATGGCAGAAGATGATCAGTCTGGTCGGCTCTCCGACATTTGAATATGTCTCAGGAAGACAGACGACTCCATAGTCAGGGAGGATTTGGCCATCGACTTCAACATGTGCCAAAATCTTCTGATAACCATCATCCGCAGGACGAGGCTCGAAGTATTCCTTTGCCTCCACGTTCTTCACATATACCTCAGGCCTTTCAAACTGCGGAAGGGAGCTGTCTTTACGGAATACAAGTCTGATATATTCGCACGAAGCATCCAGCTTGAAGGTCTTCCCCTCGCTGGCCATGACTTGCGTGAAGTCTATGATCTTGATGAACTTGAAGTCAGCATCATACTGGCATACACGCACATCGCAATCATCCTTGACCTTGATCTCTACATTTGAATCCGTTACCAGCATATACCTCGGCGTGCGATAGTACTGCCTGTCATAGAAGTTCTTTGCCCATACACCCAGCGTGCTTAGAGCTCCAAGCTCGATGTGAGGGGTGTATGCTTTAAACTCCTCATCACTAGCTAGCGCTCTGATTATCGCATCAGTAACCATGGCATGGCCAGCCTCGTTGATATGAACGCCGTCACCACCATATAGACTGACATTCTCATCTGTGGCGCTGTTGTAATATATTCCCGAACAGAGGTTCAGGTCTATGACCGGAATATCATACTCAGTTGCCACATCTATGATTGCATGACATAGATCCCTAAGTGTGAATCCATGGACATTGGTCTTGCTCTGATCCCAGTTGCGTGTGCTTGTAACCGAGCTGTTCCAGCTCGTAATGATAGGAGTCATGAAATAGAACCTCGTATTTGCACAGCTCTCCGTATTCCTCAATTCCTCGATCTTGTCACACCACATGCGCATAGCACCATAGATGCAGTTCGTTTCTGTGGAATTGATATCGCCTAAATGATAGTATACTCCATCTGAGGAATTATTTCGAGCTGCAGCCCAGTCATTGACTCCCATCATGATGGTAACTACATCCATACCTGCACAATTCGCTTCTGTCAATTTTCCTATATTGCATGTTCTTGCTCCACCTTGACATAATGATGTGCCTGATACACCCAGATTCTTGACAGCTGCATTCAGTCTGGCAGCAAGTTGGTTAGGATATGGATTACCATTGGCCCCGACGCCTTGGGTGATGCTGTTGCCGATGCATGCTATAGACAGACCACTCATAGCACTCTCATTTACAGACGGCAGAGTGGGTTCGATCGTCACTTCCGGCATGGTATGGACATATGAACGGCTTACAACATTTGACTTTGATGTCTGGACTGTCGCTTCAGCTCCCATTATATCAATGATCTTCACAGTAAAGCCTTTCTCAAATGATGTCGGTGGAATAGTTATGAAGAATGGCGTCGCAGTATCCGGATTCAGTTGCACGCCATCAATCCAATTGACAGACACCATAGCAGAGGCATTCTCACTCATTTCAAGAGTTGGAGAAGAGCCGTCATTGTATATGGTTATGGCGGCAGCGCCTGAAAGAGGTTCACCATCATTGCCTTTGAGCTCAATACTCTTGATCTTTGCTGTACCTTTAAGCTGTAGTTTCAATGCTCCGCAGAGGTTCCTGAAGCTCAGAGTATGATCTGTCAGACCGTCAGTGATGGCGGCCATGAGAAAGGACCCGTTTGCGAATGTGTTCGCCGTATAGGTCTGTGTGGATGGGATGGTCAGACCTGTGATCTTATATTCTGTCGCTGATGTCGGTGTGACTGTCAGACCGTCCTGATATGGGTATATTGCAATGTTGGCGTTGAAGTTTTCAGCAGACGATGTCTCCCCTTTTGCCACAATAGCGAATATACCCTCCTTTGTACCTATGCAGTCTTCATCCACCTGATACTTATCTGCCTTTGCCGTACCCTGGAAGACAGCAATCTGGTCTGCTGCTGACCATACGACAGAGTTTCCGTCCAGTGCCGTCTTGGTCTCCGGATCAAACGACTCTATCTCAGCTGTGAATTCAGGTCCTTGGGACAATTCCTGCTCTACAAGAGGCTCAATCTGTCTGCAGCTGGTGACCACCACCAGCATGATCATAAATATGTATCTTAATCTTACCATTCTCCTTCGCTATTATTTATGTCTTCGTTACCGCCTGGAAACGCAGCATCAATCCATATCCTGTTTATGTATGGCACCAACACTTTTCCTAAAGCCGGATGACCAAGGTGGTTTGGATGCAGGCCGTCATTCGTCCATGGGTGTGCATTTGTCGCAGATGAGTTGAACGTCGATACTCCGTCCTGTCCTTGGCTGAAATCAAATTCGGGGAAAAGGAATACATCAATTACCGGTACCGAATACTGCTCACACTTATCCATAATAGCTTTTCTGTAATCATACAGATCATGTCCTTCGTCATTCTTGGTATAAGGAGTGATGAGCTTGATCTTACCTACTCTGGTCTGACCGTAACCATATCTGTTAATCGGTGTCAAGAAAACGACAGTTGCATCAGGAACCTTCTTTTTCAGGCCATTGATCATTACATCAAGTGCACCATAGAAAGACACGTCAGTGACGTCGTTCATAGTTCCGAGAGGTGTACTTAAAGTATAGTCGTTTGTACCTCCGAAAACTATATACAGATCGCCGTCAGCAGGAAGATTTTCATATCGGACAACCATCGGTCCGTAATCTGTTCCGTAATATGAAGTCGTAGATATCGCACTTCCACTCTGTCCGCTTGCAACCACGTTGGTGATTCCGATCTCCGATGCTAAGGCTTGATACCATATAGGACTTTCACCATGATGAGAACCTGCAGTAATGCTGTCACCTATGACCACCATCTTCTTGCCTGCCCAAGGTCCGGTCGAAGCCTCTGCAGTTGTCTTGAATATCCTTAATGCTGCAGGAAAGTATAGTCCGTAGCCGTCGGCCACATCAGTGAGATTTGTTCTTGAATGCGACATGACCAGATATTTGGCACCTGACGGTATTTCAAACACCATCGTCTTACCTTTTTCGACAATTATTCGGGTACCGCATAAGCCGTTAAGATTATCATCCTTGAAGAATTGGAAATATGCGTTATGATCATCATTCGCAGTAACGGATATGCTGCTGTATCCGCTGACATCCACAGGCAGATAACACATATGATAGCCTTTATCATTTCCTATGACAATATTGCTGCTGCCGTCAGCAAGCCATGAATCTTTAAGGCGCACAAACATGTCCTTGGTCATCACTCCGTCTGAAGGAATGACTATGTCCTCCTGAGTTCCTGGTTCCGGCATGATGTATCCGACATTCCATCCGATAGAGCTACCGGTGTTATGTCGATATGCCGGATATGTCGACCCATTCTCTTGATTGATAGGGGCACGAGAGTAGAACTCGAGGTTCCCTGCTGCTGTGCCAAAGTAGAAATTATAGTTTCGTGTCGGAGCTACTGTCGAAGGCTCAAACACAAGATGTTGATTCTCAGAAAGTGTGAATGTCGATGATAATCGCACTGTCACTATTTCCTTCTTGGTGGACGACTTGGTGAAGGTTCCCGTATATACCTTGCTGACATCCGTCGCTCCGAACTCTTCGATTACACCGACCGTAACAGTGCCGCTTGTGGAAGTCGTAGCAAACTGCACAGCATTGATTGGTACTCCCCTAATAGCAGCGACATCATCTGGATGTGAATAGATCCATCCGTTCGAGACATTTGATTTCGCACACTCAGAGCCATGAGATGTAGATGCAGAATTCACATACCATATACCGTCAGTTGAGGCGTTCGGAGTCTCTGGATCTATATCAAATATCGACTTATACTTACTGATAGGATAGTACAGACCCTGGTAGTATGGGTCATACATATTCGGCTCAATGCCATTGTTAGCATAGAATGCGACATTCTTTCCGGCATCAGTTCCAAGTATATCATATCCTTCCTGCGTGTAATGCCAAGTGTCCTTCATCAGACCATCATCAGGAAAACCTGCGGTCAGAGTCGATGCCATGACGAATTCCGTATAGGTCTGGCAGAGGTCAGTCTGAACTTCGATGATGTTGTTCTTTGTCGTTGCAGTTGAGGTGTCTGACTGACCGACACGAAGCATCATGCAGTTTGTCACGCCGGTCTTTCCTATCATCTCTTTCACTATGGCGATCAGATTGGATCTATAGGTCTCCGGCGCCATGCTTCTGTCCGATTCTCCCTGAAGCCAGAACATGTAGTTGTTCCTGATGGTGTAACCATTATCAGCAAGCCACTGCTCCGCTTCCAGTTGTCTTGCGATGGCATCATTAAGCGGTTTGGTGCCGGGCATCCAGAATGTTGTAGATGAACCACCTTTGGAGCATGACACTCCGACCACGGGCACGCCGGTCTTCTCATAATAAGCAATGGTGAGGGCTGATACTGAAGAGCCTTTTCGCTTAGTGCCATTCGTTCCATTTGAATCGTCCACTCCACTTGCCGCGTTATCCTCATCGAGACCAAACGGCTCGACCATATGCAGAAGTTTTCCCGGATCTGATATCGCCTTGTATTCGAATCCCCATCCTTCCGGCACCTTTGGTGCCTTGGCAGCAACACCACGGCCAGACATATTCGACTGTCCCATGAATATGAACAGATCTACCACTTTAGAATCAGTCTTATATGGAATCTTGAATATATTGCCGTCTGCTAACGTGATATAGACATAGTCCTGATCGTAAGTCACATTCTGGAAGAAATTCTCACCATCATTTTTCTGATCTATCGCCCTCCAGGTGTTGCCGTTGTCGTATGATACGTACCACTTCCCGTCTGCTACTCTGAACTGCGGCGTAATATACTCTGCATCAGAACCCTCCGGAACAGATGCCGGGATCATATTACCCTCATCATCCGTCATCCATTCTCCGTCTGCAGTCCAATAGTACTCTCCGTCCTGGGCCTTGCGGATGCTTACCTTAGGCGCAGCACCGTCGGCTCCGTCGCTTCCATGATAGATGGTCACGGTGCCGCCCTTGGCGAAGGTGATGCTGTAGCCCACTTCGACGCCGTCCTCCATCACCTTGACGATGTCAGTGACATAGTCATTCTGCTCCAGAGCAGTAAGGATAGTCTGGATTGCCTCCACGTTGCTGTTCAGCTTGTTACACAATGCCTCCAGCCTCTGAATACGTTCCTCGTGGTCACGGAGCTCAGCCCAGACTTCATCCAGGTTGGTGCAGGAGATAGCTGACAGGAGTGTTATTATGATGACTGCAAACTTTTTCATATGACTGAATTTATCACGCTAAGTTAGTAATTATAAAGGCGTTTTGCAATACGCCTGCTGACACGATGCAGCAGGCATATTGTGTAAGTGATTGGTTATCAGGGATTGGAGGTTAGCATAGGCTTTGGACTAATGCCAATGCAGCAATCCTTGCAGAAAAAAGAGGCTTTTATTGTGCGAGGATGGTGATGTGGCCGAAGGCGGAGCAAGCAAGGTGGAGCAGACCGTTAGTTTTCACCGTAGCCTATCATATCTTTTATATTCTCTTCCTCGAGGACAGGGGGAAGGCCTCACCGTGCCACCCTTGGCGAAGGTGATGCTGTAGCCATAAAGAATGTCAATTTCATACGAGATGAATTCCCAAACCTTAAGGTACGCCAATCGGCCTCAGGCTGCATATACGCTCTGAAATCCTTATCAGTGTGCTCTGAGGTTTTGCCTAAAATGCTAAAATGATATGAATTCAAGATAATCAAACGCAGGAACATTCTGCTCAGCTGCATACTTGGTGTCAGGATAACCTAAGACAAATGTATGAGCTTCAGCTGGAATATCCATAGTATGTCTATAAACGCCAGGTGTAGCATTTGAATATCCGGATATCCATTTGCCATCGGCATCAAGGAATCCCGAACCGTATATTCTCTGGGTTTTGTAGCACGGATAGTCAACTTGTTTTGCTCCTTCCGGTATTACATAGTAATTGAGACATTGTCTGCCGGTTGGGCTAGCTGAAGGAACAGTTATCTCTCCTGTAAAGACATTTATGAATCCTCCTGTGTCCTGACTGAAGTCAGTTATTCTGATTCTTTTTCCATTAATGTCATCAATTACTTTATAGACAGAAGGATATGCGGAATTCAATCCGGACATGTCATATGAAAGAGTGATGGCATTGACGTCATCCTGTAGGGTAAAATGGAAGTCCTCTCCGATAGTTTTATCCTCCTTGTCATAGCACCACAGTCTGGATGCATATGGAGCATAGTATTCTCTGCCACCTTCGACAGGAACGTCATATGCAACAGCCCATCCTTTACGGTAGGAAGTAGTCACTCCGTCTTCATCCAAGGCGGTATCGTAATCGATTTTTGTTGAGGTGCCGATATAGTTTACGGCTCTTTTAAGAACCGGAACAATCTTGCCGGCTGCCGCTTTGGAGGCAATCTGGACCTTGACTGCGTCTGCCGGAATGTTCAGAGGCAGATTCCTGTAATTGTATGCCACAAAGTCAATATCTTCGAATCCGGCTACTTGTCCGGAAGCATCGATATATATGACGGCCGCATTTGAGGCGTGAGCTGAAGGGGCATATCCTGTCGCAAACATGGTCCAAGATGGATCTATATCATATTCATAATAATAGTCATCTGCTGATGCTTCCTGTATGCCGGTTACGCAATCTGTCAGATATCCGGTTACTCGTCTGTTTGGAACCAATACCTCATATTCGAGTTCAAGAGGGAATTCATATGTAGATCCTCCATTTTCTTCGGCCTCATTTCCTTTTTCATCAAAAATAGACTTGTACTTCTGGACTGGGAAATATGTACTGCCTGTATGCGGGTCATACATATAGGGCTCAATATGATTATTTACATAGAACGCCAGGTTGATGCCGACATCCTCTCCCAGAATGTTATATCCTTCCTGGGTGTAATGCCATGGATCACTCATTAGATTGTCTTCCACGAATCCTGCCGCCAAGGCCGACCCCAGGATGAACTCCTTGTATTTCTGGCATAGTTCTGTCTGGGTCTGGATTATCGTGTCGCAGATTGTAGGAGAGTATCCAACGAACTTTCCTATCCTGATGATGACGCACTTTTCCACTCCTGTATGGTTGATCATCGTCCTCAGTATGGACTTCAGATTGGAAGAGTATTCTTCAGGTGTTACACCGGTAGATGCATCGCGTTCTCCCTGAAGCCAGACCATAAAGTTGTTTCTGATCTTATATCCATTCTCAACCAACCACTTTTCAGCTGAACGGTGCCTCTGAATGGCGTCATTAAGAGGCGCGCCACCAGGCATCCAGAATTCTGTCGATGTGCTTCCTTTTGAGCAGGACACGCCGACAACCGGTGTCTGTGTCAATTCATAATATGCATTGGTAAAAGAGGAAACAAGTGATCCTCTTCTGGAATAAACCACTCCACTGGCCGGATTGTCCTCATTCAAACCGAATGGCTCAACCATATGGCTGAGCTTTCCAGGTGCAGATATTGCCTTATATTCATATCCCCATCCTTCAGGTACTCTTGGAGCCTCAGCTGCATTGCCGCATCCAGCCATGTTGGACTGTCCCATAAATATGAACAGGTCAACTATGCGTGATTCCACCCCTACCGGCACCTTCACTTCTGTGCCGTCAGAAAGGATAAGTGTGAGATAATCATTGTTATATGTGACCGATTGAAAGAATCGGCAGTTTCCATCCTCGGATATATTCCCAATCTCCAGCCAACTGTTCCCATTATCAACCGACACATACCACTTCCCATCTGCAACTCTGAAGAGGGGAGTGATATACTCGCCATCCGGGTCATTCGCAACAACTGCAGGAATCATCTCGCCATTCTCGTCTGTCATCCATTCTCCGTCTGCAGTCCAATAGTACTTACCGTCCTGAGCTTTGCGGATGCTGATCTGTGGAGCTGCGCCGTCGGCTCCGTTGGTTCCATGATAGATGGTCACCGTACCGCCCTTGGCAAAGGTGATGCTGTAGCCCACTTCGATGCCGTCCTCCATGATCTTCATAAC